>NZ_JAQGLJ010000029.1 GCF_028292945.1 Sphingomonas bacterium | reverse complement strand
CAAGGAAGCCGACGTCATCCGCGCCCGCTTTCCCAGCGTGCTCGCCGTCACCGGCGCGCACCAGTACGAGCAGGTCGTCGGCGCAGTCCACGCCGCCGCGCCCGTGACGCGCTCGCCCTATCTCGATCTCGTGCCCGGCGGCTCGGTCGAGGACACCGACCTCAAGCTGACGCCGCGCCACTACAGCTATCTGAAGATCTCGGAGGGCTGCAATCACCGCTGCGCCTTCTGCATCATCCCTTCGTTGCGCGGCGATCTCGTCAGCCGCCGCCCCGACGCCATCCTGCGCGAGGCGGAAAAGCTGGTCGCCGCCGGCACGCGCGAGTTGCTCGTGATCAGTCAGGACACCAGCGCCTACGGCGTCGACATCCGCCGCGAGCCGCGCCAGTGGAAGGGCCGCGAGGTCGTGCCCCACATGACCGACCTCGCCCGCGAGCTCGGCCGCATCGCGCCCTGGGTGCGGCTACACTATGTTTACCCCTACCCGCACGTCGACAGCGTCATCCCGCTGATGGCCGAGGGTCTGGTGCTCCCCTATCTCGACATCCCGTTCCAGCACGCCAGCCCCTCGGTGCTGAAGCGCATGCGCCGCCCCGCCAATGAGGCCAAGGTGCTGGAGCGGCTGCGCACCTGGCGAAGCATCTGCCCCGACATCGCGATCCGCTCGTCGTTCGTGGTCGGCTTCCCCGGCGAGACCGAAGCGGACTTCCAGTATCTGCTCGACTGGCTCGACGAGGCGCAGCTCGACCGTGTCGGCGCGTTCCGCTTCGAGCCCGTCGCCGGCGCCGCCGCCAACGACCTGCCGGACCATGTGCCGGAGGCGCTGAAGGAAGAGCGCTACGCCCGCGTCATGGAGCGTACTGCCGCGATTTCGGCGGCGAAGTTGCAGGCGAAGATCGGACGAACCCTGTCCGTCATCATCGACGAGGTCGGCGACGAGGGCGCCACCGGCCGCAGTCAGGCCGACGCGCCCGAGATCGACGGCCAGGTCCTGCTCCGCGACGCCGCGCATCTGTCGCCCGGCGACATCGTGCCTGTTCTAATCGAGGATGCCGACGAACACGACCTGTTCGGCGTGCCGGCCTGACCCTTGTCATTCCCGCGAAAGCGGGAATCCATCTCGCCACCTCGCGAGGGCGGGAGGTGGATCCCCGCTTGCGCGGGGATGACAAGGCGGGGCGGTTCTGCTTCGATGGCGTCATGCTCCGCCCGCTCCTCGCTTCGCTCGCCCTGTTGGCCACCCCCGCCGTCGCCCAACCTCTCACCCCGGCCGAACTCGCGCGCGTCGACAAGGTCGTCACCGAAACGCTGCGCGAGACGGGCGTCCCGTCCGCGTCGGTCGCGATCGTTCGCGGCGGTCGCATCGTGCTCGCCAAGGCTTGGGGCAAGCAATGCGAACGCTGCAACGCGCCCGATCCGAACCTGCCGCAGCCGATCGCGTC
This sequence comes from Sphingomonas bacterium, assembly GCF_028292945.1. Lineage (GTDB taxonomy): Bacteria > Pseudomonadota > Alphaproteobacteria > Sphingomonadales > Sphingomonadaceae > Sphingomonas. The sequence goes on along the minus strand of NZ_JAQGLJ010000029.1, from coordinate 41,745 downwards.
CGTGTCCAAGCAGTTCACCACCGCCGCGCTGCTGCTGCTGGAAAACGAGGGCAAGCTATCGCTGGACGATCCGGTGGCCAGGCACCTGCCCGGCGTCACCGGCGGCGAGCGGATCACCATCCGGCAGCTGCTGTCGCACACCGCCGGCCTGCAGGACTACTGGCCGCAGGATTACAGCTTCGCTGCGATGGAGCGGCCGATCGCGCCGCGCGGCATCGTCGAGCGCTGGGCCGGCAAGCCGCTCGACTTCGCACCGGGCGCGCAGTGGCAATATTCCAATACGGGCTACACCGTCGCCGGAATGATCGCCGAGAAGGCGGCCGGTCAGCCGTTGATGGCCTTCATGCACGAGCGGCTGTTCCGCCCCCTCGGAATCCGCGCCGTCGATCACGACCTGGCCGTCGGTCGCGGCTTTGCGCAGGGCTATGAACGCCATGCGCTCGGGCCGGTGCGCGTCGCGCAGCTGCCGGCGAGCGGCTGGATGTACGCGACCGGGCACCTCGCGATGTCGGCCGCCGACCTCGCCCGGTGGAACATCGCGCGCCTGAACCGCGCACTGCTGCCGGCCGAGGACTGGGCTGAGCAGGAGAAGGTCGTACCGCTCAGTGACGGCACCGACACGGGCTACGCGCTGGGCGTGTTCTCGACCAAGCGCGACGGGCGGCGCTTCGTCGGTCACGATGGCGCGGCGGTCGGCTTCCTCACGCAGAACTTCGTCTATCCGGACGACAAGGTGGCGATCACGGTCATCATCAACGGTGACTTTTCCAACGCCGCCTCCGCCATCGCCGCCGGGCTGACCGGCATCGTCCTACCCGCCTCCGCGGCGACCGCAGACGACGGCGCAATGACCGCCCGCGCGCGTGGCATGTTCGACAGCCTGGTCGCGGGCGCGCCGAACCGCGCGGCGCTGACCGAAAACGCGCGTTACTTTTTCAAGCCGGTCACGCTCGCCGATTACCGGACCAGCCTGTCCGCGCTCGGCCGGCCTGTAGGCTTCGAGCTGGCGCGACCGGCGCGGTTGCGCGGCGGCTTCGTCAATCGCAACTATGTGGTCACCTATCCCACCCGCCGCCTGCGCATCATCACCTATACCGAGCCCGGTCCAAACGGCCGCTACGAGCAGTTCATCGTGCAGCCCGCCTCGTGATTGACCTGTCCGACCTGCTGCAACCCGACCGCGGTCAGCCCGCGCGCCTTGTCGAGGTTATCGCGCCCGACAACTGGGCCGACTGGCTCGTCAAGCAGCCGCCCCGCGCCCGCGCTACCCTCGCCGCACACGGATTGACAGGCAAACCTGGCAACAAGGTAATCCTGCCCGGCGACGGGCCCGACGACTGGTCGGCGCTGCTGGTGTGCGACGAGCCGGTCAGCTCGCCGTGGCGGTTCGCGTCGATGAGCGCCTTTTTGCCAGCTGGCACCTATCGGCTCGCCGACGGCGTTACGGGTGCGGGCGCGCTGGGCTGGCTGCTCGGCCAACATCGCTTCGAACGCTATCGCAAGCCCGCCGAGGGCGGCGCGCGCGTGCTGCTCACCCCCGACGCCGCGCGGCTGGCGGAGACGGTACGGCTCGCAGAGGCGACCGCGCTGGTCCGCGACCTCGTCAACACGCCCGCGTCCGACTGCGGACCCGCCGAACTGGAGGCCGCCACCGACAGCCTCGCCAAGGCGCATGGCGCGACGATGACCGTCACGCGCGGCGACGCGCTGGCGAGCGGCTATCCCATGATCCACGCGGTCGGGCAGGCGGCGAGCAAGGATCGCCACCCGCGGCTGATCGAGCTCGAATGGGGTGACCCGTCGCACCCCGGCGTGGCGATCGTCGGCAAGGGCGTCACGTTCGATACCGGCGGGCTCGACATCAAGCCGTCGGCGGGGATGCGGCTGATGAAGAAGGACATGGGCGGGGCCGCGCATGCGCTGGCGCTGGCGAGCCTGGTCATGGCGGCGCGGCTACCCGTTCGACTGCATCTGCTGATTCCGGCGGTGGAGAACAGCATTGGCAGCAACGCCTTCCGCCCGGGCGACGTGCTGCGCACTCGCGCCGGGTTGACGGTGGAGAACACCAATACCGATGCCGAGGGCCGGCTGATCCTCGGCGACGCGCTCACCAAGGCGGGCGAGGGCAAGCCCGAGCTGATCCTCGATTTCGCGACGCTGACCGGTGCCGCACGCGTGGCACTCGGCCCGGACCTGCCGCCGTTGTTCAGCAACGACGATGCGCTCGCGAACGCGTTGCTCGCGGCCGGAACGGCGCTGCACGACCCGCTGTGGCGGCTGCCGCTATGGGACGGCTATGACGACGGACTGAAATCCGACATCGCCGACCTGCAGAACGCCCCCGAGGGCGGCATGGCCGGCGCGATCACCGCCGCTCTGTTCCTGCGCCGCTTCGTGCCCGCCGGGGTGGCATGGGCGCACATGGACGTGTTCGCCTGGCGACCGGCGGCAAAGGCGGGAAGGCCGAAAGGCGGCGACGCGTTCGGCGTCCGGGCGGCGTATCAGGTGCTGAAGGAGCGATACTCGCGCTGATCTCCCTCTCCCGCAAGCGGGAGTGGGAGTTAGGCCGCAGCAGCCGCCTCGATGATCGGCACGAACTTGGCCGCCGTCAGGCTCGCGCCACCAACCAGAGCGCCGTCCACATCACCGGCGCTCAGCAGCGCCGCCGCGTTCTCCGCAGTCACCGATCCGCCGTACAGAAGGCGCACCGCATCCGCCTCGCCTCCGATCAGTCCACGCAGCTTCGCCCGGATCGCGCCATGCATCGCGGTCACGTCCGCGACCGTCGGCGTCCGCCCGGTGCCGATCGCCCAGACCGGCTCGTACGCGACTGAAAGCCAGTTGGCCGCTGCCCCCTTTGGCAAAGACGCTTCAAGCTGCGTAGTCACGATCTCCTCGGCTCGACCCGCGTCTCGCTCCGCAAGCGTCTCGCCAATGCATAAGATCACCGAAAGAAGGTCTCGCGCAGCTTCAGCCTTGGCTTTGACATCCGCGCTTGTCTCACCCTGATCTGCACGCCGTTCGCTGTGTCCAACGAGCGTGAAGCTGGCGTTAACGTCATTCAGCATCGCCGCCGACAGGCACCCTGTATGCGCGCCCTTCTCTGCTGAATGAACGTCCTGCGCACCGATCATCACGGGAGAGTCGACCACGCGCTTGGCGGCCAGTAGAATCAACGTCGCCGGAACAGCTATGGCGACATCGCATTGGGTGACTTTCGCCGCCGCCGCTATGGCGTCCAGTTCGGCAAGGTCGGTGCTCAGCCCGTTCATCTTCCAATTGCCCGCCACCAGCTTGCGTCGCATCACCTTCTCCTTGCGCCCTGCCGATAGCGCGCCCGCCATCCGGCACAAGCTTGATGCGGTGCCGCCCCTCCCCTAGGACCCCGCGCATGCTCGCCTTCTTTCGCCGCCTGACCAAATCCAAGATCGGCCTGATCATCGTCTTCGCTTTTCTGGCGATGATCGCGTTCGCATTCGCCGCGGGCGATGTGTCCAACATCCGCTCGCAGGGGATGGGGACCGTCGCGGGCGCGGACGGCCTGGTCTCCGTCGGCGACAAGCAGGTGACAGGCGCCGAGTTCGGCCAGCGTGTGCAGGGCGAGATGGAGGCCTACCGTCAACAACAGCCGACGCTGGACATGGCGCAGTTCATCGCGGGTGGCGGCTTCGATGCGTCGCTCACCCGACTGACCAGCGGCCTCGCGCTGGAAGAGTTCGCCCGCACCCAGGGCATGGTGGTGTCCAAGCGTGCGATCGACGGCCAGATCGCATCGTTGCCGGGTCTGCAAGGCCCCAACGGACAGTTCGACCCGACCATCTTTCGCCAGCTGCTCGCGCAGCGAAACTTGACCGAGAAGGGCGTGCGCGAGGACATCGCGCGCGACGCGCTGGCGACTGCGCTGACCGGGCGGCTGGTCGAGCGCCAGCCGGTGCCGCTCCAGCTCGCGATGCCCTATGCCAACCTGTCGCTCGAACGGCGTGCCGGCGTGATCGCGTTCGTGCCGACCAGCGCAGCCCCCGCCGGCCCGGTTCCCACCGCCGCCGAGCTTCAGACCTTCTACAGCCGCAACCTTGCGCGCTACACGATCCCGGAGCGCCGCCAGTTCCGCTTCGCACGCATCACGCTGGATCAGGTCCGCGCCGCCGCGGTTCCGACCGAGGCCGAAATCGCGCAGGCCTATGCGACCGATCGCGCCAGATACGCACCCACCGAACGGCGCACGATCACGCAGGTGGTGGTGCTGGACAAGGCGGGGGCGGATCGGCTCGCCGCGCGTGTCCGCTCCGGCACGCCACTGGTGCAGGCCGCCACGGCCGCCGGCCTGACCAGCTCCACCAAGACGTCACTGACCAAGGCTGCCCTGGCAAGTGAGACCTCGCCTGCACTGGCGGACGCGGTTTTCGCGGCGAGCAAGGGGGCGGTGGTCGGCCCTGTTCGCGGCGGGATCGGCTTCGCCGTCGCGGCGGTTGAGGACGTGCGCCAGGTCGCCGGCCGGAGCCTTGGACAGGCGCGCGACGAAATCGCAGCAGCGCTGACCATCCGCAAGACGGCGGACGCGCTGGAGGCGCAGCGTGACGCGATCGAGGACGCGCTGGGTGACAACGCGACGTTTGACGAGCTGATCAAGGATCGGAACTTGCAGGCGCAGACGAGCCCCGCCCTGATCGCCTCGGGCGTCGATCCGGATCGTCCTGCCGCGCCCGACGCCGCGCTCGCGCCGTTGGTGCAGGCTGCGTTCGACATGAACGAGGGCGACGATCCGCAGCTGGTGCAGACCGGTGAGGACGGCAGCTTTGCCGTGGTCGCCCTTGCCCGCATCATCCCCGCAGCGCCGCGGGCCCTCGCCGCCATTCGCGAGCAGGTGTCTCGCGATCTCGCCGGCGATCGTGCCCGCATCGCCGCGCGCCGCATCGCGCAGCAATTGCTCGCGCGCGTCAACGGCGGGGCGTCGATGCAGCAGGCCTGGGCAGCATCGGGCTTGCGCACGGACGGGCCCAAGCCGCTGGTCGCCAGTCGCGAGGACATGGATCGTCAGCAAGGCCCCGGCCGCGCGCCGCTGGCGCTGATGTTTGCGATGGCGCCAGGCACGGCCAAGCTCCTTGAGGCGCCCAGCAATGGCGGCTGGGCGGTAGTCAAGCTCGAACGCATCCAGCCGGGTGACTCGTCGCGTGATCAGCCCCGCGTCGCCGCGATCCGGCAGGCGTTCGGACAGCTGATCGGACGCGAATATGCCGAACAGTTCGCGCGTGCCGCGCAGAAGGTCGTCGGTTCCACCACCGACAAGGCCGCGGTCGACCGCCTCAAGAAGCAGCTGACCGGACAGGGTGCCGCAGGAAACTGAGGCGGTCGCCGCGCTCGCGGCGGGCCGTCCCGCGCTGATCTGGCGGCGGCAGGTCGCCGACACCGAGACGCCGGTCGCCGCCGCGCTGAAGCTGATCGAGCCTGGCCGCGGCGACTTCCTGCTCGAATCGGTGGAGGGCGGCGCGACTCGCGGCCGCCACAGCCTGATCGGCCTCGCGCCCGACCTGGTGTTCCGCGCGCACGGAGATCGTGCCGAGATCAACCGCCGGTGGGGGAGCGACCGTGATGCCTTCGAACCGGCTGGTCCGACGCTCGCCGCGCTCCGTGGGCTGGTCGCCGAGTGCCGCGCCGACGTGCCCCCCGAGCTTCCCCGCGCGCTGGCGTGTCTGGTCGGGTATTTCGGCTATGAGGCGATCGGGCTTGTCGAGCGACTACCCCAGCCCGCCGCCGACCCGCTCGGCCTGCCCGACATGCTGTTCGTGCGACCAACAGTGGTGTTGGTGTTCGACCGCCTCGCCGACGCGCTCTACCTCGTCGCCCCCGCCTGGCCCGATCCCGCACGCGATCCGGCCGCGATCGTGGCGGAGGGGCAAGAGCGACTCGACGCCACCGCCGCGCGCCTGACCGCCACGCCGCTCCCACCCCCCGCGCGTGCGGAGCCGGCGGAGCTGCGTTTCACGAACGTGCTGCCCCCGGAGCGTTATCGCGCGATGGTTGCGCGCGCGAAGGACTATATCGTCGCCGGCGACATCTTTCAGGTCGTCCTCGCGCAGCGCTTCACCGCGCCCTTTACCCTGCCGCCGTTCGAGCTGTACCGGTCGCTCCGGCGCATCAATCCGTCGCCCTTCCTCTACCATCTCGATCTGCCCGGTTTCGCCCTGATCGGTTCGAGCCCGGAAATCCTCGTCCGTGTGCGCGACGGCGCCATCACCGTCCGCCCGATCGCCGGCACGCGCCCGCGCGGAGCTACGGCGGTGGAGGACGAGGCGAACCGCGCCGAACTGCTCGCCGATCCCAAGGAGCTCGCGGAACACCTGATGCTGCTCGACCTCGGCCGCAACGACGCCGGCCGCGCCGCGGTGCCGGGCAGCGTGCGCGTCACCGACAGCTATGGCGTCGAGCTGTACAGCCATGTCATGCACATCGTCTCGAACGTCGTCGCCGAGCTCGCGCCCGGCCGCGACGCGCTCGATGCCCTGTTCGCCGGCTTTCCCGCCGGCACGGTGTCGGGCGCGCCGAAGGTCCGCGCCTGCGAGATCATCGCCGAACTGGAACCGGAACGCCGTGGTGCGTACGCTGGCGGCGTCGGTTATTTCTCGCCGGACGGGTCGATGGACTCGTGCATCGTCCTGCGCACCGCCGTGGTGAAGGACGGGGTCATCAACGCCCAGGCAGGCGCCGGCATCGTCGCCGACAGCGACCCCGCATCCGAACAGCGCGAATGCGAGGCCAAGGCGGGTGCGATCCTCGCGGCCGCGCGCGATGCCGTCGCGCGTGCAGGTGACGCGGGTTGGGGTCAGTAGCGCCCGGCTATTCGGTCGCCTGCCCGTTCGCCGCCGCCCGCCTCTCCGCAGCCCACGCCCTGGCGTTCGCCTGAAAGCAGCCCGACTGCCCGCCTGTGCCGATCGGCGAGCAGGTGTCGGGCAGACCACCGGCGATCTTGCTGGTCTGGTCGATGTCGGCGGCGCGGTTGACCCAGCTCTGTCGCGCCGAGGCGATCGGCCCGGTGTCGCGTAGCGCGCTGGGGATGCGGAACGGATCTTCCAGCGTCGAGCAGACCACGACTTCACCGGGCGCACCCTTTGGACAGGTCTGACCCTTGGCGACCTGGACGTTGCGGATGCGCTCGGGTGGCGTGCCCTCCTGCGCCGCCGCCAATGACGGCGCGGCGGTCAAGGCAGCGATCAGGGCGAGACGAAGCATGGGTACGACTCCTTTCGCCGTCAACGCGCTACCCATCCGTTCGCTCCCACCGGCAGGAACGGGATGACCGCGCGATAGTCGGCCACCGACCCACTCCCGCGCCACGGCATCTGCCCCTGCGTCAGCCGGTACCAGTCCTCGACGATCGCCGCCTGCTGTTCGATCCCCCAGCGCTCCAGCGGACGGCCAGGGTCGATCACGCCATAGCGATAGCGCCGCTCCCACAGCCCGCGCGGGATCACCCATTGTCCGCTCTGGTGCTGCCACACATGCGTCAGCTCGTGGATCAGCCACGCCATGCCCCGCCACTCGACCGAGAAGTCGGGACAGTGATCGACCGCATGGAAGTAGACCGCGCCGTTGGGCGAGGTCGCGGTACCGCGGGGTTGCAGCCAGACGAATGGCCGCGCGTACAACCGCACCCGGTGCCAGTCGATCGCGTCGCCGAACACATCGCCGGCGGCGCGCAGCTCGCCCACCGTGAGCCTGCGCGGCTCCGATCTTCTCCACCACGGCATCGGCTGGGGAGCTAAGCCGCGCCCTCGCGGCTTGCAAGCGGACCCCTGCTCGCTACAGCGCGGCCATGCCCTCGGCCGCCAAGCTTCTCGTCATCGACAATTACGACAGCTTCACCTGGAACCTCGTGCATTATTTCCAGGAGCTCGGTGCGGCGGTCGAGGTCGTGCGCAATGACGCCATGTCGGCGGGTCAGGCGCTGTCCTCGGGCGCCGGTGCGTTCCTGATCTCGCCGGGGCCCAAGACCCCCGACGACGCCGGTGTCAGCCTCGATCTCGTCGCCGCCTGCGTGAGGGAGGAGCGGCCGCTGCTGGGCGTGTGCCTGGGCCATCAGGCGATCGGCCAGTACTTCGGCGGGCGGGTCGAGCGCGGGCACCTGATGCACGGCAAGACCTCGCCGGTGCATCACGACGGCACCGGACTGTTCGAGGGCCTGCCGTCACCCTTCACCGCCACACGCTACCATTCGTTGATCGTCAATGACGTGCCAGAGCCGCTGCTGATAAACGCGCGCGCGGACGATGGCGCGGTGATGGGCTTCCGCCACGCGACGCTGCCGATCCACGGTGTGCAGTTCCATCCGGAGTCGATCGCGACCGAGCATGGCCACGCGATGCTCGCCAATTTCCTGCGGATCGCCAGGATGCCGGTCAAGGAGTTGGCATGACCATTCTGCTCCGCTCGCGAGAGGGGTCGGGGGTGGGCATGTCCCGCTCAGGGCTCCATCGAACGGGCCTTCCCCTAACCGCTCCCGCAAGCGGGAGGGGAAAGCGATGACAACGGTCGCGCTCCTTCCCTCGCCCGCAACGCCGCTGTCGCACGAGTCGGCACACGCGGCGTTCGCCGACATCCTCGACGGCCGCGCGACCGAGGAGGCGATCGCCACCTTCTTGATCGACCTTGCCGAGCGTGGCGAGACCTCGATCGAGATCGCCGAGGCGGCGCGCGCGCTGCGCGAACGGCTGCTGCCGATCACCGCGCCGCCCGGCGCGATCGACGTCTGCGGCACGGGTGGTGACGGGCATCACACGCTCAACGTCTCCACCGCCGTTGCGCTGGTCGTCGCGGCGTGCGGCGTGCCGGTCGCCAAGCATGGCAACCGCGCCGCCTCGTCCAAGGCGGGCGCGGCGGACACCTTGGAGGCGCTTGGCCTCGACATGACGCGTGCCGGCGCGGCGGCCGAGGACACGCTCCACGCGCTGGGCATCTGCTTTCTGTTCGCGGCCAACCACCACCCGGCGATGAAGCGCATCCAGCCGATCCGCCAGCGGCTCGGCCGGCGGACGATCTTCAACCTGATGGGCCCGCTCGCTAACCCCGCGCATGTCACCCGCCAGCTGATCGGCATCGCCAGGCCCGACTATGCGCCCGTCTACGCCGAGGCGCTCCAGCTGCTCGGCACCGAGGCCGCGCTGATCGTGTCGGGTGAGGAAGGGCTGGACGAGCTGTCTTGCGCGGGCCCAAGCGTCGCGGAGAGTATCGGCGACATCGACCTGCCCAAGAGGATCGTGCCGGAGGACGCCGGGCTGCCTAGGCAACCGCTCAGCGCGATCCGCGGCGGCGATCCTGCGGACAATGCGATCGCGTTGCGTCACCTGCTCTCCGGCGAGGCGGGTGCCTATCGTGACGCCGTGCTGCTCAACGCCGCCGCCGCCCTCGTGCTCGCGGGTACGTGCGAGAGGCTGCCGGATGGTGCTGCGCGCGCTGCGGAAGCGATCGACTCAGGTGCCGCCAACGACCTCCTCGACCGCTGGATCGCCTGGTGAGCGACAGCGCCTCCGTCATGCTGAACTCGTTTCAGCATCCATGCGAGTCGCTCAAGCCGAGGCGTGTCGCGGCTGGGACGGCTCACGCGTGGATGCTGAAACAGGTTCAGCATGACAGACGGGTGGAGGCATGAATAATCGCCTCGCCGAAATCTTGGCCGCCACGCGCGAGGAGGTTGCCCATCGCAAGCGACTGACGCCCCGCGACCTGCCTGCGCCGAGCGGGCCGCGCGGCTTTCAACGCGCTCTCGACGCCAAGGCACAAGACGGTTTCGGCCTGATCGCCGAGATCAAAAAAGCCAGCCCGTCCAAGGGCCTGATCCGCGCCGATTTCGACCCCGCCGCGCATGCCAGCGCCTATGCCGCCGGCGGTGCCGCCTGCCTGTCCGTGCTTACCGACGAGCCCTTTTTCCAAGGCCATCTCGACTATCTCGTTCAGGCGCGCGCCGCCTGCGATCTGCCGGTACTGCGCAAGGACTTCATGGTCGACCCGTGGCAGGTCACGGAGGCGCGCGAGCATGGTGCGGACGCGATCCTCATCATCGTCGCCGCTCTCGACGATGGGCAGATGGCGGAGATCGAGGCCGCGGCGCTCGACTATGGCATGGACGTGCTGGTTGAGGTCCATGACGAGCACGAGCTCGACCGCGCCCTGCGGCTGAAGTCCTCCCTGCTTGGGATCAACAACCGTGATCTAAAGACCTTCCACGTCGATCCGACCCGCGCGTGGCAGATCGCCGCGCGTGCGCCGGCCGGCTACACACTGGTCTCCGAAAGCGGCATCGCCACGCATGCGGACCTCATGGCAGCGGCGGAACACGGCATTCGCTGCTTTCTCGTCGGGGAGTCGCTGATGCGACAGCCGGAGATAGAAGCCGCGACGCGCGCGCTGCTGAATGGCTGACCTCACCCATCTCGACGCCGCCGGTGCCGCACACATGGTCGATGTCGGGGCAAAGGCTGTCACCGCACGCGAAGCCACCGCGACCGGCCGCATCACCATGTCCGCCTTCGCGCTGGACGCGATCCGCACCGGCACCGCGAAGAAAGGCGACGTTCTCGCCGTCGCCCGCGTAGCGGGGATCATGGCGGCCAAACGCACCAGTGACCTGATCCCGCTCTGCCATCCGCTCCCCCTCACCCGCGTCGCGCTCGACCTTCGCCTTGGCGACGGTGCCATCACGGCCACCGCGACCTGTGCAACCGATGCTAAAACCGGCGTCGAGATGGAGGCGCTCACCGCCGTCTCGGTCGCGCTGCTGACCATCTACGATATGGCAAAGGCGCTCGACAAACACATGGTTTTGCAAGACATTAAAGTGTTAACGAAGACCGGCGGCACATCGGGTAATTGGACGGCATGAGCGTCGGCCCTGCCACCGCCATCACCTCGCGCGTCATCTCCGCAGTCGGCGCGAACGCATTTGAGGACTGGGCGACGCGCTTCGATGGCGCCGCACGGCAGGCCCAGGGCCATCGCGCCGATGTCCGGCTGGAGCAGCCCGGCGGGCTCGTTCACCTCATCTGTCATTTCGAGACGCAAGAGCATTTAGCGACCTGGGAAGCCTCCGGGGCGTTCACCTCGCTGAGCCGCGACGGCGATGCCTTCTCGATCCAGCACCACCAGGCTGCTACCGGCGATCTGGTGCGGTTCCGGCTGCCCAGCGTGCCGACCCGCCCGGCTGGAAGGTGGTGCTGATGACCTGGGGGGTGCGTGTATCCGCTGATTCTCCTGCTCTCGACGACGGTCAAATGGCTCGCGGGCGGCCTTGCCATCCCGGTTCAGCTGGCGATCACCTCCTTGATCATGCGGTCGTGCTGACCACGGTCATCATCCCCAATGTCTCGCGCCTGCTGCGCCCGTGGCTGCTGCGCGACGAGGGCGGCGAGGTGCGCAAGGGGTGAGCAAGCCGCTGCTGCCGATTGCGGAGGCGCAGCGCCGGCTGTTCGCGCTGGCCGAGCCGGTTGGCGTGGAGACCGCTTCCCTCGCCCAAGCCGCTGGACGCTGGGCGTCCGCCGATATCCCCGCCAAACGTACGCAACCCGCCGCCGACCTGTCGGCGATGGACGGCTACGCGCTGCGCTTCGCGGACCTGCCCGGCCCGTGGCGCGTCGTCGGCGAAAGCGCTGCGGGACGGCCGCTCGTCACGTCAGTGAGCGCAGGCGAGGCAGCGCGCATTTTCACCGGCGCGCCCATGCCGGACGGCGCCGACACGGTGCTGGTGCAGGAAGAGGCACGACGCGAGGGCGACACGCTCCACCTTGCAGGCGAGGGGCCACCGTACGTCGGCCGCAACACCCGCCGCCGCGGCCTCGATTTCACGGCTGGCGATCGCCTGATCGCGGCCGGCGAGCGCATCACGCCTGCCCGGCTGGCAGTGGCCGCGACGGCCGGCCATGGCGCGTTGCCCGTCCGCCGCAGGGTCCGCGTCGCGATCGCCTCGACCGGTGACGAACTGGTCGAGCCTGGCCAACCTGGGCCAGACGCGGCCCTGCCCGAATCCAATCGTGCGATGCTCGCGGCCTTGCTCGCCGATCTTCCCGTTGAACTGATCGATCTCGGCATCCTGCCTGACCGCCTCGACATCCAGCGCGATGCGTTCGCCCACGTCGCATGCGACCTCCTCGTCACCACCGGCGGCGCGTCGGTGGGCGACCACGACCTGGTCCGCCCCGCGCTCGAAGCGGCCGGCGCGACGATCGATTTCTGGCGCGTGGCGCTGCGCCCCGGCAAGCCGATGATGGCTGGCCGGTTGGGGGACGCTACGGTGCTCGGCCTGCCCGGCAACCCCGTGTCCGCATTCGTGACCGCCATCCTGTTCGTCCGCCCCATGATCGCCCACCTCGCCGGCGCAAGCGACCCGCTGCCCAGCACTTCTCTGGGCGTGCTGGGTGAAATACTGCCGGCCAACAATGCTCGCGCGGATTATCTGCGCGGGATCGAACGCGACGGGCGCGTCCATGTGGCCGCTATTCAGGACAGCTCGATGCTGCTGACGCTCGCGCGTTCGACCTGCCTCGTCATCCGACCGCCGAACGCTCCGGCAGCCCAACCCGGCGATCACGTCGAGCTGATCGATCTCGCCTAGGCGGCGGACTTGACGGCGGTCATTTTGTTCCATAGCAGTTCCGCGTCTGTTCCCCGACGGAGGACCGCCTGATGCTTACGCGAAAGCAGCACGAACTCGTCTGCTTCATCAACGACCGCCTTGCCGACACCGGCGTCTCGCCCTCATTCGAGGAGATGAAGGACGCGCTCGAGCTGAAGTCAAAGTCGGGGGTCCATCGCCTCATCTCCGCGCTGGAAGAGCGCCAGTTCATCCGCCGCCTGCCCAACCGCGCCCGCGCGCTGGAAGTGCTGCGCATGCCCGAGCGTGCCGAGAAGAAGGGCGCGTCGTCGCCCGTGTCCCGAAACCTTCGCAGTCTGCCGCCGGCCCCCGCCAACGATGTCATCGAGATCCCGTTGCACGGCCGCATTGCTGCCGGCGTCCCCATCGAGGCGTTCGAAGGCTCCGCCATGCTTGCCGTTCCCGCAGCGTTGCTGGGCCAGGGCGACCATTACGCGCTGGAGGTCGCCGGCGATTCGATGGTCGAGGCGGGCATCCTCGATGGCGACTATGCGCTGGTAAAGCGTCAGGAGGTCGCCCGCGACGGGGAGATCGTCGTCGCGTTGATCGACGAAGTCGAAGCGACGCTGAAATATTTCCGGCGCGAGGGCGCGATGGTACGGCTGGATCCGGCCAACCGCTCCTACGACCCGCAGCGTTATACGCCCAATCAGGTCCGTATACAGGGCAAGCTCTCGGGCATTCTGCGCCGGTACGACTGACACGCCGGCGCGACGTCGCCTGCCTGGGTCAGCTGCTGGTGGTAGTTCGGTGTCGCCGCGAATCGTCACCGGGACCCACATTGCGGCGATTTGACGTGCGACGTGGCGTCCACGCCGGTGTGGGCCTGGCGACCATTGGTGGCACTCTCCACGGATGGCGATCTCCTGCTCGAAGCACCGTCACTACCCGGGGCGCATCCCCAAAGGTGATCGCCACGCCCCCGGTTCCCGCCAGCACAGGCCGATCAAGCTTTAGCCACCGCGGGCGGCAGCCCCGTGGCAGCCAGCGCTCGCTGACAACAATGTCCGACTGTCGGCACGCCGCGATCAGCTCGAGCGCCGGCACGGGATAGCCGCTGCGGGTCGCCAGCACCCGCCAGCTTCGCCCTCCCCGCAGGACGTCGACCATGCACAGGTCGGCGCTGCACCGTGCCTCGCCCTGGTCGGGCAGCAGCGCCAGCTCGCCGGCCACCCCGCTATTCTCCGCCAGCATCGTTCGGGTGTAATCCCCCGCGCGGTCACGCAGCAGCGCCATCTGCCCGTCTCCCATCCTGATCGCCAGGTGCCGTCCGTCGCCCGTCACGAGCAGGTCGGGCGCCGGCGTCGTGAGCGCCCAACCGACCCCGAACGCGAGCGGCGCGAGGCCCAGTCGCCGCCAGCGCGTCCGCCACAACGCCAGCCACAGTCCGCCGCCGACCATGAGCCCGAACGCACCACCGGGCGTCGCCGGCAATGCCGCCACCGCCCCCGGCGCGGCGGCGACGACATGCGCGAGCCACAGCAACGCACTCAACGCCACCCCGGCCAGCCACCAGAGCGGTGCTCCCAGCCCGATCAGGTCGAGCAACAAGGCACCCGCCTCGAGCGGCATGATGACAAAGGTCGTCAGCGGGATCGCGACGATGTTCGCGAGCGCTCCGTACAGCCCCGCGCGATGAAAATGGTACGCCGCAATCGGCATCAGCGCGACCTCGACCACCAGCCCCGTCGCCAGCAACGACACCAGCGCCCGCCCCCCGCGCCGCGCGATCCCCTCCTCATGCGGTTCGAGGAACACGCGCATCCGCGGGTGTTCGTGCAGCGCGACGATCGCGGTGATCGCGGCGAAGGAAAGCTGAAAGCTCGGCCCGGCCAGTGACTCGGGCCGGAACAACAGCACCACCAGCGCACCTGTCGCGACAAGCCGCAGCGTCATTGCCTCGCGCCCCATCGCCAACGCCGCCAGTACGAGCAGCGCCGCGACGCATGACCGGATGGTCGGCACCTGCGATCCGGTCAGCAGCGTGTAGCCGATCGCCGCCACCGCGCCCGCCACCGCCGCCACCAGCGGCAGCCGTATCCGCAGCGCCAGCCAGGGGCTCAACGCCAACAGCCGCAGCACGAGCAGGAACGTCGCCGCGATCACGGCTGTAATGTGCAGCCCGCTGACCGACAGCAGATGCGCCAGCCCCGCGCGCCGCATCGCCTCGGCGTCCTCCAGCCCTATGGCGCCGACATCACCCGTCGCGAGCGCCGCGGCAATCCCGCCCTCGCTGCCGGGCAGCCGCTCGCCGATGTGCCGCGACAGCGCCGCGCGCAGCCCGCCGCCGCCCTCAGCGGCCTGCACCACCGTGACCGGCGCAAAGCCCCGGCCTGTCCCGCCCACGCCCCAGAACCACGCCTGCCGCGCGAAGTCGTAGGCACCGGGCACCGCCGCGGCCGGCGGCGGCATCAGCCGCGCGCGCAGCTTGATGATCGCACCCTGCCCCACGCTCTTCGGCACGTCCGCCTCGGCCAGATTGACCCGCACGCGCGGTGGCAACTCAACCGCGTGCTCCCGTGCGTCCGTGGCATCGGCAGCCGGCAACAGCGTCAACCGCACCAGCCCGCGCGCCGCGAGCGGCTCCACCCGGTCGACCGTTGCCGTGAACCGTGCGACCGTCGGTCCTGCCAGCACCCGAGAGGCGATCCGCTCCGCCCGCCACCAGATCAGTCCCAACCCCAACGCCGCCGTCAGCGCGCCTGTCCCGACCGCGCGGGCCAGTCGCCCGTGCCGCCCCAGCGCCACCGCCGCGAGCCCGACCCCCACCAGCGTCAGCGCCGCCGCCGTCCACGCCCGCGAATCCGGCAACAGGAACCAGATCGCGATCCCCGCCCCCAACGCCACGGGCAGCCATAGCGGCAGCTGATCGCGCTCCGCTTCCAGCCATCGCTCCGCCGCCGCGCCCGGTCGCCACACCGTTTGTCGCGACGGGGGGCGTATGCTAGCGGCGGCGGCGGCTGATGAGGCCATGATCCGCAGCTTGGGAGCAGCAGCGCTTGGGCGCAACCGACAAGATCGATGGCCCAGGGTCTCTGGTGGAGCCTGCGCAGGTGGTGACACGGTTCGCACCGTCACCGACCGGGTTTCTCCATCTGGGCGGCGCCCGCACGGCGTTGTTCAACTGGCTGTTCGCGCGTCATCATGGCGGCAGGTTCCTGCTGCGCATCGAGGACACCGATCGCGCCCGCTCCACGCAGCCGGCGATCGACGCGATTCTGGAAGGGATGCGTTGGCTAAGCCTTGATTGGGACGGTGACGCGGTGTTCCAGTTCGCCCGCATGACCCGCCATGCCGAGGTGGCGGCGCACATGATCGGGTCGGGCAACGCCTATCGCTGCTGGATGACGACGGACGAGATCGCCGCGCAGCGCGCCGAAGCCGAATCCGCCAAGAAGCCGCTGCGGATCCGCTCGCCGTGGCGCGACCGTGTCGAAGGCCCCGCCGACCAGCCGTTCGTGGTGCGCCTCCGGGCACCGCGCGAAGGTGCTACGACCATCGACGATCAGGTGCAGGGCGCCGTGACCGTCCAGAATGCCGAGCTGGATGACCTGGTCCTGCTCCGGTCGGACGGCACGCCGACCTACATGCTCGCCGTCGTGGTCGACGATCACGACATGGGCGTGACCCATGTCATCCGGGGCGACGATCACCTCAACAACGCCTTCCGCCAGCTGCCGATCATCAGGGCGATGGACTGGCCAGTTCCGGTGTACGCGCACGTGCCGATGATCCACGGTGCCGATGGCGGCAAGCTGTCCAAGCGGCACGGTGCGGTCGGCGTGGAGGCCTATCGCGACGAGCTCGGCATTCTGCCAGAAGCGCTCGACAATTACTTGCTGCGGCTCGGCTGGGGGCATGGCGACGACGAGATCATCAGTCGCGAGCAGGCCGTCCAGTGGTTCGACCTTGCCGCGGTGGGCAAGTCCCCGGCGCGGTTCGATCTGAAGAAGCTCGAAAACCTCAACGGCCACTACATCCGTGAGGCGAGCGACGCGCGGCTGGCGGCCCTGGTCGCCAAGCGCGTCGGCATCGACGATCTCGACCTGCTGCAGCGGGCGATGCCCTCGCTGAAGCCGCGTGCGGCCAATCTCAACGAGTTGGCGGACAGCGCCGCCTTTTTGTTTGCGACCCGCCCGCTGCCGATCGCCTCAGACGCGGAACCGCTGCTGGCGGGCGAAGCACGCGCCACGCTCGGCCGGCTGCACGCGGCGCTTGACGCGGTGCCAAGCTGGGATACGGGTACGCTTGAGGCTGCGGTGCGGCAGGTGGCGGACGCAGCCGGGCTCAAGCTGGGTCAGGCCGCCCAGCCGCTGCGCGCCGCGCTCACCGGACGACGCACGTCGCCCGGCATCTTCGACGTCCTGGCGCTGCTCGGGCGCGAGGAAAGCCTTCACCGCATTGCCGACCAGGCCAGCTTTGAGGAAGTGACAGCATGACCGACGGCACCGTCTCCTTCGGCGATCATCGATATAAGCGGATGTCCGGCTCGGTCGGGCCGGACGTGGTCGACATCCGCAAACTTTATGCCGACACGGGCATGTTCACCTATGATCCGGGCTTCACTTCGACGGCGAGCTGCCAGTCGGCGCTGACCTATATCGATGGCGACGAGGGCGTGCTGCTGCATCGCGGCTACACGATTGGCGAGCTGGCCGAACAGTCCAACTTCATGGAGGTCAGCTACCTGTTGCTCAACGGCGAACTGCCGTCGGCGGCCGAGTTGAACCGGTTCACCACCACCATCACCCGCCACACAATGGTCAACGAGCAACTGGCGCAGTTCTTTCGCGGGTTTCGCCGCGACGCGCACCCGATGGCGATCATGTGCGGCGTGGTCGGCGCGCTTTCCGCCTTTTACCACGACTCCACCGATATCCACGATCCCGCGCAACGCGTGATCGCGTCGCACCGTTTGATCGCCAAGATGCCGACGATC
Source organism: Sphingomonas bacterium (assembly GCF_028292945.1). Taxonomy (GTDB): domain Bacteria; phylum Pseudomonadota; class Alphaproteobacteria; order Sphingomonadales; family Sphingomonadaceae; genus Sphingomonas. Next base: position 24,169 of record NZ_JAQGLJ010000029.1, on the reverse strand, counting down.
GCCGCGATGGCGTATAAATACAGCGTCGGGCAGCCGTTCCTCTACCCTGACAACTCGTTGAGCTACACCGGCAATTTCCTGCGCATGACGTTCGGCGTGCCCGCCGAGCCCTATGTCGTCGATCCGATCATCGAACGCGCGATGGACCGTATCTTCATCCTCCACGCCGACCATGAGCAGAATGCCTCCACCTCGACGGTGCGGCTCGCCGGCTCATCGGGAGCGAACCCGTTCGCGTGCATCGCTGCCGGCATCGCGTGCCTGTGGGGTCCTGCGCATGGCGGCGCCAACGAGGCGGCGCTCAACATGTTGCGCGAGATCGGCCATCCCGAGCGGATCCCCGAGTTCATCGCGCGCGCCAAGGACAAGAATGACCCGTTCCGCCTGATGGGCTTCGGTCACCGGGTGTACAAGAACTACGATCCGCGCGCGACGGTGATGCAGAAGACCGTGCGCGAGGTATTCGCGGCGATGAAGGTCTCCGACCCCGTGTTCGACGTGGCGATCCAGCTGGAGGAGCTGGCGCTCAAGGACGATTACTTCGCCGAGAAGAAGCTGTTCCCCAACGTCGATTTTTACTCGGGCGTGATCCTGTCGGCGATCGGCTTCCCGACCTCGATGTTCACCGCGCTGTTTGCGCTTGCCCGCACGGTCGGTTGGGTGGCGCAGTGGAACGAGATGATCACCGATCCCGACCAGAAGATCGGCCGCCCGCGTCAGCTCTACACCGGCCCGACCGCGCGGCCGTACGTTGCACTCGATCAACGCTGATGAGGGCGCGGCGAATCGTGACGATCGTCGGCGTCGCGATGGCGCTGATCGGGGCGCTGTGGATCGGGCAGGGTCTGGGGTATATTCGCTGGCCGGCGTCCAGCTTCATGCTCAGCCAGCGCGTCTGGGCCGATTACGGCGCGGCGCTGGCGGTGGCCGGGTTGCTGCTGGTGCTACTCGCGCGGCGTTATCGCCGGTAGGCTGAGCGTAAAGCGCGCGCCCCCGCCGGCGTCGCTCTCCACCGTCAGATCGCCATCCATCGCGCGCGCCAGCCGGCGGGCAATGTAGAGACCCAGGCCGTTGCCGCCCGGTTCGCTGGGATCGACCCGCTCGAACTTGTCGAAGATGCGTGCCTGATCGGCCGGCGCGACGCCCTTGCCTTGATCGGCGATCGTCAATCGAGCCCGACCGCCATCGGACCCGACCTCGATGACGATGACACTGCCCTTCGGCGAGTAGCGCAGCGCATTCCCCAGCAGGTTGACGACAATCTGCAAGGCGCGGCGAAAGTCGCCGGACGCAGGCACCGTCCGCTCGGCCGGTGGCTGCGCGACGACGACGCCAGCGTCGCCCGCCCGAACGCCAAGCAGGCCGGCCGCGCGCCGCGCCACGTCGGCGAGGTCGATGCGCTCGGGGGTCAGTCGAAAGTCCGGTCGCTCCACGGCCTGCAGGTCGACCAGGTCGCCGACCAGTTCCAGCAAGTGCCGCCCGGCGTCGGCAATGTCGTTGGCATAGCTTGCATAGCGGGGCGCGATCGGTCCGTCGGTCTGCGCGTGAATGCTGTTCGCATTGGCGACGATCCGCGCCAACGGCGTCCGCAGCGCCTTGTCGAGTCCGCCCGTGAAACTCGCCGGGAGCGGCACGGCCTCGGGAGTCGCCGGCGTCACGATCATCTCCGCAGCCCCGCTCAGACCGGCGAACTCGTCCACCTGGTCCCGCCGTGCCACGGCAGACAGCAGCACCTTTTGCCCCGACGCGCGGATGCGGGCGGGCTGCGCCTCGAAGGAGCGCCGCCGCGCCAGCGCGTCCAGGATCGGCAACGCCCCGTCCGCGCCATCCTCCAGCGCGAACAGCGCGGTCAGCGGCTGACCAAGCAGCGTGAAGGCGTCCAGTCCCGCTGCGGTCGCGGCCTCCAGCGACACGAAGGTAAGCCGCAGCGAAGCGTCGGTTTCCCACCGCCAGTCCGCCGCCGGGGCGAACATCGCCGCGTCGCGACCGGTCGGCCGCCACGCCGGCTTCTCGCGCCAGCCGCTGACCGCCAGCCGCACCCTGTCGCCATCAGGCTGCGCCCGCACCCAAAGCTCCAGGTCGGTATCGGCGTCAGCGACGACGATCCCGCGCGATACGATCACACCCAGCCGCCGCGCCAGCCGCGCGGCCGTCGCCAGTTGCGGCACCGCGAGCGGCGCGCCGATTGCGCCTCCCGCCCGCCCGTTCAGCGCGTCGATGGCCGGGTCGGCGGCCAGCAACCGTCCTTCGGCGTCCACCTCCGCATGTGCCACAGCACGGTCGGCTCCGAACACGTTCATGCCCTGCCCGTCCGCGCCAGCGCTCGGATGGCGACGCGGAAGTCGCGTCCCAGCGTCTCCGGCGCGAGCGCCAGCCGCGCGTCGGCCGGATCGACCCTCGCAATCCGGTCCAGGTCGTCCGCGAACGCCTCGATGTCGCGACGCGGGTCGGCGTCGCTCAGGGCCAGCGCGATCCGCGCGATCGTCGGCCGGTCCAGCTGCGCCGCGCGCAGCGCCAGCCACAGCCGCTCTCCATCCGGCTCCAGCACCAGTGCCTGCGCCTGCTCGAAATCGAGCCCGATTGCCTGCGCCAGCACGGCCACGAACAGTGACAGCCGCCGGTCGCTCAGCGCTTCCAGAAGCAGCGGCGCGAGTTCGTCCGGCCGCGCGTCGATCGCCGCCGCCAGCCGCATCGCCACCGCGTCCCCGCCCTCGCCCTCGTCATGCGCGCCCAGCGACCGTACTGCCGCCTCCGCGATCGCGCGGTCGGTGTCGGGGTCGTCCAGGGCCGGACGGATCGCCGCCGCTACCCACCAGACGAGTCGATGCTGGACCTCGGCGGCGAGGATCACGCCGCCACGACTGTCCGCCACCAGCAGCGCCCGCGCGGCGGAGGCGACGACCCGGTCGGGCACCGCTGCCAGCCGGACCAGCAGGCTTGCCTCGTCCGACCCCGTCGTAGCGTCGCGCGATCCGGCCGGCAGCGCGGATGCGATCAGGTCGTGCCGCACGCGCGCGACCAGCGCCTCGATCAACGCTTCATCGCGCAGCAACCCCGCCGCCATCAGCCGGCCGGCGGCCAGGCTCTCGCTCAGCAACGCCTCGGCCGCGGTGACCCCGCCGCGCGCCGCCAGCAGCCGCGCGGCCTGGCGGCGCAGCTCCGTCTCGATGGCGGCAATGGTCTCGTGCAGCAGCCTCGACAGCATCACCCGCGTTCGCTCGTCCAGCCGGGCGTCGTCCGCCAGCAGCAGGTCGTCGATCGAGCCGCGCAGCCGCGCATCCGCAAGCGCGCGCGCCTGGGCGGCACGCGCGGCGGCAGTTTGCAGGGGTGCGTCGGCAGGCATGGACACGCTGTAAACGCAGCGTCGTTAAAGCGCGACTAAGGCTGCCGCAGCCGCTCGATGGCCGCCCCCAGCGTGGCGGTCGCATAGGCGGCCGCCGCCGCCATGCCGATCACGGGCCACCCGACCGAAGTAGCGGCGAGGATTCCGAGGAGGTAAGCCGGGGCACTGCCCCACCACCATGCCCGCAGCCGCTCCGGCCCGGCGCGCTCGGCCAGGGCGGCCAGCGTCACCAGCGCTGCGGCGACCGCTAGCGCCGCCAGATTGCCGCTGCGCCCGCTCTCCGCCGCGCCGAGAAACAGCGATGCCAGGGCGGGAATGGCCAGCCCCGCCACCCGCTGCCCCCGCTCCGTCCCCGGCTCGTCTCGCAGTCCGCTCAGCGTCGCGCCGAGCCCCAGAACCAGACAGGCGACACAGGCCAGCACCAGCCCGGCGATACTCCACCCGAACGCCAATCCTGCCAGCCCCAGCGCCCCCAGCGCCGCACCTGCCCCGCCGACCAACGCGCCCGGCCACTGCCGCGCGATCATCGCCGGCAAGGCCAATCGGGCAAGCGGCGCCAACAGCCAGCGGTCATACCAGCCGCGCCGATCCGACACGATCGCCGCCAGTACCGCCCGCCCGCGAGTCGCCAGCGCCGCGCCGTTGCGTTCGATGCCATGCCCATGCGCCAGCGCGTCGGGGGGCAGCAGGACGTGGACCGCACGCGCCTGTTCCGCGACGCGCACCAGCGTGGATTGCGGGTCGTAATCGCGCGGCAGTCGCGCCACCTCCCCGATCCGCTGCGGATCGAGCCGGGCGACACCCGCCCAGGCCTGTCCGCCTCCCAATCGCTCGAACACCTGCCCCGCGTCGGCCTGCGCCACGACCAGCAGCGCATCGCCGCCCTCTTCGGCCAGCGTGGCTACGACCCGCTCGGTGGTGATCAGCCCATCCGCCAGCATCAGCACGCGGGCGAGCGGGTGCAGCTTGGCCGCAGCCTCGCTGGCGTGCCTGACCGCGTCGACGGTCACGCCGCGTCGCCCGATCCGAGACACTGCGCCAAGCAGTTCAGGCGTCAGCCGCGCGACGAGGATGATGATCTGCGAAGCGCCCGCCTCGACCAGCAGCCGCGCCTGATATTCGATCAACGTCACGCCGCCGAACGGCAGCGTCGCAGTCAGCCGCTCCGGCCGATCATCGGTTTCGCCAATGGCAAAGAGCAGTCCCGCGATCATCACACGCGGTTGTTACGGCGCGCGAGGCGTCGCGGCTAGAGCCGGGCAACCAGCCGCCGCAGCTTGGCCGCCAGCGCCGCGTCGGGCACGCCCGCGTTCACCGCGTCCGTCGCCAGCGCCATCAGCCGCACCGCGCCAAAGCTGGCCGCAAGCCCCTTCAGCCGCCACGCCGCCGCGCACCACGCCTCGGCGTCGTGGGCGCGCTCCATCGCGATCAGCGCCCTGTCCGCGCTCTCGACAAAGGCGATCCGCAACTCCGCGATCAGGCCGGGATCGTCGCCGACCGCTGCTGCCAGTGTCGCTTCGATCGCTCCGGGGTCGTAGGCCATGCGTGTCCCTATCGCCACGGTCGTTACTGAACCGTTGCGGCGGGGCTTTGCGGCGCGTCGAAACATGGTAACCAGAAACCATGAGCGGGGGTTCCATGCTGGTCGAGATACGTGCGGACAGCAGTCGTGGGACGATCCCGCACCAGCCCGAGCCCGATTTGCTGCTCGAGCAGGAGTGGCTCGACACTTCCTCGGAGGAAGAGCCTTCGCCCCGACTCAACCTGCGTCACGGGCTGGCCGGGCTGGGCGTCGTAGTCGCGGCCGCATGGGTGCTTGGCATGCTGTGGCTAGCCCGATCGACCCTGCCGTCGCTCACCGCGGTGGGCGTGGCGCAGTTCGTCGCCGGGCTCGCCACCGTCCCCGCGCTGATCGGAGTCCTTTGGCTGATCGGCCTTCGCACCAGCCACGCGGAGGCGCGTCGGTTCGGCTCGACCGCCGCCGCCATGCGCGCCGAAGCCGCCAGCCTGGAACGGGCGATCGCGGCCATGGGCATGACGGTGGAGGCGCATGGTCATCAGCTGACCGCACAGGTCGACGCGCTGATCGCCAGCGGCGACGCGGCCGCTGCACGGCTTGCTTCGCTCGGCCATGCCTTGTCGGGCGAGATCGCCCTGGCCGAGCGGCACGCGACCAGCCTGGTCAACGTGGCGCGCAACACCCAGGCGAGCGTCGGCACGGTGCTCGCCGACCTGCCGCGCGCGCGCGCCGAGACGGAAGAGGCGACGCGCGCGCTCCTGCAAGCCGGCTCCGATGCCGCCCAGCATGCCAGCGCGCTCGACGCTCAGCTGACCGCGCTGGCGGAGCGCGGCCGCGAGGCGGATCGCATCGCCGGTACCGCTGCGCTTGCGCTCGCGGATCACCTCACCCGCATGGAGGGCACCAGCGAAGCGGCCGCCGCGCGACTCGAGACGGTGACCGCCGACATGACCGGTGCGGTCGACGCGCTGCTCGGCCGCACCGCCGACGCGGTCGACCGTTCACGACAGGGTATCGCGGCGCAGGGCGACGCGATGCTGGCGATGGTGGGCGCGCATCAGGCCGCGCTCGACGGCGCGGCGCGCGAGTCGGCGGAGGCACTGGCCGGGCGAATCGCGACGGTCGAGGCCGCGATCGAGCGCGTCGCGGCTCAGCTCGATGATCAGCGCACCAGCGGCGACACCATCATCGGCGGGCTGGAGAGCGGGCTGGAACGCGTCGAGAACCGCATGGCGACGCTCCATCATCACGGCGTCGAACGCTCACAGCTGCTTGCCGCATCCATCAGCGCGCTGGGCGGCTCGGCCGATGCGATGACGGAAGCGTTGCGAAGCGGCGAGGAGCTGGCGACGCGCACGATCGGCACCACGGAAACGCTGTTGATCGCGCTCGACTCGGCGGCGCGCGAAATCGACGAGACGCTGCCCGATGCGATCAGCCGGCTCGACAGCCGAATTGCGGGCAGCAAGACCGCGATCGCCGCCACCAAGCCTGAATTGCTGGCGCTGGTCACAGCCGCCGAGAGCACGCACGACGCGATAGAGGCGATCGCCGGCGTCGTCGGCGAGCAGCGCCGCATCGTCGATCAGCTATCGGCCACGCTGTTGCAGACGCTGACCGAAGGCCGATCCAAGGCCGACGCGCTGGGTACGATGGTGGACGAGGCGATCGGCCGCTCGCACCGCTTCGCCGAAGAGGCCGCGCCGCGCCTGCTTGAGGCCCTGCTGCGCGTCCGCGACACCGCGCAGAGCGCCGCCGAAAACGCGCGCGAGACGCTGGGCGCGGTCATCCCCGAAGCTGCGGCAAGGCTGGAAGAGGCGAGCGCCGCCGCGCTTGCCCGCGCGACCAGCGACACGGTGGAGCGCCAGATTGCCGCCGTGACCGACGCGACCGCCGCTGCGGTCGACGCCTCGACCCGTGCGACCGAGCGATTGGCAACCCACGTCCAGACGATCGTCGATCAGACCGCGATCGTGGAGACCCGCATCGAGGATGCGCGCGTCGAGCGCGAGGAACACGACCGCGACACCTTCGCGCGCCGCGTGTCGCTGCTGATCGAATCGATGAACTCCGCCTCGATCGACATCACGCGCACGCTGGCGCCGGAGGTCTCGGACAGTGCGTGGGCGGCGTATCTGAAAGGCGATCGCGGCGTCTTCACCCGCCGTGCGGTCCGCCTACTCGACGCCGGCGAGGTGCGCGCAATCGTCACGCTGTACGATGACGACGCTGGCTTTCGCGAGCGGGTGAACCGCTACATCCACGATTTCGAATCCATGCTGCGCGCAGTGCTCGCGCAACGCGACGGCTCGCCGCTGGGTGTCACGCTGCTCTCGTCCGACATGGGCAAGCTGTACGTCGCGCTCGCGCAGGCGATCGAAAGGCTGCGCTAGGGCCGGGTAGCATCCGTCACCCTGAACTTGCTTCAGGATCCATGCGCGCCCTGTCCGTACAGGTTGATCGTGGATGTCTCGCGTGGATGCTGAAACAAGTTCAGCATGCAGGGCCTATCCTTCGAGATTGAAGAACGTCACCGTCTGCACGGTTACCCAGCCATAGTGATAGTTGAGCTGAAACAGCGTGAACAGCGTCGTCGCCACGACCGTTACCCGAATCGCGATGCGCCCCAGCCGGACCTCGTGCGGCGCGCTTTCCGCGGTGCCGGGCACATGCTCAGCGCCGACCTCGGCACCCGTGCGCACGCCCCATGGTAGTACCAGGAACACAGAGAACGCCCAGAACAGCGCATAGATTGCCAGGCCAGAGGTCCAGGCCACGTCAGGCCTGGATCAGCAGCACGTCGACGATCGGCTTCTTACCGGTCCAGCGGGTCGCGGTCTTGCGTACCGCCAGTCGCACGTCCTCGCGCACGCGGTCCATGGCTCGCTTGCCGCCACGCACCGCGTCGGCGGCTGCTTCCCCGGCATCGGCGACGAAGGCGGCGCGGTCCTCCTCGACCGGCAACCCCTGCACCTTGACCTCGGGCCTGCCGAGCAGCCGTCCGTCCTTGCTCAAGGCAATCGCGACCGAGACTTGGCCGTTGATCGCGAGCTTGCGCCGCTCGTTGATGGCAGCGCCATCGGCGGGCAGGATCACGTCGCCGTCGACGACCAACCGACCCACGGTGGCGTTGCCGACCTTCTTCGCCGGGCCGGGCAGCAGCCGGAGGATGTCGCCATTGGTCTGCACCAGATTCTGCGGAATGCCTTCGCTCGTGCCGAACCGCGCGTGTTCCTGCAGATGCCGCATCTCGCCATGCACCGGAATCAGCAGCTTGGGCCGGATCCAGCGGTACATGTCGGCCAGCTCGGGCCGGCCGGGGTGGCCGGACACGTGGACGTGCGCCTGCCGTTCGGTGATCATCGCCACGCCCTTGCCCGCGAGGATGTTCTGGATGCGCCCGATCGCGACCTCGTTGCCGGGAATCTGCTTGGACGAAAAAACGACCGTGTCGCCATTGCCCAAGGTGATCGGGTGGGTCCCCTCCGCCACCCGCGCCAGCGCCGCACGCGGCTCGCCCTGCCCGCCCGTTGCGACGATCAGCACTTGATTGGCGGGCAACTTCATCGCCACGTCGGGCGCGATCGTTTCTGGGAAGTCGAGCAGATAGCCGGTCGCCTTCGCCACCCGCAGGATACGGTCGAGCGAACGCCCGGTCACGCACAACTGGCGCCCCGTGTCGCGCGCCACCTGCCCCAGCGTATGGAGTCGCGCCGCGTTGGACGCGAAGGTGGTGACGAGCACGCGCCCTTTCGCCTTGCCGATAACGTCGACCAACCCCTCGCGGACGCTGCTCTCGGACCCGGACGCTTCGGTGTTGAACACGTTGGTCGAGTCGCACACCAGCACGTCGATGCCCTTGTCGCCAATCGCCGTTAGCTGCTCGCCGGTTGCCGGCGTGCCGATAACCGGGGCGGGGTCGAGCTTCCAGTCGCCGGTATGGAACACCGTCCCCGCCGCCGTCTCGATCGTCAGCGCGTTCGCCTCGGGGATCGAGTGCGACACCGGCACGAAATTGACCGCGAAGGGCCCGAGCTGGAACGGCTTCTCGTCGCTGATCACGCGCAGCTTGACGCGGCGCTCAATGCCCTCTTCCTCCAGCTTGCCACGAACCAGCCCGGCCGTGAACGGCGTCGCGTACAGCGGCACGCCCAGATCCTCGGCCAGATACGGCAGCGCGCCGATATGGTCCTCATGCCCGTGCGTGATGACGATGCCGACCAGGTCGCCGCGCCGCTCCTCGATGAACTGAAGATCGGGAAGGATCAGATCGATGCCGGGATAGCCTGCATCGGCAAAGGTCACGCCGCAGTCGACCATCAGCCATTTGCCCGCCGTGCCGTACAGCACGACGTTCATGCCGATCTCGCCGGAGCCGCCGAGCGCGACAAAAAGCAGTTCATTGTTCTTGGGAGTCATGTAATCCTATTTCTCTCGTCGCCCTGCGTGAAGCAGGTGCCCGGCACCGTCGACGAATGGAGTGGTGCTCGGGGATGTGCCGGTCAAAGCCGGCGGCTGATAGTTACCGGTCAACACCGGCGGGTAAAACTCTAGCCCGCTATATGGGCACGCTCCCACAGCATCGCCAGACCCTGGATCGTCAGATCCGGTTCGACTGTGTCGAACACGGCCGTATGATCCTGCAGCAACGCCGCGAGACCGCCGGTCGCGATCACCTTGGTGGGCCGGCCGACCTCCTGCTTCAGCCGCGCGACCAGCCCTTCGACCAGGGCGATATAGCCCCAGAAGATGCCAATCTGCATCTGGTCGACGGTGTTGGTGCCGATCACGCTCGAGCCGTTCTTGGGTGCCTCGATAGCCACGCGGGGCAGCTTGGCCGCGGCGGTGACCAGCGCATCAAGCGAGAGGTTCAGCCCCGGCGCGATGATGCCGCCCTTGTAGGCGCCGCGATAGTCGCTGACGTCGAACGTGGTCGCGGTGCCGAAGTCGATGACGATCAGGTCGCCACCGTGCAGCGCGTGCGCGGCGATCGTGTTGACCGCGCGATCGGCGCCCAGGCTCTGCGGCTCGTCGACATCCAGCGCGATCCCCCACTCGACCGGTGCGCGGCCGGCGATCAGCGCCTCGGTCTTGAAGTATTTGGTCGCCAGCACCTGCAGATTGTGCAGCGCGCGCGGCACGACGGTGGCGACGATGACACCGGAGATCGCCTCGCGCGACAATCCTTCCAACTGCAGCAGCTGGCTCAGCCAGACCGCATATTCGTCCGCCGTCCGGCGCGGATCGGTCGCGATCCGCCATCGCGCGACGATGCGGCGATGTTCCAGAACGGCGAATACGACATTGGTATTGCCGGCATCGATGGCGAGCAGCATCAGCGATCAGACCAGAAAGACATCGCCGGCGTGAATGACACGCCGCTCGCCGGACGCCAAGCGCAGGATGAGCGCGCCATGGGCGTCCAGGTCCTCGAAGCTGCCATTGACGGTCGAGCCATCGGGCAAGGATGCGCGCAGCGGCGTTCCAGGCGGGTGCGCGCGCTCCAACCAGCGGCCGCGGATGGAGTCAAAGCTCCCCTCTCGCCAACGCGCCAGCCACGTCGTGAGCCGCTCCGCCAATTGCGCGACGAACGCGGCAGGAGCAACGGCGCACCCCTGCGCGGCGAGACTGGTCGTAAGGCGATCCGGCAGAGCGGGATGGTGCGCGAGGTTGACGCCGAACCCGATCACTACCGCGTCCTCCGCGCGTTCGAGCAGGATGCCGGAAAGCTTGGCACCGTCGATCAGGAGATCGTTCGGCCATTTCAGCATCAGACCGTCGCGACGGATGAGCATCGAAACGACGTCCTCCAACGCTACCGCCGCGACAAACCCGAGCGTGGCCGCAGCCAGATCGACGTCGCGCAGACGCACCACCGTGCTCGCATACAGATTGCCGGGCGGGGATACCCAAGTCCGGCCCTGCCGGCCGCGTCCGGCCGTCTGTTGCTCGGCGCGTAGCCATAGCCCCTCGTCAGCCGCGCCTGCGCGCGCGAGCGCTAGCAGATCCGCGTTGGTCGATCCCGTCGCCGCGACTGTCCTGATGACGCTCAGAACAGCGTTCGCGCGGCCAGGAGGCTCCACGCCCCCAGCGGTGCCAGCAGCACCCAGCCCAGCGGCGACACGAGCACCGCCGCAACCGCGATCATCCCGCCCTCGACCGCGCTGTCGCGGCGCTGGAACGCCGGCGCGGGGTCATCGAAATACATGACCTTGATGATACGCAGATAGTAGTAAGCGCCGATCACCGAAGCGACGAAGCCCGCCACCGCGAGCGGATACAGCCCGGCATTCACCGCCGCCTGGAACACCGCGAACTTGGCGTTGAACCCCAGCAGCGGCGGGATGCCGGCAAGCGAGAACATGAAGATCGCCATCGCCGCCGCAAGCCCCGGCCGGGTCCGCGACAGGCCCGCGAGACTGTCGATGCTCTCCAGCTGCTCGCCGTCCGGCGATCGCATCTGCAACACGACCACGAACGCGCCCAGCGTCATCGCCGTATACACCGCCAGGTAGAACAGCACCGCCGCGACGCCCTCGGCCGTTCCCGCCGCCAGGCCGACCAGGATGAAGCCGACATTGTTAATGGAAGAGTAAGCGAGCAGCCGCTTGATATTGGATTGCGCGATCGCCGCCACCGCGCCCAAAATAATCGAAGCGAGCGCCGCAAAGATGACGATCTGCTGCCACTGGTCGTAAGCCGGCCCCATCGCGCCGATCGCCACCCGCACCGCAAGCGCCACCGCCGACACCTTTGACGCGGTGGCGAAGAACGCCGTCACCGGCGTCGGTGCGCCGGTATAGACGTCAGGCGTCCACATGTGGAACGGTACTACCGCCATCTTGAACGCGATGCCCGCGAACACGAACACCAGACCGAACATCAGGCCATAGAAGCTGGCTGTTCCGGGACCGGTTGCGGCATAGGCTTCCGCCACACCGACGAACAACGTCGTGCCGCTGAAACCGTACACCAGGCTAACGCCGTACAGCAGTATCCCGCTCGCCAGCGCGCCGAGCACGAAATACTTCAGCCCCGCCTCCGCGGACCGCGCGTCGCGCCGCATGAAGCTGGCCAGCACATAAGAGGCGAGCGATTGCAGCTCCAATCCGACATAGAGCGTCAGCAGGTCGCCCGCCGACACCATCATCCCCATACCGATCGCCGCAAGCAGCATCAGCACCGGATATTCGGGCCGCAGATCGTCGCCCGACGTGCGCTCGAAGAAGCCCGGCGCGATCACGATCGACACCGCGGTCGCGAGATAGATCAGCGCCTTGGCGAACGCTGCGAAGGCGTCGGCGCGGTACAGGCCGGCATACGCCTCGCCACCACCCGATGCCGGACCGAGCAGCGCAATCCCCGCCCCCGCCAGTACTGCCACCGCCGTCCACGACACGATCCGCGTCGAGCTTGCTCCACCCCAGGCAGCGACCAGCATCAGCGCGATGGCACCCAGCGCCAGCACCACTTCGGGCAGCGTCATCATCATGTTCGCGGCCATCAGTGCGACTCCACCGCGCCATGAGCGGGCGCGACATGCACCGGCTTGGCCGCCGGCCGTCCCACCGTGGGCGCGGAGTCGCTGGGCGGCGTCGCACGGTCCAGTCGCGCCAGCAGCACCGCAACGTCCTGCCGCATCGGCGCCATGAAGCTCTCCGGGTACACACCCATCCACAGCACCACCGCCGCAATCGGCGCCAGCAGCCACAGCTCGCGCCGTGACAGGTCCGGCATTGCGCGCACATCGTCCGACTTGATCTCGCCGAACGCGACGCGGCGATACAGGTAGAGCATGTACCCGGCACCCAGAATAATTCCCGTGGTGCAGATCAGCGCAGTCCAGGTCGACAGCTGATAGATTCCCGCCAGCGCCAGGAACTCGGCCACGAACCCGCTCGTGCCCGGCAGCCCGATCGACGCCATGGTGAACAGCAGGAAAAACAGCGCGTAACGCGGCATGTTGATGCTCAGGCCGCCATAGCGGCTGATCTCGCGCGTGTGCAGCCGGTCGTAGATCACGCCGACGCACAGGAACAGCGCGCCCGACACAAGCCCGTGCGATAGCATCATGATCATCGCGCCCTCGATGCCCTGCCGGTTGAACGCGAACAGCCCGATGGTGACGATCGCCATGTGCGCGACGGACGAATAGGCGATCAGCTTCTTCATGTCCGCCTGCACCAGCGCCACCAGCGACGTGTACACCACTGCGATGGCGGATAGCGCGAAGATCAGCCACGCCAGCTCCGCCGACGCCTCGGGGAACATCGGCAGCGAGAAGCGCAGGAAGCCATAGCCGCCGAGCTTCAGCAGCACGCCCGCCAAGATTACCGAACCGGCGGTCGGTGCCTGAACGTGCGCGTCAGGCAGCCATGTATGGACCGGCCACATCGGCATCTTGACCGCGAAACTCGCGAAGAATGCCAGCCACAACCAGATCTGCACGTCCGGCGGAAAGTCGAACCGCATCAGGTCGGGAATGAACGAGGTCCCCGCCTCCGCCCGCATGTAAAGCATCGCGATCAGCATCACGACCGAGCCGAGCAGCGTGTACAGGAAGAACTTGTAGCTGGCGTAGATGCGGTTCGCGCCGCCCCAGATGCCGATGATGAGGTACATCGGGATCAGCCCGGCCTCGAAGAAGATGTAGAACAGGAACAGGTCCTGCGCGGCGAAGGTGCCGATCATCAGCACCTCGGTGAGCAGGAACGCGGCCATGTATTCGGGCACGCGGGTCGTGATCGCCTGCCAGCTGGCACCGATGCAGATCGGCATCAGGAACACGCTGAGCGCGATCAGCAGCAGAGCAAAGCCGTCGATCCCCAGCGCCCAGGCAAACTGGCCGAACACCGGCTGAAACTCGACGAACTGCCATTGCGGCCCGCCGATCTCATACCCGGCCCACAGCACCACCCCGAGTGCGAGATCGATCAGCGTCGCCGCCAGCGCAAGCCGACGCGCATTGTCCGCGGACAGAAACAGGCATGCCACCGCCGCAACCGCAGGCACGGCTAGCATCAGCGACAGCAACGGAAAACCGGTCATCGCGTGATCGCCCACGTCACCGCTGCCGTCAGGCCGAGCAGCATCACGAAGGCATAGGTATAGAGGTAGCCCGACTGAAACCGCCCCGCGACGCGACTACCCGACATCGCCAGAGCCGCCATGCCGTTGGGCCCGAACCGATCGATCGTCTGCTCGTCACCGCGGTGCCAGAACAACCGCCCGATCGCAAAGGCGGGGCGTACGAACAGCAGCTGGTACAGCTCGTCGAAATACCATTTGTGCGCCAAGAAGCGATGGAAGACGTCGAACTGATCGGCGAGCGCACTCGGCACGCCCGGCGCCCGAATATACGCATACCATGCGCCCAGCAGGCCCAGCAGCATCGCGATCGTGGCGCTCAGCTTGATGAGCACCGGCACCTCATGCATCGCGTGCGCCAGCGTCTCGCTGAACGCGATCGTGCCGCGCCAGAACCGCTCACCAGCGCCCGTATCGATGAAGCTGTGATAGAACAGCAGCCCGGCCAGCACCGCGCCCAGCGACAGCACGCCCAGCGGCACCAGCATCGTCCACGGGCTCTCGTGCGGATGATAGCCGCCCGTCCCCGCCGGCAGGTCCACTTGCGCGGGTCCGTGCTCGGCCGGCGCATGGCCGCCATGCTCGTCGGCCGGGTGGTCGTGGTCATGCGCGTGCAGCGCGTGCTGGATGTGCTCCGACGCCGCCCAGCGCGGCGTGCCCCAGAAGGTCAGGAACATCAGCCGCCACGAATAGAAGCTGGTGATCATCGCCACCAGCGTGCCGACGAACCACGTTCCGGTCCAACCCGACGCCCAGCCCGCCTCGATGATTGCGTCCTTGGAGAAGAAGCCGGCGAAGCCGACATGCGGCAGCCCGAAGACATGCGGAATACCGACGCCGGTGATCGCCAGCGTCCCCAACAGCATCGCCCAAAAGGTAAGCGGGATGCTTTTACGCAGCCCGCCGTAATAGCGCATGTCCTGCTCGTGATGCATCGCGTGGATCACCGAGCCCGCGCCCAGGAACAGCAGCGCCTTGAAGAAGGCGTGCGTGAACAGGTGGAACATCGCCGCGCCATAGGCGCCGACACCGGCGGCAAAGAACATATAGCCGAGCTGAGAACAGGTCGAATAGGCGATCACGCGCTTGATGTCGGTCTGCACCAGCGCGACGGTGGCCGCGAATAGGCACGTCGCCGCGCCGACGAAGCGCACTACCGACAGCGCATCGGGTGACGCCTCGAACATCGGCGACAGGCGGCACACCATGAACACGCCCGCCGTCACCATCGTCGCGGCGTGGATCAGCGCGGAGACCGGCGTCGGCCCCTCCATCGCGTCGGGCAGCCAGGTGTGCAGCCCCAATTGCGCCGACTTGCCCATCGCCCCGACGAACAGCAGCAGGCACAGCACCGTCATCGTATCCGCGCGGAACCAAAGGAAGCCGATCGTCGATCCCGCCATGTTCGGCGCGGCGGCGAGGATCGCCGGGATCGAGACGGTGTCGAACACCAGATAGGTCGCGAAGATGCCGAGCATGAAGCCCAGATCGCCGACGCGATTTACCACGAACGCCTTGATCGCGGCGGCGTTGGCGCTCGGCTTCTTGAACCAGAACCCGATCAGCAGATAACTCGCGAGCCCGACGCCCTCCCAGCCGAAGAACATCTGGACGAGGTTGTCCGCCGTCACCAACATCAGCATGGCGAAGGTAAACAGCGACAAATAGGCGAAGAACCGCGGCTGATCCGGGTCCTCGTCCATATACCCCCAGCTATACAGATGCACGAGCGCGGACACGGTCGTGATGACCACCAGCATCACCGCGGTCAGCGCGTCGACACGCAGCCCCCAGCTCGCGTCCATGCTCCCCGACACGATCCAGCTCGCAACCGGCGTCACGCCGGGCTCGATCGATCCCGTCATGAAGCCCAGGAAGATGGGCCATGACAGCGCCGCCGACACGAACAGCGCGCCCGTGGTGATCAGCTTCGCCGGCACGTTGCCCAGCGCGCGATTGCCCAGCCCGGCGACGATCGCCGCCAGCAACGGCAGGAAAACGATGAGAAGGATCATCCCTTCATCCGATTGACGTCGTCGACCGCGATCGTTCCGCGACTACGGAAATAGATCACCAGAATGGCGAGTCCGATCGCCGCCTCCCCCGCCGCGACCGTGAGCACGAACATCGCGAACACCTGCCCGACCAGATCGCCGAGCGCGTTGGAGAATGCGACCAGGTTGATGTTCACTGCCAGCAGGATCAGCTCGATCGCCATCAGCATGACGATCAGGTTCTTGCGGTTCGCGACCAGCCCCAGCACGCCGAGCGCGAACAGGATCGCCGCGACGACGAGGTAATGGACCAGGCCAATCACAGCTCCCCTCCCGCTTGCGGGAGGGTTTGGGGGTAGGCCTGTCCAGCAAGGCGAGGGAACATGCCCACCCCTAGCCGCTCCCGCGAGCGGGAGGGGAGCAGCGCAGCCGAACCGATCACAACTCCACCCCCACGCCCACCGGCTGATCGACGTTGCGCGTCGCGTCCTGCGGCCGCCGTGAATTCTGGCGGCTTACGTTCTGGTAGCGCGTGCCCTTGCGCTCGCGGTGCGTCAGCACGATCGCGCCGATCATCGCCACCAGCAGCACCAGACCCGCGCCCTCGAACACGAACAGATAGCGGCTGTAGAGCAGCTCGCCGAGCGCCTCGATGTTGGGCTTGTCCAGCGCCGTCGTGCCTGCACGCCGCGCCAGCTGGACACCGCCGACCGACCATGCCTGCACCGCGATCACGATCTCGGCCGCCAGCGCCAGCGCCAGCGCGAAACCGAGCGGCCAGTAGCGCGCGAACCCCGCGCGCATCTCCGCCACGTCGATGTCCAGCATCATGACAACGAACAGGAACAGCACCGCGACCGCGCCGACATAAACGATCACCAGCAGCATCGCGATGAACTCAGCACCACACAGCACCATCAGCCCCGCGCCGTTGAAGAACGCCAGGATCAGCCACATCACCGCGTTGACCGGGTTGCGCGACGATACCGTCATCGCGCCGGCCACGATCACGACGATGGCAAACAGGTAAAAGGCTATGGCCTGAATCATGCGCGTTCGTTCATCTTGGCGGCGCGCCTAGCGGTAGGGTGCATCGGCGGCAAGGTTTGCGGCGAGCACGCTTTCCCAGCGATCGCCGTTATCGAGCAGCTTGGCCTTGTCGTAGATCAGCTCTTCGCGCGTCTCGGTCGAATATTCCAGGTTCGGCCCCTCGACGATCGCGTCGACCGGGCACGCCTCCTGACACAATCCGCAGAAGATGCACTTGGTCATGTCGATGTCGTAGCGCGTGGTGCGGCGGCTGCCATCGTCGCGCGGCTCGGACTCGATGGTGATCGCCAGCGCCGGGCACACTGCCTCGCACAGCTTGCACGCGATGCAGCGTTCCTCGCCATTGGGATACCGCCGCAACGCATGCTCGCCGCGGAATCGCGGGCTCATCGGCATCTTCTCGTACGGATAGTTGATCGTCGCCTTGGGCTTGAAAAAATACCGCAACGTCTTGGCGTGCGCGAGCAGAAACTCCCACAGCGTGAACGACTTGATGAAATGCGCGGGGCTCACAGGCAAGCTC
Organism: Sphingomonas bacterium; assembly: GCF_028292945.1. Taxonomy (GTDB): domain Bacteria; phylum Pseudomonadota; class Alphaproteobacteria; order Sphingomonadales; family Sphingomonadaceae; genus Sphingomonas. Next base: position 6,653 of record NZ_JAQGLJ010000029.1, on the reverse strand, counting down.
CAGGATACTTGGCCGGCGTGATGCCTGGCGCATGGACGGTATAGCCCGTCCTTGGCGTGCCAGGACACGGAACACGTTTCAGCATGAGATAACCGGACACCAGAAACACCCAGATCAGCGACATCGGCAGGAATATCTTCCACCCCAGCCGCATGATCTGGTCATAGCGATAGCGCGGCACGGTCGCCTTCACCCAGCTGAAGATGAAAAAGAAGAACAGGATCTTGCCGAACAGCCAGACGATGCCGGGCACGTCGAACCACGGGATCAGATCGATGTTGAGCGGCGGCAGCCATCCGCCCCAGAACAGCGTCGCGTTGAGCGCGCACATCAGCAGCACGTTGGCGTATTCGCCCAGCCAGAACAGTGCGAAGCTCATCGACGAATATTCGGTCTGATAGCCCGCGACCAGCTCCGATTCCGCCTCCGTCACGTCGAACGGCGCGCGCTGCGTCTCCGCCATCGACGAGATCAGGAACACGACCCACATCGGAAACAGCAGCGGGTTGAACACGAAGCCGTTGACCAGCCCGAAGCCATGCCCGACCTGCGCCATGACGATGCCGGACAGGTTGAACGTTCCCGCCCACAGCACCACGGTCACGAGCACGAAACCGATCGCGACCTCGTAAGACACCATCTGCGCCGCCGCCCGCAGCGCCGAATAGAACGGGTATTTGGAGTTGGACGCCCAACCCGACAGGATGATCCCGTACACGCCCAGCGAAGACGCCGCGAGCACGTACAACAGCCCGACATTGATGTCGGCCAACACCACGCCGGCATCGAACGGCACCACCGCCCACACGATCAGCGCGACGGTGAAGGTAATGATCGGCGCCAGCAGGAACAGCACGCGGTTGGCGGCCGACGGGATGATCGTTTCCTGCAGGAACACCTTCAGCCCGTCGGCGAAGCTCTGCAGCAGCCCGAACGGTCCGACGACGTTGGGCCCGCGCCGCAACGCCATCGCGGCCCAGATCTTGCGATCGGCATAGATGATCATCGCGACGGCCAGCATCAGCGGCAAGGCGATCAGCAGGATGCCGGCAATGGTTGCGGTGAACCAGGCCGCACCATGGCTAAACCCGACGGTGTTCTGAAAGAAGTCGGTCATTCCGCCGCCTCCGCAAACGCTTCGCCATGCACCAGCTCTTGCGAGCAGCGCTGCATGGTCGGACTGGCGCGGCAGATCGCGTTGGTCAGGTAGAAGTCCTTCACCGGATAGCCGTCGACCGTGCCGGAGACCTTCTTGTCGAGCTTCGGCGGAGTCCAGTCGAACTGCGCCAGCCCCTGTTCGCGCAAGCCCGGCACCTCGCCGAACATCGCCTCGCGCAGGCCTGGCAAGCTGTCGAACGGCAGCGTCGCACCCATCACCGCCGACAGCGCGCGCAGTACCGTCCAGTCCTCGCGCGCATCGCCCGGCGGGAACACCGCGCGCTCACCACGCTGGACCCGGCCCTCCAGGTTGACCCACGTGCCCGACTTCTCGGAATAGGCCGCGCCCGGCAGCACCACGTCGGCAGCCGCCGCACCGCGATCGCCATGATGGCCCAGATACACCTTGAAGCTGCTTGCGAAGCCGGCGAAATCAACCTCGTCGGCGCCTAGGAAGAAGGCGAGCTTCGGCTTGGCCGCGACCAGGTCGGCAATGCCGCCAGCCTGAGCCGCACCCAGCATCAACGAACCCATGCGGCTCGCGGAGAAGTGCAGGACGTTGAACCCGTTCCACTGGTCGCGAACCAGGTTGAACCGCAGGGCCAGCGCCAGCGCCGCGCCGTGCGCGCGCTTTACCGCCAGCCCGCCCAGCACGATCATCGGCCGCTCGGCCTTGCCGAACGCCTCTACTACCGCATCGGGGAGCGACCCGAGCATCGCCAGATCGTCGCCCAGCCACTCGACCTTGTAGGTCAGCTCGGTCTCCGGCCCAATCGCAAAGACCTTCGCGCCGCGCTTCACCGCCTTGCGCAACCGGGTGTTCACCAGCGGCGCTTCCCAGCGCACGTTGGTGCCGACCAGCAGCACCACGTCCGCATGCTCCGCCCCGGCGATGGTGGTGTTGAAGTTCACTGCCGCCAGGCTCGAGACGTCATAGTCGGCGCCGGTCTGCCGCCCCTCGATCAGCGTCGAGCCGAGGTTCCGCAGCAGCACCTTGGCCGCGTAGATGGTCTCGCAATCGAGCAGGTCGCCATGGACCGCCGCGACGCTGCCGCCATGGTCCACGGCCGCGATCGATGCAAACGCCTCATCCCACGTCGCGGGCTGCAGCTTGCCGTCGCGGCGAATATAGGGCCGATCAAGCCGCCGCCGCACCAGCCCGTCGATCGCGTAGCGCGTCTTGTCGTGCGCCCACTCCTCGTTCACATCCTCGTTGATGCGCGGCAGGCAGCGCAGCACCTGGCGTCCGCGGCTGTCGAGCCGCACGTTGGTGCCGACCGCGTCGTGGACGTCGATCGCATGCGTCCGCCGCAGCTCCCAGGGACGGTACTCATACTGGTACGGCTTGTGCGTCAGCGCGCCGACCGGGCACAGATCGACGACGTTGCCACTCAGTTCGCTGCTCACCGCTCCCTCGAGATACGAGGTGATCTGCATGTCCTCGCCGCGACCGATCGCGCCGATCTCCTCGACGCCGGCGACCTCCTCGGCAAAGCGGACGCAGCGCGTGCACTGGATGCACCTGGTCATGATCGTCTTGACGATCGGGCCCATGTATTTCTCGGTCACCGCGCGCTTGTTCTCGGTGTAGCGGCTGTGCCCCTTGCCGTACGCGATCGACTGATCCTGCAGATCGCACTCGCCGCCCTGATCGCAGATCGGGCAGTCGAGCGGATGGTTGATGAGCAGGAACTCCATGATCCCTTCGCGGGCATGCTTCACCATCGGCGTGGTGGTGAAGATCTCCTGATTGTCCGCCGCCGGCAGCGCGCAACTCGCCTGCGGCTTGGGCGGCCCCGGCTTCACCTCGACCAGGCACATCCGGCAATTGCCGGCGATCGACAGCCGCTCGTGATAGCAGAAACGCGGGATTTCCTTGCCCGCGGCTTCGCACGCCTGGAGCACGGTGGCGCCTTGGGGGACCTCGACCTCGATGCCGTCGACTTTGAGCTTAGGCATCAGTTCGTCCCTTGGGCGGTCATGGGGAGAACCGTGCTTGCACGGTACAGCGCCCCGGCCAACGCCATACGGATGTCTGTCGGCACAATGGGAACCTTCCGACCCTGCGGGAGGCAGACGCCGAACTGCTGCGACATCGCTTGCACGCGCTGGCTCTCCTCAACGGTACCTAGCTTGGTCGTGATGAGCAGGCCACGGGCATCGGCGTGATTGCGAGCTATGTAGCAGTCGGCGAAATCATGAATTGAGCGGATTTGTCGGTCACTCGCGACCGCTGCAGGCACCGCGCCTGGGGGCTGCAACTTGTACAGACCCTCAGCGACCACGCCGCGCACTTGCGCTCGGACCACCGTCGCGCGAACCATGTTGCGCATGCAGACGTTACTCCCACCCTTTCGGATCAGGCCGTCAAACGCACGCTTCTCTTGAGGAGAGTCCACCACCGTTGCAAGGAACGCCATCGACTGCTCGCGTTTCGTCTTAGCCAGGCAGGCACCGAGCTCGCGCATGAAGAACCAGAACTCCTCCTCGCTGGCGGTCCTGGGCTCATCGGAAGCGCCCGACCGGCCCGGCGCAAGTTGTGCCGAGGCTGGAGCAACAGCAGCGATCGCCAGCGTCGCCGCGAGGACGCGCGCGCACTTCACTCCGCCGCCTCCATCATCGGCCCGAGGTCGCCGCCGCGCTCGCGGATGCGCCGCTCCAGCTCGGGCCGGAAATGCTTGATCAGCCCCTGCACCGGCCAAGCCGCCGCGTCGCCCAGCGCGCAGATCGAGTGGCCCTCGACCTGCTTGGTCACCTGCTGCAGCAGGTCGATTTCACCGATGTCAGCGTCACCGGTGCGCAGCCGCTCCATCATCCGCCACATCCAGCCGGTGCCCTCGCGACACGGCGTGCACTGGCCGCAGCTCTCGTGCTTGTAGAAGTAGCTCAGGCGCGCGATCGCGCGGACGATGTCGGTCGATTTGTCCATGACGATCACCGCCGCCGTTCCCAGCCCCGAACCCAGCGCCTTCAGCCCGTCGAAATCCATTGGCGCGTCGATGATCTCGTGCGCGGGCACCAGCGGCACCGACGAACCGCCGGGGATCACCGCGAGCAGATTGTCCCAGCCACCCCGGATACCGCCGCAATGCTTCTCGATCAGCTCGCGGAACGGGATGCTCATCGCCTCCTCGACCACGCAGGGTTTGTCGACGTGGCCGCTGATTTGAAAGAGCTTCGTGCCCTCGTTCTTGGGCGTGCCGATGCCGGCGAACCACGCCCCGCCCCGCCGAAGGATGGTTGGCACGACCGCAATCGATTCCACATTGTTGACCGTCGTCGGGCAGCCATAAAGACCCGCCCCCGCCGGGAACGGCGGCTTCAGGCGCGGCTGGCCCTTCTTGCCCTCCAGCGATTCAAGCATCGCGGTCTCTTCGCCGCAGATATACGCGCCGGCGCCACGGTGAACGAACACATCGAAGTCATAGCCCGAGCCACAAGCGTTCTTGCCCACCAATCCCTTGGCGTACGCCTCGGCAACGGCGGCGAACAGCACCTCCGCCTCGCGAATATATTCCCCCCGAATGTAGATATACGCCGCGCGCGCGCGCATCGCGAACCCCGCGATCAGCGCACCTTCGATCAGCTTGTGCGGATCGTGGCGGATGATCTCGCGGTCCTTGCAGCTGCCGGGCTCGGACTCGTCAGCGTTGATGACCAGGAAGTTTGGCCGGTCCGGCTTGGGCTCCTTGGGCATGAACGACCATTTGGTCCCGGTCGGAAACCCCGCCCCGCCCCGTCCGCGCAAGCCCGACGCTTTGACCACATCGATGATCGCGTCCGGCCCGGTAGCGAGCAGTGCCTTGGTGTTGTCCCAATCCCCACGCGCCATCGCTCCGTCGAGGTTCCACGGCTGGAACCCGTACAGGTTGGTGAAGATGCGATCCTTGTCCGCGAGCATCAGCCGCGCGCCTTCCTAAGCCACCAGGATCCGACAACGGAGACGGATACACCCAGCCCGATCAATTTAGCAGCCAGCGGCGCCACCTCGGCTGCCTGCAGTCCCAGACTCGTTGCAAGACCGGCCGCCACGGCCGTGAGCGGCAGGAGATATTTCTTCATGCCCACTCCCCGCGATAGTCGTGGTTCGAGCCGACCATTTCCCTGAGCGTGGTCGGCCCACCCGCCGGGCAGCTGTCCTGCCGCCCCGTCTGCGATCCCGGCTTCGGCGTCTCGCCACGTGCGAGCATCTGCAGCACGGCCGTCGTGCGGTCGTAGTCCAGATCCTCGAAATTGTCGTCGTTGATCTGCACCATCGGCGCGTTGGCGCAGGCACCCAGGCACTCGACCTCGGTCAGCGTGAACAGCCCGTCGGGCGTGGTCCGCCCCTTGGTCAGCCCGTGGTTCTTGCACGCCGCGAGCACGTCGTCGCTGCCCGCCAGCAGGCACGGCGTCGTCCCGCACACCTGCACGTGATAGCGCCCGACCGGGGCGAGATTGTACATGGTATAGAAGGTCGCGACCTCGAACACGCGCATGTACGACACGCCGATCGCCCTCGCGACGAACTCGATCACCGGCACGGGGAGCCAGCCCTGCGTCTGCGTCTCCGCCCCCACCTGCCGCTGGGCTAGGTCGAGCAGCGGCAGACACGCCGACTGCTCGCGCCCCGCCGGATAGCGACCGAGGATCTCGTTCGCCTTGCGCTGGTTGTCCTCGCTCCACGCAAAGCCACCCCACCGCGCGCGGGTCTCGGCTTCGTCGGGAATGGTCGCTGCCTCAGCCATTAACAGCTCTCTTCGTTTCCAGATGTCGGCGGCGGTACAGGCCGACGAAGAAGATGCCGAGGTTGTAAGCCGCAAGCGCAGCCAACAGCACTGTCGTCCAAATCGATCGCTCAACGTAATCCATAGCCACCAAGATGAGGTAGAAAGCTGCCCCAAATCCTAGGATTACCGCAGCAATGCGGTAAGCACGCCTCACCGGTCACACTCCCCGAAAACGATGTCCATCGCCCCCAGAATAGCCGTCGTGTCCGCCAGCATGTGCCCGCGGCTCATGAAGTCCATCGCCTGCAGGTGACTGAACGCGGTCGGCCGGATCTTGCAGCGGTACGGCTTGTTGGTCCCGTCGCTGACCAGATACACGCCGAACTCGCCCTTGGGGCTTTCCGTCGCGACATAGACCTCGCCCGCGGGAACGTGGAAGCCCTCGGTATACAGCTTGAAGTGGTGGATCAGCGCCTCCATCGAGCGCTTCATGTCCGCGCGCTTGGGCGGCACGACCTTGCTGTTGAGCGCGTGCACCGGTCCTTCCGGCATCTCGGCCAGGCACTGCTTCATGATCCGCGCCGACTGCCGGCACTCCTCGACGCGCACCATGAACCGGTCGTAACAGTCGCCGCGCGTCCCCACCGGCACGTCGAAGTCCATGCGCGCGTACACGTCATACGGCTGCGACTTGCGCAGGTCCCACGGCAGCCCAGCCGCGCGGATCATCGGCCCCGAAAAGCCCCAGGCGATCGCGTCATCGCGGCTGACCGTCGCAATGTCGAC
>NZ_JAQGLJ010000100.1 GCF_028292945.1 Sphingomonas bacterium | reverse complement strand
AGCGGCTTTGCTTCGCCGGCATGGTCGATATGGCCGTGGGTGAGGAGGATCTTCTCCACCGTCACGCCCGCCTTGGCGACCGCGTCGCGGATGCGGGCCATGTCGCCGCCGGGATCGACCACCGCCGCCTTCATCGTCGCGGTGCACCAGATCAGCGTGCAGTTCTGCTGCAGGGGTGTGACGGGGATGATCGCGGCGCGCAAAGGAGGCGTGGGCGGGGAGCTGGACATGCGGATCGCGATGACGCGCACGCCGCGGGGCGTCAACGCTTGCCGCCCGCGCGCCGCGCGTGCAACGCTTGGCGCTGTGCTGGACCTGTCCGAACCCTTCGTGCTGCTGGACGACGCGCGGGCGGGAGGGGCGGCGAGCCGGTTGTACCGGGGGCCGGTCGAGGTGGTCGCGGCGGCCGGGCCGAACGAGGTCGCCGGGGTTCTGGAGCGCGCGCGCGCGGGTTCGCGGCAGGGGCTGAGCGCCGCTGGGCTGCTGACCTATGAGGCGACGGCGGCGTTCGAGCCGAGCGTGGGCGCTCGACCCGGGGCGGCGACGCCGGTGGCATGGTTCGGGCTGTTCGACGGGTGGCAGGAGGTCGATCCGATGGCGCTGCTGCCCGATCCGGCGGGCGCGCGGGTGCTGACGCCGGCACCGCTGATCGAGCGCGCCGAGTACGATCGTCGCATCGCCCGCGTGTTGGAGCTGATCGCGGCCGGGGACGTGTATCAGGCGAACCTGACCTTTCAGGCGGCGGTGCGGTTTCTGGGCGATCCGTTGGCGCTGTACGCGGCCGTGCGAGGGCGTGCGGCGGCGGGGTGGGGTGCGATCGTGTGGACGGGGGAGCAGCTGTTGCTGTCATTCTCCCCGGAGCTGTTCTTCGCGCTTGAGGAGCGCACGATCACCTGCCGGCCGATGAAGGGGACGGGGCGGCGTGGGGCGACGCCGGCCGCGGACGACGCGGCGGCGCGCGGGCTGGCGGCGGATGCCAAGACCCGCGCGGAAAACCTGATGATCGTCGACCTGATCCGCAACGATCTGTCGCGCGTCGGGGAGCCCGGCAGCGTCGCGGTGCCGGCGCTGTTCGAGGTCGAGCGCTATCCCACGGTGTTGCAGATGACGTCGAGCGTCACCGCGAGGCTGGCGGGTGGGCGCGATGCGGTCGATGTGCTGGCGGCGGCGTTCCCGTGCGGATCGATCACCGGCGCGCCCAAGCTGCGCGCCATGGAGGCGCTGAACGAGATCGAGGCGACGCCGCGCGGCCTTTATACCGGAACGATCGGCCGGATCGACGCCGATGGATCCGCGCAGTTCAACGTCGCGATCCGGACGCTGACCGTGGGGAGCGGTGTGACGACGATGGGCCTGGGCGGCGGCATCGTCGCGGACTCGCGCCCCGACGACGAGTGGGATGAGGCGCTGGCGAAGGGCGCGTTCCTGACCGCCGGCCAGCGCCGCGTCGACCTGATCGAGACGATGGCGTTCGATCCACACGACGGCATCGCGCTGCTCGACCGGCATTTCGCGCGGCTGGGGGCGAGTGCTGAGGCGCTGGGCTTTCGCTTCGATCGGCATGCGGCGCGCAACGAGTTGCAGGCGGCGACCTTCCGACTGCGGACGCCGTGCCGGCTGCGGCTGTTGTTGGCCGAGACGGGCAAGATCGCGATCGAGGTCGGGCCGATGCCGGCTATCGAGCCGTTGACGGTGGCGGTGGTGCCGCTGCCGGTCGCGAGTACCGACTGGCGGTTGCGGCACAAGACCAGCGACCGCGCCTTCTATGACGCCGGGCGCAGGCTGACCGGGACCGCAGAGGTGGTGTTCGAGGATGCGGCCGGTTTCCTGACCGAGGGCAGCTTCACCAATGTGTTCGTCGAACGTGCGGGCATGCTGGTGACGCCGCCGCTGGCGCGCGGGTTGTTGCCCGGCGTGCTGCGGGCCGAGCTGATCGACAGCGGCCGCGCGGTCGAGGGCGAGCTGACGCGCGCCGATCTTACGGGGAGGTTCTTCGTCGGCAACGCGGTTCGCGGGCTGGTCCCGGCGATTGTTGCGGTTGCGAACGGATCGGCCACGCCGCTATAGGGCCGGGCGTTATCCCGAAAGGCCCCTGATGCAGCCCTCCGCCGCGCTCAACCGCATCAGCCCCTCGCCGACGCTAGCGGTGACAAGTCGCGTCATGGCGCTGCAGCGCGCCGGTATCGACGTGATCGGGCTGGGCGCGGGCGAACCCGACTTCGACACCCCCGAGCACATCCGCGAGGCGGGCATCCAGGCGATCCGCGACGGCAAGACGCGCTATACCAACGTCGACGGCACTCCCGAGCTGAAGGCGGCGGTGGTCGCCAAGTTCGCCCGCGACAATGGCCTGACCTATGCCACCGATCAGGTGAGCGTGAACGTCGGCGGCAAGCACACGCTGTTCAACGCGATCGTCGCCACCGTCGGCCCGGGCGACGAGGTGGTGATCCCCGCGCCCTATTGGGTGAGCTACCCCGATGTGGTGCAGTTCGCGGGCGGTACGCCGGTCGTGGTCGCCGCCGGCGCGGCGCAGGGCTACAAGCTGTCGCCGGAAGCACTGGACGCCGCGATCACGCCGCGCACGAAGTGGGTGATCCTCAACTCGCCGTCGAACCCGACCGGTGCGGGGTACACGGCGGACGAGCTGCGCGCGCTCGGCGCGGTGCTGCTGCGGCACCCGCACGTGTGGGTGTTCGCCGACGATATGTACGAGCACATCACCTATGATGGGTTCGACTTCGCGACGATCGCACAGGTGTGTCCCGAGCTGTACGAGCGGACCCTGACGGTCAATGGCTGCTCCAAGGCCTATTCGATGACGGGCTGGCGGATCGGGTTCGCGGGCGGAGCGACGTGGCTGATCAAGGCGATGGCCAAGCTGCAGTCGCAATCGACCAGCAACCCGTGTTCGATCGCGCAGGCGGCGTCGGTGGCGGCGCTGACCGGGCCGCAGGACTTCCTGACCGAGCGCGCGCGTGCGTTCCAGTCGCGGCGCGACCTGGTGGTGTCGATGCTCAACCAGGCGACCGGCATCGAATGTCCTCGACCCGACGGCGCCTTTTACGTCTATCCGTCGATCGCCGGGCTGATCGGCAAGGCGACGCCCGCCGGACAGGTGATCGACAGCGACGAGGCGTTCGTCACCTATCTGCTCGACGACGCGCGGGTGGCGGCGGTGCAGGGTGCCGCGTTCGGCCTGTCACCGGCGATGCGCATCTCCTACGCCACCTCGGAAGAGCTGCTGAGGGAAGCATGCGAGCGCATCCAGACCGCCTGCGCGGCGCTGCGTTAGACGCCAACCCGACTTGGCGATGAACGAGGCGGGCAAGCTTCGTTAAGGGCCGGCAAACTAGACGTTGGCCTTGTCGCACTGCGGACCCGATCCGACATGCGATGCAACCTAATGGCGGCGGCGGCCGTAGCTGCCGGCGCAACAATCGAGAAGAATCATGGCCAACCTGATCAAGTCCAGTTTCGTGTGGCAGTTCGTCGCCGGTTTCGCGCTCGGCGCGATCGGTCTGGCGGCGGCGCATGCCGAGACGCCGCGCCAATCCGCGCCAACGCACGTCGCGCGGTAATGAAGGCGGCGCTGCCGTTGGCTGCCGCCGGCGCGGCGTTGCTGGGACTCACCTTGTTCTCCGGTCCGGCCGCCGCCGAGCGCGCGGTGGCGATCCCGGCCGCGAAAGTCGACGTGCCGCCCGCGCCGGGCCTGCAGACGGCGGTGTTCGCCGGCGGATGTTTCTGGGGCTTGGAGGCGGTATTCGAACAGATCAAGGGCGTGCGCGACGTGCAGTCGGGCTATGCCGGCGGCAAGGCCGCCACGGCGACCTACGAGCAGGTTACGAGCGAGGCCACCGGCCATGCCGAGGCCGTGCGCGTCCGCTATGATCCGCGCCAGGTCAGCTATGCGACGTTGCTGCGCGTGTTCTTCTCGATCGCCCACGATCCCACGCAGCTGAACCGGCAGGGGCCGGACACGGGAACGAGCTATCGCTCCGCGGTTTTCCCGCAGAACCCGCAGCAGGCGGCGGTGACGCGCGCGTATATTGCCCAGTTGGGTGCCGCGAAGGCGTGGCCGCGCCCGATCGTCACGCGGATCGAGGTGGGCACCTTCTACCCGGCCGAGACGTATCACCAGGATTTCGCGCGCCGTAATCCGGGGCATCCCTACATCGTGCGCTGGGATGAACCCAAGGTGGCGGGGTTCAGGGCGGGGTTTCCGGCGCTCGCGCGGTAATCAACTCATCCGGCGTGGAGGATTACGCCGCCAATGAGAACCGCAGCATCCGGTTCTCGACCGGGATCAGCGCTTCCGCCGCGCGGCCCACGGCGCGGACGATCGCCGGGTGGCCCGCGTCGAGGCCGCCGGTGAGCGAGCCGAAGGCGGGCAGGATCAGTTTGGTGGGGGTGGCGACGAAGCAGCGGCGTGCGACCTGCCGCCCGCGCACGGTCAGGCGCAGCTTGGGGTGGAAGTGGCCCGATAGTTCCGCGCGCAGCTCGTCGGGTGCGGCTTCGTGGCGGAGCATCAAGCCGTCGACAAATACCTCGTCCGTCAGCTCGCCGCCGCAGCGGTCGGCGATGACGGGATCGTGATTTCCCGTGATCCAGGTCCAGCGCGTGCGCGAGGTCAGCCCGCAGAGCGTGTCGCGCGCGGCGGCGGGCAGGCGGTTGCACCCGTCGCCATCGTGAAAGCTGTCGCCCAGGCACCAGATCTCGGTCGCGCCGGTCGCGGCGACCAGCGCCTCCAGATCGGCGAGCGTCGCCATGCTGTCGTACGGCGGCAGCATCTGGCCCTTGAGCGCGAACCAGCTCGCCTTTTCGAGGTGCAGGTCGGCGACGAGCAGTGCGCGGCGCGCGGGCCAGAAGACCGCCCCCTGCCCGAGCGCGAACAGCGCGTGACCTCCGAACGAAAAGGGAACCATTGCCGGCCCTTAGCCGTCGCGAGTCGCGGGATGCAAGAGGTGGCGGGACTTGGCGAGTGACGGGCGCTGGGGCATGAGCAGGCACGTACCCGTAACGAGGACCTGTTCATGATCGCCGCCACCCTGCTGATGCTCGCTCAAGCGACCGCGACGCCCGTACCCGCACCCATGGCCGCGCCGGTCAGTCCTGAGCGCGGCGATGCGCGCTGCCTGGCGGCGTTCGGGCTGCTCGCCAACGATCCCAAGCCGGACGTGCAGCGCGCGTCGCAGATGGGCGCGCTGTTCTTCTACGGCAAACTGCTCGGCCGTAACCCTCGTATCGACTTGCGTGCGGCGATGACGGAGGCCGCGGCGATCGCGGGACCGCAGGTGAAGGCGGAGCTGCAACGCTGCGGCGGCGAGCTGCAGCGGTCGGGCGAGGCGATGCAGGCGGTCGGCGCGGCGCTGGCCGGGACGGCGCCAAGGGCGACGCCGACGCCGCGGCCTACGCCAAGCCCAACGGCGACGCGGCGGCGCTAATCCCGCTCCCGCATAGGCGGGAGAGGGCGGTTCACCCCGCGTACGCCTTGACCAGGTCGTAGAGGTAGTCGCGGCCCTCATAGACCGATCGCACGCGAACGCGTTCGTTCAGGCCATGCGCGCCGTTGCCGTCACGGTCACCGAACATTCCCGGCACGCCGTAGACGGGGATGCCGATCGCCTGAAGGAAGATCCCGTCGGTGGCCCCGGTCGACATCAGCGGCAGGATGGGGATGCCGGGGAAATGCTTCGCGGCGACGGTGGTGATCGGGCCGATGATCCTGGGGTCCAGTTTCGGCGGGATCGCGGTCGGGCGGACGGGCTGGTTGGCGGTCACGGTCACGGCGGGGCCGGCGAGCTCCTTCAGCTTGGCCAGCGTGCCGTCGACGCTCTCGCCGGGAAAGATGCGGCAATTGACGTTGGCGGTGGCGCGCTGCGGCAGCGCGTTCTCGGCATGGCCCGCATTGAGCACCGTTGCCACACAGGTAGTGCGCAGCGTCGAATGGAACGCCTTGTCGCGGCTGACGATCGCATCCGCCCCTGCGTCGCGCGGATCGGCGAGCAGCCGGGTGATCGCCGCGCCTGTCTCGCCGCCGGTCGCCCTAGCGCTGGCAGTGAAGAAGGCGCGCGTCGTGTCGGTGAAGGTGACGGGGAAGGAATGGGCCTGCACCGCCTTCAGCGCATCGGCGAGCTGGTAGATCGCGTTGACGGGGAGGGGCTGCGAGCTGTGGCCGCCGGGGTTGGTGGCCGTGAAGGTATAGTTCTGGGCGGCCTTTTCGCCCACCTGGACGGCGAGCACCTGCTTGTTGCCGCGTTCGTCGAGGCGGCCGCCGCCGCCTTCGTTCAGCACGAACTCGGCGGCGACGAGGTCGGGCTTGTTCTTCGCCAGCCACTCCGCGCCGTTCCAGGCGAACGTCGTTTCTTCACCGCAGGTCAGCGCCATCTTGATCGTGCGTTTGGGCTTGTAGCCTGTCTGGCGAAAACGGATCAGCGTGTCGGCCCAGATCGCCACCATCGCCTTCATGTCCGCCGAGCCGCGCGCGTAGTAATAGCCGCCCTCCTCGACCAGCGTGAACGGATCGCGCTGCCAATCCTCGCGCTTGGCCTCGACCACGTCGAGATGACCGAGCAGCAGCATCGGTTTCAGGCGGGCGTCGGTGCCGGGCAATTGTGCGACCAGACCGCCCTCACGCGGGTGTTCGGGAACGGAGAAATAGGTGAGGTCCGCGTCGGCGAAACCCGCCGCTTTCAGCCGGGCGCCAATCTGTGCGGCGGCCTGTGTGCAGCTGCCTTTGGACAGGGTCGTGTCGGTCTCGACGAGCTGCTTGTAGAGGCCGAAGAACGCCTGCTGATCGGGCCGGGTCTGCGCCGTCGCGGGGCTCGCCACCACGAGCGCGGCGGCTGCGATACGTACCCACATCATCGGCTTTCCCCTTGTTCGCTGGTCAGGGTAGAGCGGGTTAGTGGCCGGCGTGCAACATCGATGTCGGATGGATCGACTGGCTGCCGAGCCCCTCAATCCACCCGCATCGCCTCTGCCGCGAGCGCTTCGGCCTCGATCAGCAAGGCGTCCTCCCCGCCTGCGGTCGCGACGCGCTCGCGACCGATCAGGGTAAGCACCGGCACGGCCAGCGGTGTGACGCGGGGCAGGTCGACGTGGATCATCGTCTCGGCGGCGCGATCGAGCAGGTTTGCCAGCCGGCCGACATCGGTCATCCGCGCGCGCGCGTCTGCCCAGGCGGCCTGGAGCAGCAGGTGGCCGGGTTCGTATTTGCGTAGCACGTCATAAATCAGATCTGTGGAGAAGGTGACCTGCCGGCCGGTCTTGCGCTTGCCGGGGTGCTGGCGCTCGACCAGACCACCGATCACCGCGACCTCGCGGAAAGCACGTTTGAGCAGGTGCGAGCGTTCGACCCAGTCGACGAACTCGTGCTCGAGGATGTCGGCGGAGAAGAGCGACGCGGGGTCGGTGACCGGCTCGATCCCGTAGGTGGCGATGGCATAGTCGTTGGCGACGAAGCCGAGCGGCTTGAGGCCGGCGGCGTCCATGCGGCGCGTGAGCAGCATGCCGAGCGATTGGTGCGCGTTCCACCCCTCGAACCCGTAGGCGACCATGTAGTGGCGGCCTTCGCGCGGGAATGTCTCGACCAGCAGCTGACCGGGTTCGGGGAGCACCGAGCGTTTGAGCTGGATTTCCAGCCACTCGCGGACATCGGCGGGGAAGCGGGGCCATTCGCCAGGCGTGGCGAGAAAGGCGCGCACCCGGTCGGCGAGGCTGGTGGAGAGCGGCATGCGCGCGCCGCCATAGGTGGGGATGCGCGCCGGCCGCGAGGAGGCACGGACGACCAGATCCTCGGTGTCCATGCGCTCGACCTCGCACGAAATACCGGCGAAGAAGAAGGTGTCGCCCGGCGTCAGCGTGGCGGCGAACGCCTCCTCCACCCGGCCCAGCGTGCGGCCGTTCTTGAAGCGGACGGTGAGCATCGTCGCCTCGACGATGATGCCGGCGTTGAGGCGGTGCTGCGTGATGAATCTGGGGTGGCTGATGCGCCAGAACCCGTCCTCCTCGGTCAGGCGCTTGAAGCGGTCATAGGCCCTGAGCGAGTAGCCGCCGTCGCGGATGAAGTTCAGCACGCGGTCGAACAGCTCGCCGGTGAGCGCCGAATAGGGCAGCGCCGACCGGACCTCGTCGAGCATGTCGTCGCGGCGAAACGGCGCGGCGCACGCGCACGCCATGACGTGCTGGGCGAGCACGTCGAGCGCGCCGGGGCGAAAGATGTCGGGGTCGAGCTCGCCCGCCTCCACCGCGTCGAGTGCGGCGCGCGCTTCCAGATACTCGAAACGGTTGCCCGGCACGACGATCGCCTCGGACGCCTCGTCGAGCCGGTGATTGGCGCGGCCGATGCGCTGGAGCAGGCGCGACGAGCCCTTTGGCGCCCCCATTTGTATGACGCAGTCGACGTCACCCCAGTCGACGCCGAGATCGAGCGACGCGGTGGCGACGAGCGCGCGCAGGCGGCCGTCGGCCATCGCCTGCTCGACCTTGCGGCGGGCTTCGCGGGCGAGGCTGCCGTGGTGGACGCCGATCGGGAGGCTAAGGGTGTTCACCTTC
Source organism: Sphingomonas bacterium (assembly GCF_028292945.1). Classification (GTDB taxonomy): domain Bacteria; phylum Pseudomonadota; class Alphaproteobacteria; order Sphingomonadales; family Sphingomonadaceae; genus Sphingomonas. The sequence continues at coordinate 7,862 of NZ_JAQGLJ010000100.1, read as the reverse complement.
CATAGGTCCTGAAAGATCAGCTCGGCGAGGCTGCGGGTGTTGCAGAAGACGATCGAGGTCTTGTGCAGCTCGATTTCCGCCATGACCTGTTCGGCGGCGTAGCGGCCCGAATGGCCCATCCACGGCACGCGGCCATTGGGGAGCAGGATGGCGATGTTCGGGTCCGCGCCGGGCTCGCCGATCACCAGGTCGACCGCGTCGATGTCGCCATCGGGTGCGAGCCAGGCGCGGTAGCCGCCCGGGTCGGCCACGGTAGCGCTGAGTGCGACGCGGCGGAGGCTTGGCGAGATCTTTTGCAGGCGCGCCATGCACAGCGACAGCAGGTCGCCGCGCTTGCCGGTGGCAAAGGCGTGCACCTCGTCGATCACTATGCAGCGCAGATTGGCGAAGATCAGCGCGCTGTCGGGATAGCTGAGCAGGAGGCTAAGCGATTCGGGTGTGGTCAGCAGGATGTGGGGCGGCTTCAGCCGCTGGCGCGCCTTGCGGTCCGACGGGGTATCGCCGGTGCGCGCCTCGACCCGGATGGGGAGGTCCATCTGTTCGACCGGAGTCATCAGGTTGCGCTGGATGTCGATCGCCAAGGCCTTCAGTGGCGAGACGTAGAGCGTGTGGAGCCCTTCGGACGGATGCTCGATCAGCTCGGCTAGCGTGGGGAGGAAGCCGGACAGCGTCTTGCCTGCGCCGGTGGTGGCGACGAGCAGCGCGTGACGACCGGCGCGGGCGCGGTCGAGCATGTCGAGCTGGTGCCGGCGCGGAGTCCAGCCGCGGGTGGCGAACCATGCGATCAATGGGGCGGGGAGATCAGGCAAGGGTTGGATGTAGGGGCTCGGCCTTCGTGCGGGGAGAGGGCTGGGCAAGGTCACGCACCTGCGTCATCATCCCACAGCCATGACCGACACCAGCCACGCCCCGCCACCCGCCGCCGAACCGCCGCGCGCGGCGATCCAGCGGCTGTTCGACGATACGCGCAAGCGGCTGGTGGAGACGGGAACGCGCAACCGGCTGGTGCATGTCAATCGTGCCAATACGCGCGGCAATGTTGTCAACATCGTCAACGAGCGATCGGACGAGGTGTATCGGTTGCTGTGCGGCGGGAAGACGATGCGCTTCCATGCGCTGGGGCAGGATCGGCGCGCGGCGGGCGAGGTGATGCTGGCCGCCGAAGACGATGTGACCATCGGCGAGGACCGCTACACCGACAACCGGCTGGAAACGCGGTTGGGACCGGACGCGCTTGCCAAGAAATTGCTCGCGATCGCGCGCGAGGCGAAGACGGCGGAGGAGGAGCAGGGGGTCAACATCCTGTACCTGGCACTGGGCTTTGCCACCTGGTTCGAGGATGCCGTGTCGGAGGTCGCGCGCGAGGCGCCGCTGGTGCTGCTGCCGGTCGAGCTGAAGCGCAACGAGCGGACGTCGACCTATGACATCCGGCTGCGCGATGAGGACGCGATCACCAATCTGCCGCTGCAGCAGCGCTGGCTCGACGACTTCGGGCTGCGGTTGCCGGAACTCGACGCGACCGTGGAGGGGTGGCGGCCGGGAGTTTACTTCGATGCGGTCGAGGCGATCGTCGCCGGGCGGCTGCGCTGGCGGGTCGACCGGGATGCGATCCAGCTGGGGTTCTTTTCATTCTCCAAACTGCTGATGTTCCGCGACCTGGCGCTGGACGCCTGGCCGGCCGCCGAGCTGGAGGCGCACGGGCTGACGCGCGGGCTGTTGTACGAACGCTTCGGCGAGGACGCGCCGCTGTTCGGGTCCGGCGACCGGCTGGACGTGGTGCTGCCACCCGACAAGCTGCACCATGTCGTCGACGCGGACGCCAGCCAGGCAAAGGTGATCGAGGAGGCGCGCACCGGGCGCAATCTGGTGGTGCAGGGGCCGCCCGGCACCGGCAAGAGCCAGACCATCACCAACATCATCGCCGCCGCCGTGCGCGAGGGGCGAACGGTGCTGTTCGTGGCGGAGAAGATGGCGGCGCTGTCGGTGGTGCACGACCGGCTGGTCAAGGTCGGGCTCGGCGACGTGGCGCTGGAGCTGCATTCGCGCACCGCCAGCAAGAGGCTGGTGCTGGAAGAGCTGAAGCGCACGCTGGCGGCGGCTGCTGCGGTGCCGGCGATGCCGGACGCGCCCGATGCGCTGCGAGGCGTGCGCGACCGGCTGAACGAGGTCGCCGATGCGCTGCATGCGCCGATCGGTGGCACGGGCGAGACCGCCTATGCCGTGCTGGGGACGCAGGCGCGGTTCATCGGTGCCGGCGTGCCGCCGCCGACGCTGGACGTGGCGGGACTGATGGCGATGACGCGCGCCGACGAGGCAGGGGCGGTGCTGCTACTTGCCGACTACGCCGCGCTGGTGACGCAGGCGGGTGCGCCCGAGCGGCACCCTTTCGCGGGCGTGGGCGCGCTGGACATCCAGCCGGTGGCCTTGGCGCGACTGGCGGGCGAGCTGGCGCGGGCGAAGACGGCGGCCGAGCTGCTGCGCGCGGCGCTGGATGCGCCGATGACGGCGGCGGGGCGTGTGGAGGTTCGAGCCATCGAACGGGTGGTGCCGGTTGGCGAGTTGCTGGGCCGGCTAGACGGACTGGCGGCGGGCGACGTGTCGCTGGCGCGGAGGTTGGTCGAATGCTCGGACCCGGCGCGGCTGGCGGCGGCGCTGGCCGCTGCGCGCAGCTGGCGAGACTTGCGGGACGCGGCCGAGCCGGCGTTCGTCGAAGCCGCATTCGCAGGCGACGCCGCCGATCTGCGCGGGCCGCTGGCGGTGGGGGCGGCATCATGGTGGGCGCGTTGGGGAGGGGCCTATCGCGGCGCGTCGCAGAGGCTGGCGGGGTGGCTGCGCGACCCGCTGCCCAGGCCGGCGGCCGAGCGGCTGGCGTTGGTCGATCAACTGGGCGAGGTCGCGGCCCGGCGGCGCGGCTGGGCCGATGATGAGGCTTTCCTGGCCGGCGCGCTGGGTGAAGCATGGCGAGGCGAGCTGACGGACTTTGCGCGGGCCGCTGCCGTCGCGGGGTGGTGCGACCATGCGCGGGGCTCGTCGCTGGCGGTCAAGGGCGAGCGGCTGGTGGCGATGGCAGCCGATCCGGCGGAGTTGGCGCGGTTTCGCGCCGACCTCGCGGCGGCGGCGCCTGGGATCGCGACGATCGATGCGGTGGTGGCGCAACTCCGCCTGGCGTCTTCGCGGCTGGGTGGCGAGGCGGCAGTGGTGGACCTAGCCGCGATTGCGGACGTGGCGGACGCGATGGCGAACGGGGTCGATCGATACGGCGAGTGGGTGGCGCTGTGCGGGGCGCGATCACGGCTGGAGGCGGTGGGACTGGCGACGCTTGCGGTGAGGGTCGCAACCGGGGCGATGACGGCGCAGGCGGCCGCGGACGAGCTGCGGTTCGCCCGCGCGGAGCTGTTGTGGGAACAGGCGGCCCGCGCAACCCCGCTGCTTGCATCGCTGGCAAGCGTCGATCGGCACGCGCTCGCGGCCCAGTTCGGCACGCTGGAGCGGCGGCGGCTGAAGGACAATGTGCGTACCATCCTGGCGGGACACCTCGCGCAGCTGCCGCGTGGTTCGCAGGGCGAGATGGGCGTGCTGCGCAGCGAGTTCGGCAAGAGGACGCGGCACAAGGCGTTGCGACGCCTGTTCCGCGAGGCGCCGCAGGCGATCCAGCGGATCAAGCCGGTGCTGCTGATGAGCCCGATCTCCGTCGCGCAATATCTGACGCCGGGGTTGCTCTCGTTCGACCTGCTGGTGATCGACGAGGCGAGCCAGGTTCGGCCCGAGGATGCGCTGGGCGCGATCGCGCGGGCGCGGCAGATCGTGGTGGTGGGCGACCAGAAGCAGCTGCCGCCTTCGTCCTTCTTCGACCGGCTGCTCGCGGATGGTGACAGTGAGGACGCGGAGGAGGACTCAGCGGGCGGCGACCTGCTGGGCGGTGCGGCGGCTTTGGGGGAAATGGAGAGCATCCTGACGCTGTGCGAAGCGCGCGGGCTGCCGTCGCGGATGCTGCAATGGCACTACCGGTCGCGCGACCCGTCGCTGATGCGCGTGTCCAACGCCGAGTTCTACAAGGACGAGCTGGTGCTGCCGCCGTCGCCGCTTGAGAAGGACCCGACCTACGGCCTGGTGTTTACGAAGGTCGCTGGCGCGTATGACAAGGGCGGGCGGCGCGACAACCGGCTGGAGGGAGAGGCGGTGGTCGCGCGCGTCGCCCAGCATGCGCGCGCCACACCCGATCTGTCGTTGGGCATCGTCACCTTCAGCCACTCTCAGAAGAACACGATTGCCGAGCTGCTGGAATTGGCGCGGCGCACCGACCCGGTGCTGGACGCGCTGCTGCGCGAGGGACGGGCGGAGGATGTCTTCGTCAAGAATATCGAGAATGTGCAGGGCGACGAGCGCGACGTTATCCTGATCTCGGTCGGCTATGGCCCGACCCAACCGGGCGGGAGGATGGCGGGCGCGAGCTTCGGCCCGGTCAATGGCGATGGTGGAGAACGGCGGCTGAACGTGCTGTTCACCCGCGCCCGTCTGCGCTGCGAGGTGTTCGCCTCGTTCGATCCGGCCGACCTGGATGTCAGCCGGGCGACGCGTGACGGGCCGCGCGTGCTCAAGCGCTTCCTGGACTATGCCAAGACAGGGCAGGTAGCACAGCCGGCCGCGACGGGAGGGGCCGCCGACTCCGCGTTCGAGGAAGACGTCGCGGCGGTGATCGCGAGCCTGGGCTATCTTGCCGATCCGCAGGTCGGGTCGGCCGGGTTCCGGATCGATATCGGTGTGCGTCACCCGGACCGGCCCGGCGCGTATCTGCTGGCGGTGGAGTGCGACGGCGCCGCCTATCACGGCGCGCTATGGGCACGCGAACGCGACCGGTTGCGGCAGGACGTGCTGGAGCATCTGGGCTGGCGCTTTCACCGCATCTGGTCGACCGACTGGTTCGCCAACCGGCGCGCGGAGGTGGACCGGCTGCGCACGGCGCTGACAGCGGCGCGTGCGGCGGCCGAGACGCCGGTGCCGCCGACGGGCGCCAATGACCGCGACCTAGCTCCCGTCGTGGCGGTTGCGCCGCCGCCAGCACCCGAGCTGGCCGAGCCGGGCGCGCGGACGATGCCGGCCTATGTCCGCGCTCACCCCGCCGCTCGGTACGGCGAGCCGCACGAGGCGCCGCTGGCGGTGCTGGTGCCGCTGGTCCGCGAGATCGTCGCGGCCGAGGGACCGATCGCGCTGGACGAGATCGCTCGGCGCGTGGCGACGGCATTCAACCGGAGGGGGGCGGGCAGCCGCATTGTGGTCGCCACACGCGCCGCGTTGATGGCGGCGGCAAGCCTGGATTCGAATCTGCTGTGCGACGAGCTGTTCTGGTTCACAGCCTCGCAGCAAGCCAACCCGCCGGTGCGCGACCGCTCGGGCGAGAGTGGCGCCACCGCAAGGGCGGATACGCTATCCATCCTGGAGATCCGCGCCGCGCTGGCGATCGCGCGCGAGGACAATCCGGGCGGCAGCGACGACGAACTGGTGCGCAATGCCGCGCGGCTGCTGGGTTTTCGCCGCGTGGGGCCCGAGGTCGCGGCGCGGATCGGCGCTGGGCTGATCTAGGTTTTCGGCTGGCCGTCGTCCTGCTTGGTCTCGCCTGCCTTGTCGGCGCGATCCTGTTCCTGGTAGAGGTCGTGCGTCGCATGTTCGGTCCGCTCGACCCCGCCACGGCTCTGGCGATTGTGGAGCGCGGCCCACGCAATCGCGACGATCAGCACGATCGGGCCGACGATCGTCAGTATCTGCCAAGCCGAACTGCCCATCGCGTGCCGTACCCTTCTTTGTCGAACGTCATGCCCAACGTCGCAGGTCGGCGTTTCGATCCAGGGAGGCGATCGTGCGCGTCGTGCGTATAGTTGCAGATGAGCAGATTGGGCGACTGGTTGGAACCGCATCCGCACGGCATTTATGTGCGGCCGGCGGATGCGTGGGTCGACCCCTCTGAGCCGGCGGCGCGGGCGCTGGTGACGCACGGGCACGCTGACCATGCGCGTGGCGGCCACGAAACGGTGTGGGCAACGCCCGAAACCCTGGCGATCATGGGCGCGCGCTATGGCGAGCAGAACGGGGTGCCGGTCGGCTATGGCGAGGCGATCCGCATGGGGGAGGTGGAGGTAGGCTTCGTGCCTGCGGGCCATTGCCTGGGATCGGCGCAGATCGTGCTCGACTTTCGCGGTGAGCGCGTGGTGGTCTCGGGCGACTACAAGCGGCGGCCAGACCCGACCTGCGCGCCATTCGAGCCGGTGAAGTGCGATGTATTCGTGACCGAGGCGACGTTCGGGCTGCCGGTGTTTCGTCACCCCGATCCTGGCGACGAGATCGACAAATTGCTGGCGGCGCTGCACGCCAACCCAGAGCGGTGCGTGCTGGTGGGGGCGTATGCGCTGGGCAAGGCGCAGCGGGTGATCGCGGAGCTGCGCGCGCGCGGGCACGACGCGCCGATCTATATTCACGGCGCCCTACAGCGGTTGTGCGACCTGTATCAGGAGCATGGCGTCCGGCTGGGCGAGCTGCTGCCCGCGACCGGTGCCGCAAAGAAGGACGTGGCGGGGCATGTGGTGCTGTGTCCGCCGGGCGCGCTCAACGATCGCTGGTCGCGGCGGCTGCCTGATCCGATCACCGCGATGGCGAGCGGCTGGATGCGAATTCGTCAGCGCGCGCGGCAGAAGAACATCGAGCTGCCGCTGATCCTAAGCGATCACGCGGACTGGGACGAGCTCTGCGAGACGATTCTGGAGATTGGGCCGCGCGAGTTGTGGGTGACGCATGGCAGAGACGATGCGCTGGTGCATTGGTGCGAGACGCGGCAGATCAAGGCGCGGCCGTTGCATCTGTCGGGGTTCGAGGACGAGGACGACTAAGCTCGTCTCCAGCCACCCTATTTCAGGGTCGTGATCTCGACCGGCTTGCCCTTGGCGCTGGGGTTGGACGCATTCGCCTTGGGCGGTTTCTCGGCCTTTGGCTTACGAACCTCTTTGTTCGACTTCTTCTGGCTCTTGGCCATGGTCGCTCTCCTGTTACTGGCGCATCAGGCGGGTCGGTGTGCGGGTGACCTCGCCCGAGATTACCTTTTTGCCATAGGCCTTGGCAAGGATCGCGGTCTCGTCGGCGTTATTGGTGACGACTCGCGTGCCGCCGGATCTGAGCGACTCGATCGCACTGATGCCGACCTTGCGCCGGGCGCAGGTAGCGACGACGTGCTCTTTTGGCGCGTCGATGTTGATCGCTCTGGACATTGTGTGTTCCCCTTAACCGCCTGACCGGGCGAGTACCCCTAAAGGTACCCGCCCGGTGAGCGGGCCGTCACGGGAATAAATCCCGTGACGTCGGACGGGCTTGCTTACGCAACCCGCCGGCCGGCCTTGTCCGTCTCGCTTCTAGCTTCGCCAGGCGCGTGCGGACCTTTAGGCGGCTTTAGGCCGCCTGAAGGTTCACGGCCGACGTCTTGCCGCGGCGATCGGTTTCCAGCTCGTACGAGATGCGCTGGTCCTTATCGAGCGTCTGCATGCCGGCGCGCTCGACGGCCGAGATGTGCACGAACGCGTCGCCCCCGCCGCCCTCTGGCTCGATGAAACCGAAGCCCTTGTCGGGGTTGAAGAATTTTACGGTGCCGGTGATCATGATGGGGTTCCTTGTCCCATGTGGCCGCCGCGACAGGTGTCGTGGAGGCCGTAAGTGACGGGCATACGCCACGGTGGCGCATCCCGGCTTCGGTGAAGCTAGAAAGGGACAGGGCACGCTTTCGCGCGCGAATATCCGTCGCATGCGACGTCAGCAGGGACCGTGTAGCCGATTGACGGGGAAAAGGAAAGGGAAGGCCATCAAGGCAGGTGAGCGTTCGTTGG
>NZ_JAQGLJ010000065.1 GCF_028292945.1 Sphingomonas bacterium | reverse complement strand
CTTGAGCTAAACCAACAAAGCCCCGCTTCGGCGGGGCTTTGTTGTTTCTGGAGTATATCACATGAAGCTGTTCGGCTGGATGGCCGGGCGCGTCGAGGCGCGTCCGGCTTTGTCGCGTGGCGGGGCCACTGCGCTCGGCGCGTGGCCGCCTTCGTACGAGGCGCAGGTGCGTAGCGGTTACGCGGGCAACGCCATCGCGCAGCGCGCGGTGCGGCTGGTGGCGGATGCCGTCGGAGCGGCGCCGGTGGAGGCGTCGGAGCCGGCGCTGCTGGCGCTGGTGCAGGCGCGGTCCGGCGGCGTGGGGTTGCTGGAAAGCGTGGCGGCGCAGTTGCAGCTGCATGGCAATGCGTTCGTGCAGGTGTTGCGGTCGCCCAGTGATGACGCGGCGGCGCTGTATCCGCTGCGCCCGGAGCGGGTGACGGTGGAGCCCGACGCGGGCGGGTGGCCGGCGGCGTATCGTTATGCGGTCGGCGGGCGCGTCCAGCGGCTGGGCGCGGACGGGCCGCGGCCCGACGTGATCCACCTCAAGAGCTTTCATCCGCTCGACGATCATTATGGGCTCGGATGCCTGGGCGCGGCGGCGAACGCGATCGCGGTGCACAATGCCGCGGGGGTCTGGAACAAGGCGCTGCTCGACAACGCCGCGCGGCCGTCCGGCGCGCTGGTGTACGAGCCGGGTGACGGATCGGCGCTGTCGCCGGAGCAGTTCGCGCGGTTGCGCGCGGAGATGGAACAGGGGTTTGCGGGCGCGGCGCAGGCGGGGCGGCCGATGCTGCTGGAGGGGGGCTTGCGCTGGCAGCCGCTGTCGCTGACGCCGGCGGAGATGGACTTCGCCGGGCTGAAGGCGGCGGCGGCGCGTGAGATCGCGCTGGCGTTCGGGGTGCCGCCGATGCTGCTCGGGCTACCCGGCGACGCGACCTACGCCAATTATCGCGAGGCGAACCGCGCGCTGTGGCGGCTGACGGTGCTGCCGATGGCGGGCGCGGTGCTCGACGGGCTGGCGCACGGGTTGCGCGGCTGGTGGCCCGACGCGTGGCTGCGCGTCGACCCCGATCGGGTTCCGGCGCTGAGCGAGGATCGCGAGCGGCTGTGGGCGCAGGTGACGGCGGCGGACTTTCTGACGCGCGATGAGAAGCGGGTGATGGTCGGGTTCGGGGAGGAGCACGGATGAGCGGGTCTGTTCTGGCGCAGCTGCTCGCGCAGGGTGCGGAGCGCGGGGCGGACCTGGTGACGCTGCGCGCGATCGCGGAGGAGGCGGGCGAACTCGGCGCGACACGGGCGCTGGCGCGGCTGGGGCTGACGGACGCGGGCGCGCAGGCGGACGTCGCCGAACTGCGCCAACTGCTGCGCGCGTGGCGCGATGCCAAGCGGAGCGTGTGGAAGGCGGCATGGGCGTGGGTGATGCGGGTGCTGTTCGCGCTGCTGCTCGCCGGGCTGGCGGTGCGGCTGGGGTTTGGGGACTGGATCAAGTGACCTCGTTTACGGGCCATGCCGCGCTGTTCGACCGGGTGGACCGCGCGGGCGACGTGTTTCGGCGCGGGGCGTTCGCCGGCGGTGAGGTGCCGCTGCTGCGCGATCATCGCGGATCGGCGATCGGCAGCGTGCGGGTGCGCGAGGACGAGCGCGGGCTGTTCGTCGAGGGCGCCGGTGACGGGGTGCGCGTCGGCGACGGTCTGTCGGTGGGGTTCCGCGCCGTGCGGACTCAACAGGGCGCCCGGCGCGAACTGCTGCGCGTCGAGCTGGTCGAGGTGAGCCTGGTCGCCGTGCCGATGCAGCCGCTCGCGCGGGTCGCGCAGATTTTCAACTGAGGAGAATATACATGGACGTGATCGACAGGCCGGTGCTCTCGGGAGCGCCGGAAGGCGGAGCCATGCCCGCGTTCGACAGCTTCGTGCGGACCGGGCAGACGCTGGAACTGAAGGCGTTCACCGGGGTGACCGGCGACGCGGGCGGCTTCGCGGTGCCGCGTGAGATCGATGCGGCGATCGACCGCGCGCTGGCGAGCATCTCGCCCATTCGCCGCATCGCCAACGTGGTGAAGGTGGGGTCGGCGGGGTATCGCAAGCTGGTCACCACCGGCGGCACGCCGTCGGGCTGGGCGGCGGAGACCGACGCCAGGCCGGGAACGGCGACGCCGGTGTTCGCGGAGATCGCACCGCCGAGCGGAGAGCTCTACGCCAACCCGAGCGCCAGCCAGGCGATGCTGGACGACGCCGCCTTCGACGTCGAGGCGTGGCTGGCGGACGAGATCGCGACCGAGTTCGCGCGCGCCGAGGGGGCGGCGTTCGTCAACGGCTCGGGGGTGAACCGGCCCAAGGGTTTCCTGCAATCGCCGGTGTCGGCGGCGAGCGACGGCACGCGGGCGTTCGGGGCGCTGCAGTATCTGGCGAGCGGGGCGGCGGGCGACTTTGGCGCCAACCCGCAGGAACGGCTGATCGACCTGGTCCAGAGCCTGCGCGGGCCGTATCGGCAGGGGGCGTGCTTCGTGATGAACGCCGGCACGGTGGCGCGCCTGCGCAAGTTCAAGACCGCGGACGGCGCGTTCATCTGGCAACCGGGGCTGGTGGCGGGGCAGCCGGCGACGCTGCTCGGCTATCCGGTGGTGGAAGCCGAGGACATGCCCGACGTGGCGGCCAACGCGCTGGCGATCGCGTTCGGCAACTTCCGGCTCGGCTACCTGATCGCGGAGCGCAGCGAGACCGCGATCCTGCGCGATCCGTATTCGAACAAGCCGTTCGTGGGGTTCTACGCGACCAAGCGGATCGGCGGCTGCGTGGTGAATGGCGAGGCGATCAAGGTGCTGCGGATGAGCGCGACGTAAGGTCGCGCTCAAGTGCCCCGGTTAGCGCAAGCTGATCGGGGACCCGGTCCGCGCGGGCAGCGGGTCGCGAAGCGATCCCGTCTGACGGCGTGGGCCGTGGCGGGCCCTCACCCTGCTTCGCTTCGCGAAGCTGTCCCTCTCCCGCGTGGGGTTCCCACGAAAGCAGTAGTTTCGTGGGTGCCCTCGGGAGAGGGTTTGCAGGAGAACAACTATGACAGGGTCGGGGGTGCCGGCGTCCGTCGTGGCCGAGCTGGTCGCGGCGGCGCGGGGCTATGCGCGGGTGGCGGACGGGGTGGAGGCGGGGCTGCTCGCGCGGGCGGCGGAGACGGCGGTCGCGACGGCGGAGGCGTTTTGCGGGATCGCGATTTTCGCGCGGGGGCACGAGGACGTGCTGCCGGTCGCGGCAGGCTGGCAGCGGCTGCGCGCCACTCCGGTCACGGCGATCGCGGGGGTCACCGGCCTGCCGGTCGGGCTGGCGCCATTTGTGGTGCCGGTGGGCGACTATGTCGTCGACATCGAGGCGAGCGGCGACGGGTGGGTCCGGGTGGCTCAGGCGGGCGGCGCGGCCCGGGTGGCGGTAAGCTACACCGCGGGGCTGGCGGCGGACTGGGCGAGCTGTCCGCCGCCGCTGGCGCAGGGGCTGGTGATGCTGGTCGCCCACCTGTTCGCCGATCGCGAGGGGCAGGTGCCGCCGGCGGCGGTGGCGGCGCTGTGGCGGCCGTTCCGGCGGATGCGGTTGCTGGAGCGGGTCCGTTGAGCGCGGGGAACTGGCTGGTCGCCAGCGTCATGGCGCATCTGGACGAGAACCCGGCGCTGGCCCCGCTGCGGCTGTTCGACTTCGTGCCGTCGCGCTTCAGTTACCCTTGGGCGCATGTCGAGGATGCGAGCCTGAGCGCGATCGATGGCGCGGGGGTGAGGGGGCGCGTGGGGACGCTGGCGATCCAGTGCCGCGACGCGGGCGAGCGGCCGACGCGGCTGCGGACGCTGGTCGCGCGGCTGGAGGAACAGATGGAGGCGCTGGATCCTGATCTGGGCGAGGGCTGGCGGCTGGGCGGGTGCGCGCTGGCGGGCAGCCGCATCGTGCGGGGCAAGGACGAATGGGTCGCGCGCTCGGTGTGGGCGGTCAGGGTGTTTCGGGTGAATTGATGGACGATCCTCCCCGTTCACGGGGAGGTGGCGCGCGGCGAAGCCGCGTGACGGAGAGGGTTCACGACAAGCGCTGCGCTCGCGGGCCGCCCCCTCCACCACGCCGCTCCGCGGCGCGGTCCCCTCCCCGTCCCGGGGAGGATTTCAGAGGAGAAAAGGCATGGGTATCGAGAAGGGGTCGGCGTTTCTGTTGAAGGTGGGCGACGGGGCAACGACCCCGGTGTTCGCGACGGTGGCGGGGCTGCGGACGACGCAGCTGTCGGTCAATGGCGAGGCAGTGGTGGTCACCACCAAGGATTCCGGCGGGTGGCGGCAGCTGTTGTCGGGCGCGGGCGTGCGGTCGGTGAGCGTGTCGGGGGCGGGCGTGTTCACCGGCTCGAACGCCGAGACACGGGTGCGGACCTCCGCGCTGACCGGCGTGCTGGACGATTACCGGCTGAGCTTCGAGGGCGGCGAGACGATGACCGGGCGGTTCCTGGTGACCCGGCTGGACTATGCCGGGGATTTCAACGGCGAGCGGACGTACACGATATCGCTGGAGAGCAGCGGTCAGGTCGTGGCGGCGTGATGGGCGCCCCCTCTCCGTCCCACTCGCCTACTCCGAGCGGGTCCCTCCCTCTCCCGCAAGGGGAGAGGGGCTTGGCGAACGAACTGCGCGGCGAGGTGTCCCTACGGGTCGCGGGCGAGACGCTGGTGCTGCGTCCGTCGTTCCAGGCGCTGGTCGCGGCGGAGGGCGAGCTGGGGCCGTTGTTTGCGCTGGTCGAGCGCGCGGCGGAAGGGCGGCTGGCGCTGGGCGAGATCGTGGCGCTGTTCTGGCATTGTTTGCGGGAGCGGCCGGAAGGGCTGACGCGCGAGCGGCTGGGGGAGGCGGTGGCGGACGCCGGACTGGCGGCGGCGATGCCGAGCTTGCGCAGGCTGTTGCAACAGATCCTGGAGGGCCGGTGAGGGGCGGAAAAATCCTCCCCGTTCACGGGGAGGATTTCGGGCTGTCCGCCGTCCGCCTTGCCGGCCTGTGCTCCGTCCTATTCGGGTGGTCGCCGGACCAGTTCTGGCGCGCGACGCCGGCCGAGGTGCGAACCGTGGTCGAGGCGCTGGCGCCCCAAGCGGACGTGCCGGTGACGCGCGGGATGATCGAGCAACTGGAGACATGCTGTGGATGAGGTCGATCGGCTGATGGCGGGCGTCCGGCTGGATACGCGCGGCTTCGCGGCCGACGTGGCGGTGATGCGCGCGAGCCTGGAGGGCGTGCTGGGCGCGGGCGCGGATCGCGCCGGGCGTGCGGTCGAGGCGTCGCTGCTGCGCGCGGTGCGGACGGGCAAGCTGGGGTTCGAGGATCTGAAGGCGGTCGCGCTCAGGTCGCTGGACGCGATCGCGGCGGCGGCGCTGAAGGGCGGGCTGGCGGCGATCCTGGGCGGCGGGGCGAACGGGGGCGGATCGGTGGGCGGCCAGGCGGGGCTGGTC
>NZ_JAQGLJ010000052.1 GCF_028292945.1 Sphingomonas bacterium | reverse complement strand
GGCGCGCTGCGGTTCGGCCGCGACGGCGTCGCCGACCGCGCGCTGGAGGTGCAGGAGATCAGGGGCGGCACGGCGGTGACGGTGTCGCCGGCACCGACGGGGTTCGGGCGTTAGTCCTCTTCGAAGTCCCCCTCCCGCTTGCGGGAGGGGCTCGGGGTGGGCCTAGGGCGATAGCGGGACAGCCCCACCCCCGACCCCTCCCGCAAGTGGGAGGGGAGATTGGCTCATCGCCACCTCCGGCAGGATGGCATCCAGCAGCAGCGCGCCCGCTTCGGTGACGGTCAGCCGCCCGTCCTCCAACGTAATCAGCCCGAGCTTTTCGAGTCGCGTAATCGCCCGCAAATCAACCGGCGCGGTGCCCCCGGCCAGCGCCGCCACCCGGGCAAGGTCCACGCCTTCGCGCAGCCGTAACCCCATCACCAGCGCCTCGGTGGCGCGCGCGTGGCCGTCGAGCGGCTGTTCCTCCTGCAAGCCGTGACCGTTGCGGTCGACGGCGGCGAGCCAATTCTCCGGCTTGCGGTGCCGCACCGTCGCGAGGCTTCCGCGCCGGCCATGCGCGCCGGGGCCGATGCCGAGATAATCGCCGTAACGCCAGTAGCTCAGGTTGTGGCGGCTCTCCGCGCCCGGCCGCGCGTGGTTGGACGTCTCGTAGGCAGGGAGCCCGGCGGCGGCGGTCAACGCGCGCGTCGCCTCGAACAGGTCGGCGGCCGTGTCGCCATCGGGGACATGCAGCCGCCCCTGCGCGGCTTCGGTCGCGAAACGCGTGCCGGGCTCGATCGTCAGCTGGTAGAGCGACAGATGCTCGGTGCCGAACGACAGCGCGCGCGCGAGCTGCGCCTGCCAGGCGGCGAGCGTCTGGTCCGGTAGCGCGTAGATCAGGTCGAACGAGACGCGCCCGAACACAGACTGCGCAAGGTCCAGCGCGGCGAGTCCCTCCGCCGCACCATGCGCTCGGCCGAGGAAGCGCAGTGCGGTGTCTTCGAGCGATTGCAGGCCCAGGCTGACGCGGTTGACTCCCGCCGCCGCGAGGTCGGCGAAGCGCGCTGCCTCGACCGACGAGGGGTTCGCCTCCAGCGTGATCTCGACATCGGGCCCGAAGCCCCAATGCGAGGCGGCAGCATCGAGCAGCGCCGCGACCGTCGCGGGCGGCATCAGCGAGGGCGTGCCGCCGCCGAAGAATACCGAACCGACCTGCCGGCCGGGCGTCAGCGCCGCTTCATGGGCGAGGTCGGCAAGCAGCGCGGCACGCCAGCGATCCTGGTCGATCTGCTCGCGGACATGCGCGTTGAAGTCGCAATAGGGACAGCGCGATACGCAGAACGGCCAGTGGATATAGAGCGCGATCGGTGCCTCTCCCTTGGCGGGAGAGGAAAGCATCAGAAGATCGCCTCGACCATCTTCGCGAACGCGTCCGCCCGGTGGCTGATCGCGTGCTTCTCGGCCGGGTCCAGCTCGGCATAGGTGCGCGTGTCGCCCAGCGGCACGAACATGGGATCATAGCCGAACCCCACCGTGCCGCGCGGCGGCCAGGCGAGCGTGCCGTCGCTACGGCCTTCCCACCATTCGACGTGTCCGTCAGGCCAGGCGAGCGCCAGAACGCAGATGAAATGCGCATCACGGCCCGCATCGGGTCCGGTCGCCGCAAGCGCGTCCTCGACCTTGCGCATTGCCAGCTGCCAGTCGCGCGTACCGGCGGGCGTCTCCGCCCAGTTCGCGGTGCGCACCCCCGGATCGCCGCCCAGCGCATCGACGCACAGCCCGCTGTCGTCCGCCAGTGAGGGCAGCCCGGACAGGTCCGCGGCCGATCGCGCCTTCAGCTCGGCGTTCGCGAAAAAGGTGGTGCCGGTCTCGTCGGGCTCGGGCAGGTCGAGCTCCTTCGCCGACACCGCGTCGATCCCGTAGGGTTCGAGCAATGCGCGGATTTCGCGCACCTTGCCCTCGTTATGGCTGGCGATCACCAGCTTGCCGGGGGCGAGCTTGCGCACCGCCTGGGGTCCGGGAAACTCCAGACTCATGCGACGGCTTTGGCCTGCGCCGCGAAAATCTCAGCACAGCCGATGCGGGCCAGCCGCAGCAGGCGCAGCAGCGCCTCTTCGTCATAGGTCGCGCCCTCGGCGGTCGCCTGCGCCTCGGCGATGTTGCCGTTCTCCAGCAGCACGAAATTGGCGTCCGCGTCGGCGGCGGAATCCTCGGGATAGTCGAGGTCGAGCACCGGCGTGCCCTGATAGATGCCGCAGCTGACCGCCGCGACCTTCTGCGTCAGCGGGTTGGTCGTCAGCTTGCCGTCCTTAAGCAAGCCGTCGATCGCCATCCGCAGCGCCACCCACGCGCCCGAGATGGAGGCGGTACGCGTGCCGCCATCGGCCTGGATGACGTCGCAATCGAGCACGATCTGGCGCTCGCCAAGCGCCTTCAGGTCGGTGACCGCCCGCAGGCTCCGCCCGATCAGCCGCTGGATCTCCTGCGTGCGGCCGGACTGTTTGCCCTTCGCCGCCTCGCGATTACCGCGCGTGTGCGTGGCGCGGGGGAGCATGCCGTATTCGGCCGTGACCCAGCCCTCGCCCTTGCCGCGCATGAACGGCGGCACCTTCTCCTCGACGCTGGCGGTGACGAGCACCTTGGTGTCGCCAAAGCCGATCAGCACCGATCCTTCGGCATGACGCGTGAAGCGCGGCTCGATGGTGATCGTGCGCATCTGATCGGGGGCGCGGCCGCTGGGGCGCATAATCGGTCTCCGTAGGGGTTCGGGCGCGCCTAGCCTTCCGCTCCGCGCCGCGCCAGCCTAGATCGGGGACATGGGCCCACCTGTCACCGAACTGTCCGACCGCGCACGCGACATCTTTCGCCGCGTCGTGGACGGCTACATCGCCACCGGCGTGCCGGTGGGGTCGAAGACACTGGCGCTCGCCGGACTGACACTGTCGCCCGCGTCGATCCGCTCGGTGATGGGGGAGTTGGAAGGGCTGGGGCTGCTCGCCAGCCCGCATACCAGCGCAGGCCGGATGCCGACCGAACTTGGCCTGCGGCTGTTCGTCGACGGCATGATGCAGGCGACCGAGCCGACGCCCGAGGAACGCGCGCAGATCGAGTCGCGAGCCGGGTCAGGCGGGCCGGTGGAGGAGGCGCTGGCGACCACCGCGGCGGCGCTCTCCGGGCTGTCCGCCTGCGCGGGGCTGGTGATGGTGCCCAAGCGCGAGGCACGGCTGCGCTCGATCGGGTTCGTGTCGCTTGCCCCCGGTCAGGCGCTGGCAGTGATGGTCGGCGAGGACGGATCGGTCGAGAACCGCGTCGTTGCACTACCCGCCGGAATCGGGGACGCGGCGCTGGTCGAGGCCGGCAATTTCATGACCGGGACGCTCGCCGGCCTGACGCTGGCCGAGGCGCGGGCGCGGGTGGAGCGCGAGCTGTCGGCGGGGCGCGCCGCAATCGACGGTGCCGCGCGCGAACTGGTCGAGCGTGGACTGGCGGTGTGGAGCGAAGATGGCGCGCGTCGTCCCGTGCTGATCGTGCGTGGGCAGGGGCGGCTGATCGACGCGGCCGCCGCCGCCGATCTGGAGCGCGTGCGCGACCTGCTCGACGATCTCGATGGCAAGCAGGAGATCGCGTCGCTGCTCGATTCGGCGGCGGCGGGCGATGCGACGCGCATCTTTATCGGCGCGGAGAACAACCTGTTCGCGCTCTCCGGTTCGTCCGTAATCGCGCGGCCGTTTCATGGCCCCGGCGGGCGGGTGGTCGGTGTCGTCGGCGTGATCGGCCCGACGCGCTTGAACTACGCCCGCGTGGTGCCCATGGTGGATTTCACGGCGGCAACGCTCGCCCGATTGATGGGTTGAACACTAAGGACCGACATGAACGAGACGACCGACACGCAGGCAGACGACCTGCGCGAGCAGACCGCCGAGGCGGCGCCGGAAGTGGCCGAGCATGACCGTTATGCGGAGCTGGAGCAGCAGCTGGCCGAGGCGAGGCAGGCGACGCTGTATGCGCAGGCCGAGGTGCAGAACGTCCGCCGCCGCGCCGAAAAGGAGGCTGCCGACGCGCGCCAGTACGCCGCGACCAACTTTGCACGCGACATCCTGTCCGTCGCCGACAACCTCGCGCGTGGGCTGGCCGCGATTCCCGATGAGCTGCGCGGTGACGAGAAGATGAAGGGGCTGGTCAACGGCCTGGACGCAACCGGCCGCGAACTCGACGCGATCTTCGCGCGCCATGGCATCACGAAGATCGTCGCTATGGGGGAAGCACTGGATCCCAACCGCCACCAGGCAATGCTGGAACTGCCGAGCGACGAACCGCCGGGCACGATCGTTCAGGAGCTGCAGGCCGGCTACATGATCAAGGACCGCCTGCTGCGGCCGGCAATGGTGGGGGTGGCGAAGGCGGGGTAGGGTTCCCTTCGCGCGCGATTTCCGTTCCGATCAGCTACGGTCCGCTGGTTTCGGGGTACATGGCAAAGCGCGCGTTCGTTGGCGGCGTGGTGAGCTCGCGCCGCAGCTCGCCCAGTCTGCTCCGTCACGCCGACACAGCCACAGCGCCTGCGCAGGCAGGAGATGATCCTCAAGCGTGATGTCATGGCCATGGCGAAGATCTCCGAACAGGCTGTCCAGAACGGACGAGGCAAGCGGAACCGCGTGAGGCCCGCTAGTTGGGTCGTCCTCGAACCAGCGGGACCAAGCGGGAGATGGCGTTGCCGAGATCAAGGCAAGGAGTGACTTCTGGCACTCGATCGCTTTCGCCAACTTCTTCACGCGAATCATGCGGTCGCAAGCTGATCGACCGAAGCCGGACGAATTCAGATATTCGACACATCGCCTTGGGGCGATAATGAGAGCGCTGGAGCCTGACCTTGTTTGTGTTTTCTCCAGCTTGGCAGCGGGCGCGAAGCCGCATGGCGAAGCACCGGACTACGACGGGTTCGGCTCGGCACCAGAGCTGGTGCCCGGCTTGGAGCGGGTGGCTCGCTACCGGTGGCCGGGAGATAACCGGACGCTGGTCGCGCAATTCCCACACCCAAGCCGCTCCGGTTTCAAAGCCGCGCGAGAGCGCTACACGCAGCTCCGAGAGCTCATGACGTCAAGCTAAACGGCGTGACCTGCACCGCTACCCCGCCACCACCTTCTTCAACTTTGCGAAAAATCCCTGGCTCGCCGGGCATTCGTCGCCCGTTTCCGTTTCGCGGAACATCTCCAGCAGTTCGCGCTGGCGGATCGACAGCTTCGTCGGTGTCTCGACTTCTACCTGCACGACCAGATCGCCGGCGCCGCGACCTTGCAGCACGGGCATGCCGGCGCCGCGCTGGCGGAGTTGCTTGCCCGACTGGATGCCGGCGGGGAGACTGATCTCGTGGGTCGTGCCGTCCAGCCCCGGGATATGGAGCGTGCCGCCCAATGCGGCGGTAGTGAAGCTGACCGGCGCGCGCGCGAAGAGCGTGGTGCCGTCGCGTTCGAACAGGTTGTGCCGCTTGACGTGGAGGAAGATGTAGAGGTCGCCCGGCGGTGCCCCCCGCGCTCCCGCCTCCCCCTCGCCGCCCAGGCGGATGCGGGTGCCTTCGTCAACGCCCGG
Organism: Sphingomonas bacterium; assembly: GCF_028292945.1. Lineage (GTDB taxonomy): Bacteria > Pseudomonadota > Alphaproteobacteria > Sphingomonadales > Sphingomonadaceae > Sphingomonas. Next base: position 16,125 of record NZ_JAQGLJ010000052.1, on the reverse strand, counting down.
CGGCACGTTGACCGCAAGGGTCTTGGTCTTTTCGACCCGGCCTTCGCCGCGACAGTCGGGGCATGGGTCGGCGATCATCTCGCCTGAGCCGCCGCACACCGGGCACGCGCGCTCGACGACGAAGAAACCCTGCTGCGCGCGGACCTTGCCGTGGCCGTTGCACTGCTGGCAGGTCTTGACCGACGTGCCGGGCCGCGCGCCCTTGCCGTGGCAGGTGCCGCACTGCGCGGAGACGTCGACGGTGATGTCGGTCTGCTTGCCGTGGAATGCCTCCTCGAGGCTGATCTCCATGTCGTAACGAAGGTCCGCGCCGCGCCGAGCCGCCTGGCGACCGCCGCGTTGCTGACCGCCCATGAACTCGCCGAACACGCTCTCGAAGATATCGGAAAAGCCGCCGAAATCCTGTGCGCCGCCACCGCCGCCACCATTCTGGAACGCGGCATGGCCGAAGCGATCATAGGCCGCGCGCTTTTGCGGATCCTTGAGCACCTCGTACGCTTCGGACACGGCCTTGAACTTGGCCTCGGACGTCTGACAGCCGGCGTTCTTGTCGGGGTGGTACTTCATCGCGAGCTTGCGATACGCGGCCTTTAGCGCGCCCGCGTCGGCGGTGCGCTCGCATTCGAGCAGCTCGTAATAGTCGACGGTGGTGGTCATCTATGCCCCGCGCGCAACGTCCCTCGACCTCGCTCGGGACGAACGGAGGGGAACACCCCTGACCCGTTCGGTTCGAGCGAAGTCGAGAACCATATCGCTTGCCTTACGCCTTCTGGTTGTCGTCGACCTCGGAGAACTCGGCGTCGACGACGTCCTCCTTCGGCCCTTCCGCATCGGCATCGGCCTGCGGCGACGCATCGGACTGCGCCTGCTTGTCGTAGATCGCCTGGCCCAGCTTCATCGCCACCGTGGCGAGTGCCTGCGCCTTTTCAGTCATGCGGTCGGCATCACCGCTCTCCACCGCGGCCTTGGCCTCGTCGATCGCCGCCTGGATCTCGGTCTTGAGCGACTCGTCGACCTTGTCGCCATTGTCGGCCAGCTGGCGTTCGGTGGTGTGGATCAGCGACTCGGCGTTGTTCTTCGCCTCCGCCGCCGCCCGCCGCTTCTTGTCCTCCTCGGCGAAGCTCTCCGCGTCGCGGACCATCTGCTCGATGTCGTTGTCGCTGAGGCCGCCGGACGCCTGGATGCGGACCTGCTGCTCCTTGCCGGTGCCCTTGTCCTTGGCGGTGACGTTGACGAGGCCGTTGGCGTCGATGTCGAACGTCACCTCGATCTGCGGCACGCCGCGTGGGGCGGGAGGGATGCCGACCAGATCGAAATTCGCCAGCAGCTTGTTGTCCGCCGCCATTTCGCGCTCGCCCTGGAAGACGCGGATCGTCACCGCGCCCTGATTGTCGTCGGCGGTCGAATAGGTCTGCGACTTCTTGGTCGGAATCGTCGTGTTGCGATCGATCATGCGCGTGAACACGCCGCCCAGCGTCTCGATGCCCAGCGACAGCGGCGTCACGTCAAGCAGCAGCACGTCCTTGACGTCGCCCTGCAGCACTCCGGCCTGGATCGCGGCGCCCATCGCCACCACCTCGTCGGGATTGACCCCGGTGTGCGGCTCCTTGCCGAAGAACGACTTCACCGCGTCGCGCACCTTGGGCATGCGGGTCATGCCGCCGACCAGCACCACCTCGGAGATGTCGTCGGTCTTCAGTCCGGCGTCGGCGAGCGCCTTCTTCATCGGCTCGATGGTGCGCTTGATCAGGTCATCGACCAGCCGCTCCAGATCGGCGCGGTTGATCGTCTTGACGAGGTGCTTGGGCCCGTTCTGATCGGCGGTGATGAAGGGCAGATTGACTTCGGTCGACGCGGCCGAGCTGAGCTCGATCTTCGCCTTTTCCGCCGCTTCCTTCAGCCGCTGCAACGCCAGCTTGTCCTTGGCGAGGTCGATGCCTTCGGCCTTCTTGAACTCGTCTGCGAGGAACTGGACGACCTTGTTGTCGAAGTCCTCGCCGCCCAGGAAGGTGTCGCCGTTGGTCGCCTTGACCTCGAACACGCCGTCGCCGATCTCGAGGATCGAGACGTCGAACGTGCCGCCGCCGAGGTCATAGACCGCGATCGTCTTGCCGTCCTGCTTCTCCAGCCCGTACGCCAGCGCCGCCGCGGTCGGCTCGTTGATGATGCGCAGCACTTCCAGCCCGGCGATCTGACCGGCATCCTTGGTCGCCTGACGCTGTGCGTCGTTGAAATAGGCCGGCACGGTGATCACCGCCTGCGTCACCGTCTCGCCCAGATAAGACTCGGCAGTCTCCTTCATCTTCTGGAGCGTGAAGGCGCTGATCTGCGACGGCGAATAATCCTTGCCGCCCGCCTGCACCCACGCGTCGCCATTGCCACCGCGCACGATCTTGTACGGGACCAGCTCGGTGTCCTTCTTGGTTATCGGATCATCGAAGCGACGACCGATCAGGCGCTTGACCGCGAAGATCGTGTTATCGCCGTTGGTGACCGCCTGGCGCTTGGCCGGCTGACCGACCAGCCGCTCGCCGTCCTTGGCGAAGGCGACGATCGAGGGCGTGGTGCGCGCGCCTTCCGCATTCTCGATCACCTTGGGCTTGCCGCCCTCCATCACCGACACGCAGCTGTTGGTCGTGCCCAGATCGATACCGATAACTTTAGCCATGAGTGTGTTCGAAGCCCCTGACAATGATGCCGAAGATCGCGAGCCGTTACGGCAGCGCAACCTGTGTTACTGCGCCGGATATAGGGGGGGTTCCGCTTGCCGCAAGGAGCGCAGGCGCTAAGGCGAAGGCGGTGTTTTCTCGCGTGGGGACAGGTTGATGCGGTGGATCGCGACGGTTTTGGCGGTGGCGCTGCTGACCGGATGTCAGGGGCGCGAGCCGCAGGTCACGAACGCCTGGGTGCGACTGCCGGCGGTGCCGGGTCGTCCGGCGGCGGCGTATTTCACGATCAAGGCTGGCGACGTTGGCCGAACGTTGCTCGGCGTCGGCGGTACGGCGTTCAAGCGCGCCGAGCTGCACGAGAGCATGGCCAAGGGCATGCGCGCATTGCCTACCGTCACGATCGCCGCGGGCGAGGAAGTCGCCTTCGCCCCGGCCGGTCGCCACGTCATGCTTTACGACGTCGATCCGGCTGTGACGCCCGGAGCGACGGTGCCGCTCCAGCTCACCTTCGGCGACGAGAAATCCGTCACCATCGAGGCGAGGGTGGTCGGCGCGGCGGACCCCGCGCCGGAATGAAGGTGGCTAGGCGCGCTTGCAGTCCATGCTTTCCTTGTAGCCGCTCTTGGAGGTGTAGTTGACCGTCACGCCCTCCCTGGTCGGCGTCGCGCCGGTGAAGGTCGCGCCGACCTTGCGCAGGATGTTCGTATCTAGCGAATTCCTGACGCTGCGGATGGTGCCCATGCTGACGTAGCTGGAGCCGATCCAGATCGAGCATTTGTAGGTGCCGTCCGGTATCCGCGTGCTGCCTTGTGCCGGCGCGACCGAAGCCGCGCCGGCGAGCAGGAAGGCGGCGATAACGAAAGTGACCGACCGCATCCTTCCCCCCTGTGTCCCCGCGACAACGCTACGCCTCCGGCGGGCCCGTGCAAGCGCGCAATCGCTGCTTGTAAGAAATCACAGCGCGTCGAAGTCGATCGGTCCTGCCTTGTCGAGGCGTCGGTCGGCGGGCGGCAGCGGATATTTCAGCCCCGTGGCGCAGTTGAACAGCACCACCTGCTCGTCCGCGTCGACTTCGCCGGTGCGCACGGCCTCCTTGTACGCGGCGAGCGTCGCGCCGCCCTCGGGGCACAGCAGCAGGCCGTCCTTGCGCGCGCATTCATCGACAGCGGCGAGCAGCGCGGGATCGCCGACCGCGAGCGCCTTGCCGCCCGATTCGCGCACCGCACGCAGGATCAGGAAGTCGCCGACTGCCTTGGGGACGCGGATGCCGGCGGCGACGGTATGCGCGTCCTCCCAGCGCTCGGCATGTTCGAGGCCCGCCTCGAACGCGCGCACGATCGGTGCGCAGCCCGCCGCCTGTACCGCATACATGCGGGGGCGCTCCGACCCGATCCAGCCGAGTCGTTCCAGCTCGTCGAACGCCTTCCACATCCCGATAAGCCCGGTGCCGCCGCCGGTCGGATAGAAGATCGCGTTGGGCAGGCTCCAGCCGAACTGGGCAGCGAGTTCCAGGCCCATCGTCTTCTTGCCCTCGATCCGGTACGGCTCCTTGAGCGTCGAGAAGTCGAACCAGCGGCCTTCCGTCGCGCCCTTGGCGACAAGCGCGCCGCATTCGTCGATCTGGCCGTTCACCCGCCACACGCTGGCGCCCTGCGCGGCGATCTCGCGGACGTTCACCTCCGGCGTCTCTTCCGGGCAAAGGATGACCGTCTCGATCCCGCAGCGCGACGCATAGGCGGCGAGCGCCGCGCCGGCATTGCCGTTGGTCGGCATCGCGATCCGCGTGACGCCCAGCTCGCGCGCCATCGCCACCGCCATCACCAGCCCGCGCGCCTTGAACGAGCCGGTCGGCAGCCGGCCTTCGTCCTTGACCAGGACGTTGGCGCCGCCGCTGGCAGGGATGGGGATCAGCGGTGTCTCGATCTCGCCCAGGCTGACGATGCTGGCCGTGTGGCGGACGGGGAGCAGTTCGCGCCACCGCCACAGGTCGGTCGCGCGTGCCTCCAGCAGCGGGCGCGGCAAGTTGGCCGCCACCGCGTCGAGATCGTAGCGCACCAGCAGCGGCCGTCCGACGCGTGAAAGCCCGTGCAGCTGGTCGGCGTCGTAACGTTCGCCCGTCATCGAGCATTCGAGATGGCTGACGAAGGTGGCGCGGTCGGCGGTGAGGTTCGCGTTCATTTCGTCGCCCTAGCGCGAGCAAGGACGGACGTCATGGGGAGAGCCGCCCGTTCCGCCCCCTCCGGTTGAGAGGGCGGGCTGGGCTGACTTAGAGGGCGATGAACGCCCCGACCGCCAGCACGGTGGTAGCTGCCAGCAGAAGACTGCCGGTCAGCGTTTCCATGACGCGCATTGTGGTCTCCTTGCCGGCTTTGTACCGGCGAAGAACCAGGTGTATATTGTTGCGCGCAGACGCAACTTAATTACGCGGCATTGCAGATGCAGAAAGTGCAGCTGCAATCACTGCGCTGATCCAAACACCCGCTCGAACACTGCATCGACTTGTTTGAAGTGATACTCCAGATCGAAATTCGAGGCGATTTCCGCGGACGACAGCGCCGCCGTTACCTCCGCATCACTCGCCAAAAGCGCCTGCAGCGACAGCGCCCCGTCGCTCTCCCACACGCGCATGGCATTGCGCTGTACCAGCCGGTAGGCGTCCTCGCGGCTCACCCCGGCCTGCGTCAGCGCCAGCAGTACGCGCTGCGAATGGATCAGCCCGCCCATCCGATCCATGTTGCGCTGCATGCGTTCGGGATAGACGAGCAGCTTGTCGACCACGGCGGTCAGCCGCCCGAGCGCGAAATTGAGCGTGATCGTCGCGTCGGGACCGATGTAGCGTTCGACCGACGAATGGCTGATGTCGCGCTCGTGCCATAGCGCGACATTCTCCAGCGCGGGCGTGACATAGCCGCGCACCATCCGCGCGAGACCGGTCAGGTTCTCGGTCAGCACCGGGTTGCGTTTGTGCGGCATCGCCGACGAGCCCTTCTGGCCGGGCGCGAAATATTCCTCCGCTTCCAGCACCTCGGTGCGCTGCAGGTGGCGGATTTCGGTCGCCAGCCGCTCGACCGAGCCGGCGATCACGCCGAGCGTCGCGAAGAACATCGCGTGCCGATCGCGCGGGATGACCTGAGTCGAGACGGGCTCGATCGCCAGCCCCATCCTGGCCGCGACATGCGCCTCCACGCGCGGATCGATATTGGCGAAGGTGCCGACCGCACCCGAGATGGCGCAGGTTGCGATTTCCTCCCTCGCGTGGCGAAGGCGCGTGCGGCAGCGATCGAACTCGGCATAGGCCTGCGCCAGCTTGAGGCCGAAGGTGACCGGCTCGGCGTGGATGCCGTGGCTCCGGCCGATTGTCGGCGTCAGCTTGTGCTCGCGCGCGCGTCGTTCCAGCACGACGAGCAGCTGGTCGAGATCGTTCATCAGCACGTCGGACGCGCGCGCCAGCTGTACCGCAAGGCAGGTGTCGAGCACGTCGGAGGAGGTCATGCCCTGATGCATGAAACGCGCTTCCGGCCCGACCTGCTCGGCGACCCACGTCAGGAAGGCGATGACGTCGTGCTTGGTCACCGCCTCGATCGCGTCGATCGCGGCGACGTCGATGACCGGGTTCGTCGCCCACCAGCGCCACAGCGCGGCGGCCGCGTCGGGCGGCACCACGCCGAGATCAGCGAGCGCGTCGGTGGCGTGCGCCTCGATCTCGAACCAGATCCTGTAGCGGGTTTCGGCAGACCAGATCGCGGTCATGGCGGGGCGGGAGTAGCGCGAGATCATGCAGCGCCCTTAGCAGGCAGGAGCGGTCAGAGGAGTCCCTTTGCGCGCAGACTCGCATGCCCCTGCGTGCCGATGATCAGGTGATCGTGCACCGCAATGCCGAGCGGCTTGCCGGCCGCCGCAATCGCTTTGGTAATGTCGATGTCGGCCCGGCTCGGCGCCGGGTCGCCGGAAGGGTGGTTGTGGACCAGGATCACCGCCGCCGAGCCGAGGTCCAGCGCACGCTTCACCACCTCGCGCGTGTACACCGCCGCCTGATCGATCGAGCCTTCGCTCATCACCTCGTCCCGGATCAGCATGTTGCGCGTGTTGAGGTACAGCACGCGGAACCGCTCCACCGCGTGGTGCGCCATGTCGGCGCGCAGATAGTCGAGCAGCGCTTGCCAGTTGGCGAGCACCGGGCGGTCGGCGACCTTGCTCCGCACCAGCCGGATCGCTGTGGCGTGCACCGCCTTTAGCGCGGCAACGCTGGTCTCGCCCATGCCGGACACGCGCGCGAGCGCCGCATGATCGGCCGCGAACACGCCGCCGATGCCGCCGAACTCGTGCAGCAGCGCCTTGGCGATTGGCTTGGTATCGATGCGCGGGCGACCCAGCGCGAGGATGAACTCGAGCAGCTCGTGATCGTGGAAGGCCTCGCCACCGCCATTGACCAGCCGCTCGCGCAAGCGCGCGCGGTGGCCTTGTGCGTCGAGCGGGGGATCGGCGTCGGCCATCGCGAGCGAATCTAGCCGGGGCGGGGTTGGACGCAAGCGGCGTGTTCAGCTTATGGCAACGGTTTGGGGGGCGTGAAGCGGGCGTGGAATCCGAGACCGAGCTGCACCCCTCAGGCAAACGCCGCTGGCCGCGCGTGCTGCTGGCGGTGTTTGTCGTGTTGCTCCTCGCACTCGCCGGCCTGTGGCTGGCGCGAAAACCGCTGGCGAGCGGTTATGCCGATCGCTTCCTCGCCAGCAAGGGCGTGCCGGCGCGCTACCAGGTAGCCGACCTCGGCTTTGGCCGGCAGCGGCTGACCAACGTGGTGCTGGGCGATCCCGCCGATCCCGATCTGGTGGCCGACTGGCTGGAGGCGCGCACCACGGTAGGGTTTGGGGGCGCTACCCTGACGAGCGTGCGCGGCGGGCGGGTTCGATTGCGCGCGCGGCTGGCGGACGGGCACCTGTCGCTGGGCACCATTGATCGATTGCTGCCGCCACCCAGCGGCAGGGCGTTCGCGCTGCCCGCGCTGAACGTCGACGTGGAGGATGCGCGCGTGCGGCTCGAGACGCCGCTGGGTGTCGCGGCGTTGAAGCTGGCGGGCTCGGGTCGACTGGATGAGGGCTTCGCCGGCACGGTCGCGATCGTGAGCGAGCGGCTGGCGAGCGGCACCTGCGGCGTTGGCAGCCTTGCGGGCGTGTTCCGGACGCGATCACTCGGCGGCAAACGCGGCGTGACGTTGAAAGGACCGATGCGCGCCGACCGAGTCGCGTGCGGGGGAGCCACCGTCGCGACGCTCAGGAGCACGATCGACGCGACCTGGGCGGTGGGGCAGCCGAGCGGCTCGACCGTTGCAGCGCAGGTGCTGAGCGGCGCGGTCGGCCACCGCCTGGCGCGCGCGGGCGGGGCGGAGGGGGCGGTGACGCTGGTGCATGGCGGCGGCGCGGCGTTCACCGCCGACGGAACGCTCGCGTTGCGCGAGGTGCGAGGCGGCGGAGGGAACGCGGGACAGCTGCGCTTTGCAGGCAAGCTGACCAACGCGAAGGATGCGGTCGTCAGTTATCGTGGCAAGGTTGCGGTCGCGGATGCGGACGCCGCGGCGTTGGTGCCGCGGTTCGGCGACGTGGCGGCGGGCACGCCGATCGCACCGCTACTCGCACGGGTGCAGGCGGCGGTGGGTAGCGCGGCGCGGCGGTTCTCGGCGGAAGGCGAGCTGATGGCGCTGTTCGGCGCGCGAACCCAGATCGACCTACGCGCCCTTAGCGCCCGAGCGGCGAGCGGCGCGCGCGCGGTGCTCGCGGATGGCGAGGGGCTGGCGTGGCGTTCGGGCGGCGCGGTGCGGCTCGACGGGCGGCTGGACGTGACGGGCGGCGGGCTACCGACGCTGTCCGCCCGCGTCGCGGAACGCGGCGACGGGCGGCGCTTCACCGTGACGATGCAGCCTTATGCCACCGACGGCGCACGGCTGGCGGTGACGCCGGTGACGGTCGTCAGCGAAGGCAACGCGTTGAGCGTGCGCACGGTGGCGACGCTGTCCGGCCCGCTGGGCGACGGCCGGGTGGACGGCCTGACGGTGCCGGTGGATCTGGTGCGCGGGCCGGGCGGCACCTTCCTTAACCGCAGCTGCTCGCCCGTTTTGTGGCAGCGGATCGCCGTGTCGGGACTGGTGCTCGACCCGGGCGGCGTGCGGCTGTGCCCGACCGCCGGGGCGATGGTCCGCCTCGCGAACGGCCGGGTCGACGGCGGCGCGAGCTTGGGCGCGACGCGGCTGAGCGGACGGCTCGGCAGCACGCCGGTGACGCTCGCGGCGACCGGCGCGCGGCTGCGACTGGGCGATCGTGGCTTTGCGTTGGATGGGGTGCAGGCGCGGCTGGGCCAACCCGGTCGCGTGACCCGGATCGACATCGCCATGCTGGAGGGCCGCGCGACGGCCAATGGGATCGTCGGACGGTTCAGCGGCGCGGGCGGACAGGTCGGGGCGGTGCCGCTGCTGCTGTCCGACGCGAGGGGCGATTGGCGGCTTGCCGGGGGCCGGCTGGCGCTGACCGGCGGGTTGACCGTCAGCGATGCTCAGGTCGATCGCCCACGACTTCGGCCGGTGCCCGTGCGCGACGTGACGCTGGCGCTCGGGGGGGCGCTGATCGAGGCGACCGGCACCGTCCGCGCGCCGACCGATGGACGCCTGGTCGCCAACGTCCGGCTCACCCACAATCTCACCCGGGGGGTGGGGGACGCGACCTTCACAGTGCCGGGCCTGGCGTTCGACAAGGGGTTGCAGCCAGACCAGCTCACCCCCGTCACCTTCGGCGTCGTCGCCGATGTGCAGGGGAGGGTGACCGGCGAGGGGCGGATCGACTGGACGCCGGCCGGCGTGACGAGCACGGGCCGGTTCCGCACCGCCGACACCGATCTCGCCGCCGCGTTCGGCCCGGTGGAGGGCATCGCCGGCGAGATCCGCTTCACCGATCTGCTCGCGCTGGAGAGCGCGCCCGGCCAGCGCTTCACCGTCGCGTCGATCAACCCCGGCATCCCGGTCACCGACGGCATCGTCACTTTCCAGACCTTGCGCAACGCGCGCGTGCAGGTCGAGGGCGCTCGCTGGCCCTTTTCGGGCGGGACGTTGACGCTGGAGCCGTCGCTGCTCGACTTCAGCGCAGCCGCGCAACGCCGGTTGACCTTCCGCATCGCCGGCATGGCGGCCGATCAGTTCCTCCAGCGGTTCGCCTTCAAGAACCTGAATGCCACCGGCACCTTCGACGGCACGCTGCCGATGATCTTCGACGCCAACGGCGGGCGGATCGAGAACGGTCGGCTGACCGTCCGTGAGGGTGGCGGCACGCTCGCCTATGTCGGCCCGATCACGCAGAAGGACATCGGTTTCTGGCCCAACGTCGCATTTCAGGCGCTGAAATCGCTCCGCTATCGCTCGTTGAACATTGTCATGAACGGGCCGCTGGCGGGCGAGATGGTGACGCAGGTGCGGTTCGCCGGGATCAGCCAGGGCGCGGGCGCGAAACGCAGCGGCATCGCCGGACTCGTCGTCGGGCGGCTGCAACGACTGCCGTTTGTGTTCAACATCCGCATCGAGGCGCCGTTCCGCGGGCTGCTCGACTCGACCGCCAGCTTCTACGACCCCAAACGGCTCGTCCAGCGCAACCTGCCGCGCCTGCTCGAGGAGCAGGAGAAGCAGAGCCAACCGCCGCAAGGCGGACAACTCAAACAGCCGCCCCCCGCAAAGCCCATTCAGCCTCCCGCAAGCGAGAAACTGCCATGACCCAGACAGGACCGATGATGGTAAGAGCGATGACCTTGGCGGCGGCGGCGATGGGCGGGGGGTGCGTCAACGTCACCGCGCCCGACAAGCCGATCGAGATCAATCTCAATATCAGCGTGACGCAAGAAGTGGTATATCGCCTCGACAACTCCGCCAAGGAGCTGATCAAGGAAAATCCGGGCATCTTTTGAGGACCCTCGACATGAAGACGGCAGTCAAGGTGGTGTTGGTCGCGGTAGCGCTGGCAGCCGCGAGCGGTGCGGCCGCGCAGGCATGGAAGGCGGCGGTGGCCGCTGGCCAGATCGGCGAACAGTCGGACGGCTATCTGGGCGTGGTCGGCGGCAATGGCGGCCTTGCGGCGACGGTCGCCGACGTGAACATCCAGCGCAAGAAGGCGTATAGCGAGCGCGCGGTGGCCGAGGGCACCACCGTCGAGGCGCTGGGCATCGCCGGCGGCTGCAACCAGATCCGCCGGCTACCCGCGGGCGCGAAGTATCGCGTTGGCGGCGGCGCCTGGCAGACGGTGGGGCAGGGGCCACTGCAGCTGGATCCCAGGTGTCCGTAGCGTAGCGCGGCAGCCGGCTAGGCCCGGCTGACTCGCGCAAGCTCGGCCGGCGGGTGGCGAAGCCGTCCCGTCGGACGTCACGGCGCGGCTTTGCCGCGACGCCCCTTCTTCTCCGTCCCCTCGGAAGAGCAGGGTTGGTGGATTCGGGCCCGGTGCCGCCATTTGAGTGGCCGCCATGGGAGTAAATCCCATGACGTCGAAGCTCAGCTTGTCGCTGAGCCCGGCCGGCCTCGCCCGTCTCGCGCGCTGCTTCGCTGCGCGTGTGCGGGCTACGGCGGTTGACTTGCGAAACACCCCCCGCTAACCGCTCCCTCGCCTTGGCGGGCTCGCCTTTCGGCATGTTTTCGCCTGCTTGTCTCGCACGCGCAGGAGTTCAGATGGCGGAGAACGGGCCCGGACCAGACCCCCTCGGCGACGATCCCCGCCTGCGTGCGCTCGACGAGCGGCTGCAGCGGGCGAAAGCGGCCGAGGACCAGCGGACGGGGGCGAGCAGGCCGGTTGTCACTCAGAGCGATAAGCTCGGCAATCGCGTGCTCGCCGAGTTGCTGGGGGGGATGATCGGCGGTGCGTTGATTGGCTGGGTCCTGGACCGGCTGTTCGGCACTGCCCCGCTGCTCCTGTTGACGCTGCTGTTCCTCGGCATCGGCGTTGCGTTCAGGAACATCATTCGACTTTCCAAACGCCCGAAGTAGTTCGGGCGTTTTCGTTAGGGACCAATACGTGGCTGAAGGCGGCAAGATCGACCCGATGCACCAGTTCCAGGTGCAGACGATCTGGGATGGATTCTCCATCGGCGGTCAGCAGATCGCGTTCACCAATTCCGCGCTGTGGATGTGCATCACGGTCGTCGTGCTGTGGGTGTTCATGCTCGGCGGCATGAGGAACCAGCTGGTGCCCGGCCGCTGGCAAATGGCGGTAGAGGGCGCGACGCGCTTCATTGACAACATGCTGAGCGCGAATGTCGGACCGGAGGGCAAGCGCTACGTGCCCTTCGTTTTTTCGCTGTTCATGTTCATCCTGTTCGCCAACATGCTGGGATTGCTTCCGCTGGGCGTGGTGGGCGTGCATCCGTTCACCTTCACCAGTCATTTCACGGTCACCGGCGTGCTGGCGATCCTGTCGTTCTCGATCGTGCTGATCGTCGGCTTCTGGCGGCACGGTCTGCATTTCTTCAGCCTGTTCGTGCCGCACGGTACGCCTGTGTGGCTGCTGTGGCTGATTCCGTTCATCGAACTCGTCTCGTTCATGGTGCGTCCGTTCAGCCTGGCGCTGCGGCTGTTCGTGGCGATGATGGCGGGCCATGTGTTGCTCGAGGTGCTGTCGGGCTTCATCATCAATGGCGGCAATGCCGGGCTGGGGATCGGGCTGGGCGTCGGGATCCCGTCGTTCATCCTGATGATCGGGATCTGCGCGCTGGAGGTGCTGGTGTCCGCGATCCAGGCCTATGTCTTCGCGCTGCTGACGTCGCTGTACATCAACGACGCGGTCAACCTTCACTAATCACCACATCGAATTGGAGTTGAATATCATGGACGCAGAAGCAGCAAAGCTCGTCGGCGCAGGTCTGGCCGCGATCGGCGCGGGCATGGCCGCGATCGGCGTGGGCAACGTGTTCGGCTCGTTCCTGGAAGGCGCGCTGCGCAATCCCGGTGCCGCCGACGGTCAGCAGGGTCGTCTGTTCATCGGCTTCGCCGCCGCCGAGCTGTTGGGTCTGCTGGCGTTCGTCGTCGCGATGATCCTGATCTTCGTCGCGTAACGGTTCGGGGTCGGGTTCGCCCGGCCCCTCGAGGTATTCCATGCCCCAGATTTCGCAGCTTGCCGCGACCTATGCGTCGCAGATCTTCTGGCTCCTGGTCACGTTCGGCCTGGTGTTCCTGGTCGTGGGCCGGGGCATGCTGCCCAAGGTGCAGAAGACGATCGACGATCGCGATCAGCGGATCGGCGGCGATTTGGCCGCCGCCGCCGCCGCGCGTGACGCCGCCGACAAAGCGGAGGAGGCGTGGCAGCTGCGCGACCAGGCCAATCGTGAGAGTGCACAAGGATTGCTCGCCGACGCCCGTGCCAAGGCGAGCAAGGCCAGCGAGGCGACACTCGCCAACGCGAACAAGGTGCAGGCGGGCAAGGTGACGGACGCAGAGGCCGCGATCCGCGACGCCACCGCACGCGCCGTCGCGGAGATCGAGGGCGTTGCCGCCGAGGCCGCGCAGGCGATCGTCGCGCGGGTGTCTGGCGCACAGGTCTCCGCCGACGAGGCCCGCGCTGCCGTACAGAAGGTGCTGCATGCCTGAGTTCACAAGCCTCAGCGCCGTCGTGGCGCAGAACCTCGCCAACGCCGACAAGGCGGAAGGCATGCCGACCGCGGGCACCGAGGCGCATGGCGGCGCGACACCGCACGTTGCGCCGTCGCTGTTCGGGCTGGAAGGCTATGCGGTCGTCTCCGTGGCGATGCTGGTCTTCATCGCCATCCTGATCTGGAAGAAGGTGCCGGCCGTGATCGCCGGCGCGCTCGACAAGCAGATCGCGGACATCCGTCGTCAGCTGGACGAGGCGAAGAGTTTGCGTGCCGAAGCCGAGGCGCTGCGCGATAGCTATGCCGTCAAGCTCGCCGATGCCGAGCAGACCTCCGCTGCCATGCTGGCGCATGCGCAGATCGAGGCTGACGCGCTGGTCGCCAAGGCCAATGTCGACGCGGCCGAACTGGTCGAGCGTCGCGGCCGGATGGCGGAGGACAAGATCGCCGCCGCCGAACGCGCGGCGCTGGCGCAGGTTCGCGCGCACGCAGCCGACGCCGCCGCGCGCGCTGCCGCCGACCTGATCGCAACCCGGCACGGCGTCGACGCCGACCGCGCGCTGGTCGACCGCACCATCGCCGGGCTTGGTCGCCCGAACTGACTTTGCAGAGCATGAGCATGATCCTCGCCGCGCTGCTGCTCGCCACCGCCCAGAACGTCGTTCCGACGCCGGCACCTGCCGTTTCGGTGGTCGCGGCAGCGGCCTCGCGCCTGAACCTCGACACGCCGGTGGAGACCATCGTTGCCGATCCCGCTGGCAAGGCTGCGCTCGACGGCGCCATCCCGGAGCTGATCGGCCACCCCTCCTACGAGATGTTCAAGGGCATGAGCCTGAACCAGCTCCAGAGCTATGCGGCGGACCAGTTGTCGGCAGAGGTGATGGCCAAGGTCGGGACGGCGCTCGCCGCGGTGAAGTAGAAACGACGGTCAATGCTCCACCGTCCCTGCGAGGGCGGGGATCAGTCAGTTGCACTACAGAGGGCGCGTGGGGCCGCAGCTGGAGTCGCATCAGTTCTGCGCGCCGATAAGTTTGCCTGCTGACGGCAGTAGGTGCCTGCGCAAAGTTGCTCCCGACTCCGCTCATCCCTAGATCGGGTCCATGTCACGCACCGACGCCGGCCGTCCGGACACCCCGCGCGCGGCCGAGCGCTTTCACGAGGAACAGGCGGCCTTTTCGGTGCGCGGCGAGGGGGCCGCTCCCGACCTGGAGGTCGGCGTGGCGGCGATCCGCAACGTCGTGAAGACGCTGCCGCCCGCGCCCGGCGTGTACCGGATGCACGATGCGAAAGGCGACGTGCTGTATGTGGGCAAGGCACGGGCGTTGAAGGCGCGGGTGTCGAACTACCTCGCGGTCAAGCAGCTGTCGAAGCGGTTGCAGCGCATGGTCGCGCAGACGCGGTCGATGACGGTGGTGACGACCAACAACGAGGCGGAGGCGCTGCTGCTGGAGGCGCAGCTGATCAAGCGCTATCGCCCCGCCTACAACGTGCTGCTGCGCGACGATAAGAGCTTTCCCTTCATCCTGCTGCGCGGTGACCAGCAGTTCCCGCGTATTCAGAAGCATCGCGGCGCGCGGCGCTGGCAGGGCGAGTATTTCGGCCCCTTTGCCAGCGCGGGCAGCGTCAACAACACGCTCAACGCGCTGCAGAAGCTGTTCCTGCTGCGGAGCTGCACCGACGGCTTCTTCAAGACGCGCGACCGGCCATGCCTGCTGTACCAGATCAAGCGCTGCTCCGCGCCCTGCACGGGCAAGATCGACGAGGCTGGCTATCAGGGGCTGGTCGCCGAGGCGAAGGACTTTCTCGCCGGCAAGGCGACGCAGGTCCAGGCGAAGCTGGGCGCGGAGATGCAGGCGGCGGCCGAGGCGATGGACTTCGAGCGCGCGGTGATCCTGCGCGATCGGCTCAAGGCGCTGACCTTCATCCAGGGGACACAGTTCATCAACGCCGACGGGGTGGGCGACGCCGATATCTTCGCGCTCGCGTCGAAGGACGGCGTGGTCGGGATCGAGGCGTTCTTCATCCGTGGCGGACAGAATTGGGGGCA
The DNA here is from genome assembly GCF_028292945.1 of Sphingomonas bacterium. GTDB lineage: Bacteria > Pseudomonadota > Alphaproteobacteria > Sphingomonadales > Sphingomonadaceae > Sphingomonas. The sequence continues at coordinate 810 of NZ_JAQGLJ010000052.1, read as the reverse complement.
TCGCAGCTTTTTCCCCGGCCATGTCGCCGAGATCCCCGAAGCCGACGTGCTGCAGAGCTTCCTGACGCAGTTCTACGAGGAGGTGCCGCCGGCGCGCACGATCTTCATCGACCGGCCGCTGCCCGATCAGCTGCTGCTGGCGCAGGCGCTGGCGGTGCAGGCGGGGCGCAAGGTCGTGCTCGGCACGCCGCAGCGCGGCACCCGGCGCCGGCTGCTCGATCAGGCCAAGCGCAATGCCGTCGAGGCGCTCGACCGGCGACTGGCGGAGTCGACCACGCAGGCGAAGCTGCTGCGCGAGGTCGCCGAACTGTTCGCGCTCCCCGAGCCGCCCAACCGCATCGAGGTGTACGACAACAGCCACATCCAGGGCACCAACGCGGTCGGCGCGATGATCGTCGCGGGGCCGGAGGGCTATCGCAAGGGCCAGTATCGCAAGTTCAACATCCGCAACAAGGATACGGTACCGGGTGACGACTTCGCGATGATGCGCGAGGTGCTGACGCGGCGGTTCGCGCGCGCGCTCGACGAGAATCCCGACCGTGACGGCGACACCTGGCCCGACCTGGTCCTGCTCGACGGCGGCAAGGGCCAGCTGAGTGCGGCGCGCGCGGTGCTGGAGGATCTGGGCATCGAGGACGTCTGCATGGTCGGCGTCGCCAAGGGGCCGATGCACGGCCGCGACGGGCGCGAGGTGTTCCACATGCTCGACGGCCGCGAGTTCCAGCTGCCCCCCAACGCCCCCGTCCTGTTCTACCTCCAGCGCCTGCGCGACGAGGTCCACCGCTTCGCGATCGGCGCGCATCGCGAGAA
>NZ_JAQGLJ010000031.1 GCF_028292945.1 Sphingomonas bacterium | reverse complement strand
GCGGGTCGCTGCGTACATGTCCTGCAACCCCGCACCATCGGGCAGGTCGCGCAAACCATAGCGCACACCGTCATAGAGGGCGAGGTTGGACGAGGCCTCCGCCGGCGCGATGATGTAATAAGCGGGCAGCGCGTACTTCGTGTGCGGCAGCGAGACCTCCACGATCTCCGCCCCCGCATCCGTCAGCCACGCAATGCCCGAGCGCCATAACGCGTCGATCTCGACCGGCATGTCATCGACACGATATTCCCTGGGAACACCGACGCGCAAGCCACGCAGATCGCTGGACAAGCCCCGCTCCCACGCGGGCACGTCCAGTTGCAGCGAGGTCGCGTCCTTCGCGTCGAACCCGGCCATCGCCTCCAGCATGATCGCGCAATCGCGCACGTCGCGCGCCATCGGCCCCGCCTGATCGAGCGACGAGGCGAACGCGATCGTGCCCCAGCGCGAGCAGCGGCCATAGGTCGGCTTGATGCCGCTGATCCCGGTGAACGCCGCCGGCTGCCGGATCGAGCCGCCTGTGTCCGTCCCCGTCGCACCCGGACACAGCCGCGCGGCCACCGCCGCCGACGAGCCGCCCGACGACCCGCCAGGGGTCAGCGGCGCGTTGCCTCGAAGACCATTGGCGTCGGCGCGCTGCCACGGCGAGATCACGTTGCCGAACGCGCTGGTCTCGTTCGACGAGCCCATCGCGAACTGGTCCATGTTGAGCTTGCCCAGCATCCCCGCGCCCGCATCCCACAGGTTCTGCGAGACCGTGGATTCGTACGACGGCACGAAGCCCTCGAGGATGTGGCTGCCAGCGGTGGTCGGCACGCCCGTCGTGCAGAACAGATCCTTCATGCCGATCGGCACGCCGGCAAGGGGCTTTAGCGTTTCGCCCGCCGCGCGCGCGGCGTCGGCGGCATCGGCGGCCGCCAGCGCGTGTTCGGGAGTTTCCACAAGAAATGCGTTCAACGCCCTGGCGCGGCTCACTTTCGCGGCGAAGGCCTCCGCCACCGCGCGCGCCTTGAACGCGCCGTCGCGAACGCCGTCGCGGATCGCGGCGATCCCCAGATCGGTGAGGTCGGTCATCATTCGATCACCTTTGGCACGGTGAAGAACCCATGCTCGGCCTGCGGGGCGTTGGCCATCAGCTCAGGCCGGCGGCCGCCGCCGGTCAGCGGGTCGGCGTCGATCACATCGTCGCGCAGCCGCAGCGTGTTGGCGATGACGGCGGTCATCGGCTCGACGCCGCTCGTGCCGACCTCGCCGAGCTGCTCGATCCAGCCCAGGATGTTGTTGAGCTCGGGCGCGAGCCGCTCGGCATCGGCATCGCTTATCGCGATGCGCGCAAGGCTGGCGACCTTCTTCACGGTGGCGGTATCGACGGACATGCGGGAGCGGCTAGCCGCCCGCTCGCCCCCGCGCAACCTAGTCGAACACGCCGCCTACCGGTACGCCGCCGATCACCACCTGACGGCGCTCCACCGGCCGGACCTCGATGCGCCGACTACGCACGGCCGCGCGTTGCGTGACGCCCGCCGCGTCGTTGGTGTCGCCCAAGTCACCCAGATGCTCGATCCGCCATGCACCTTTGGCAATGCGCGACGTGCCGACTGAAGTGGTCATCCGCGCTTCCGCATCAACAGCGCCGTCATTCCGAACCAACCGTATGACGGTACAGCTGAGCCACGCAGGTTCCGCGTTGCCCCTTCTGCCCGGCCTGGGCGTGAGGCAGGACTGATCGAGCGAGAACGCCTCCGAGGCTCCGGTCTCGTAGAACAGCAGGCATCCGTTCGCGTTGATACGCTCGCAGGTATCATAGCCGGCGAGCGCCTGTGTCAGTGCCGGCGGCAGCGGCACGGAGCGAGGCAGGATCGTAAGGCGCGTCGCGAGCTTCTCCGCCGCCGTCGCGAGGCGGGTCTTCTCCGCGACGTCGTATCGGTTGGTCGATCGTCCTGCTTCCGTCGCCCGGGCGGCGATCCGCGAATCCGGCGAGCGCCCCAGCGCCGCCACCGCCGCCTTGCCCGAGGCGCCGAAGTCGAACTGCAGCGCCGCCCAGTCGAACCTGTCGGGCGATACGCGCCCGGCCTTCAACCGCGCGACCTGCGCGTTCGTGGCGATGGCGTTGAAGCTCACCAGCGGCGTCGCCAGCACCAGCGCGACCGCGGCGACCCCGAACGCCAGTCGCAGATTGCCCTGCCGCGCCAGCGGCGCCCAGGCGGCGCGGCCACGCACCAGCGCAACCAGGTAAGCAAGCCCATAGGCACAGCTGATCGCGACGAACACCAGCGCCCACAACCGCTCCGGGGTCGAGCCATATTGATCGAGCCGCAGCCCGGTCGCGACCGCCGCGAGCAGTGAAATCGGCAGCACACATGCCGCCAGCGCGGTCGCGGCCCAGCGCAGCGCCGGATTGCGCGACTCGTCATCCGGCCCGTCGCCGATCACGGCATTGGCGAGCAGCAACGCACCCGCCGCCGCCGACAGCAGCGTCGCGGTCGCCGCGCGCGTGTTCCACAGCACGGCGAGGCCGGTGAACGGCAAGGCGAGCAGGAACACGACGAGCCCGACCGCCAGCACCGGCGCGAGCACGCCCAGCACCGCCGTCGCGACGCTTTGCAACAGCCGCACCACGCGATCGCGCTCGCGCAGCAGACCCAATGCGCCACCAAGCGCCGCGCCGGCCAGCAGCGCCGCGAACCAGCCCTCGCCGAGCAGATCGCGCAGGAAACGCAGTCCGATCAGCTGGAACAGGGCCGAAAGCAGCCAGCCGAGCAGGAACACCACACCCGTGAACACCCACGCGGCCAGCCACAGCAGCGCGTTGGTCCAGGCATGGCCGTGAACGGCGGCGTAGGGAAATACCGCCTTGCCCTCGTCGCGCGCGACCTGGAACAGCGGCACCGCGATTCCCAGCGCGATGGCCAGACTGAGGTAGCGCCAGTCGCCGAACCAGAAGCCGCCACCCCCGCCGCTCCAGTGGTGCACCAGCCCTGCCGTCGCGCCTGCCAGTGCCGCGAAAGCCAGCGTCCAGGCGACCCGCACCCGCTCCAGCGCCAGCCCAACCGCCAGCGCTGCCGTTCCGATCGCCACCGCCAGCGACGACCGCCACGGCGCGATCGTCACGCCATAGTCGTGATCGGCCAGCTGTTGCACCAACAGCGCCGCCAGCGCTCCGACGAGCGCCAGAATGACGGGCCGAAGCCGCCAGCTCGAGTCCGTGTCGCTCATGAACGGCAGCAGAGCCTGCCCGCCCCGCGATTGCAAGCGTGCGCCCGATGCCCCACTTGCCGCGCGTGGCCCGCAAGTTCCTTTACGTCGTCGCCGCGCTGATCGCTCTCGTGATCGCCGGCGCCTTTGCCTATCGCCTGTTCGGCAACGAGCTGCTGCGGATGTGGCTCGTGCCGCGCGCGGCGTTCACGGCGCAACCCGGTCTGCAACGCTCCGCCTACGACTCGCCCGACATGTGGTTTGCGCGCCCCGGCGTGGCGGACGACCCCAGCCGCTGGCTGCCGCCCGGCGTCCAGCCGGCAGCAGCGGGGAAGGCCGCGGTCTTCTTCATCCACCCGACCTCGTACATCGGCGGCAATGCCTGGAACGCAGCCCTGACGGACGAGGAGACCAACTGGCGCGCGCGCGTCTTCCTGCGCGGACAGGCGAGCGCCTTCGCGCAGGCCGGCGAGGTCTGGGCGCCGCGCTATCGGCAGGCGACGTTCGGCGCGTTCCTGACCACCGCGCCCGACGCGCAGCGCGCGCTGGACCTCGCCTACCGCGACGTCGCGATGGCGTTCGACGCGTTCCTGGCCCAGGTCGGTTCGAACCGCCCGATCATCCTCGCCGGCCACAGCCAGGGCGCGCTGCACCTGGAGACGCTGCTGCGCGAACGCGTGGCGGGCAAGCCGATCGCGCGGCGCATCGCCGCCGCCTATGTCGTCGGCTGGCCGATCTCGGTCACGACCGATCTGCCGCGCCTGGGCCTGCCCGCCTGCCGCCAGGCCGATCAGGCCGGCTGCATCCTGTCCTGGGCGAGCTTTGCCGAACCCGCCGATCCGGGCATGATCGTCGACACATACGACGCGAGCGTCGGCTTCACCGGCGTCCCCCGCAAAGGCACGCCCATCCTGTGCACCAATCCGCTGACCGGCGGCGCCGCGCCTGCCGCGGCCGCGACGGCGAACCTGGGTACACTCAAGCCGTCCGCCGACCTGGCGACCGCGACAATGGTGGTCGGCGCCGTGCCCGCACGCTGCGCCGATCGCGGCTTTCTGCTGATCGGCGACCCGCCCGAGCTGGGCAACTACGTGCTGCCCGGCAACAACTTCCACGTCTACGATTACAGCCTGTTCTGGGCCAACATACGCGCCGACGCCGTGCGCCGACTGGCGGCATGGCGTTAGTAACCACCTCAGCCGCCGATTACCGCGCCGCACTACCCGTCGGCGGCCGGCTGCTTGGCCTTGATCTCGGCTCCAAGACGATCGGCACGGCGCTGTGCGACGCGGGCTGGCACTTCGCCTCGCCGGCTATCTTGATCCGGCGGACGAAGTTCACCGCCGACAAGGCCGCGCTGGCGAAGCTGATCGGCGAACAGCGCGTCGTCGGCCTGGTGATCGGCCTGCCGCTCCACCTCGACGGGTCGGAGAGCCCGCGCGCCCAATCCACCCGCGCCTTCGCCCGCCTTGTCACCGAATTCGGCCCGGTGCTGCTTTGGGACGAACGGCTTTCCACCGTCGCGGTCGAACGAGCGATGATCGCGCAGGACATGAGCCGCGCGAAGCGTGCGGAACGGATCGACAGCCTCGCCGCCGCGCACATCCTGCAGGCGGCGATCGATGCGTTGGCGGCGGTCAGCCCGCGCTAGGCAGGCGGTCGGTTTCCCCAGGCGCGGCCACCCAGCCGTCCACCGGCTCTTCGACTGGAGCGGACTCGTCAGCGGCCGGGTCCGACAGGTCGACCTCCCGCACACTCGCGCGATGGACGCGCGCCGGTGGCTCCTCGCGCCAGACTTCAGTCGTGCCCGTGTCGAAGAAGGCGCTCTCGTCGCGACCGACCTCCTGGCCCCAGATCGTGCCGGCTGGCGGTGATGCCGCGAAGGTCCGGTTCTCGGTCGCCCATGACGACGCCGGCTGAAGCACGGGCTCGATCGGGCGATAGGCTGGCTCACGCACCGCGGTGTAGAAGCCGTTGACGTTGCGCCCCGCGTCCAGCCCGGCCAGCGCGCCCGCGCTCAGCCCAACAACGGCGATGGCGGCTATCAGCAGGTGCTTACCCGGCATGATCGAACCCTACGCTCACTGGTTACGGTCGCTCAACGACTTTCCTGCGCGTCAGTTCCGCTGCTTGCCGCGACGCCCGACGCGCGCTACCCGGCTCGTCCGATGCCTACCGCTTCGGATCACCGCCCCGCCTGCATGATCAACGGCGGGGCCGTGTTCCCGCACCGCCACCTCACCGGGATCGAGGGCCTGCAGCCGCACGAGATCGGCTTCCTGCTCGACGAGGCTGAGGCGTGGATCGATCGCCGGCCCGACAAGCGGCTCGCCGGCCTGACGCAGATCAACGCCTTCTTCGAGAACTCGACGCGCACGCTGCTGTCGTTCGAGATCGCTGGCAAGCGGCTCGGTGCGGACGTCGTCAACATGCACGCCGCGCAAAGCTCGACCAAGAAGGGCGAGACGCTGATCGACACCGCGCAGACGCTGAACGCGATGCGCGCGGACGTGCTGGTGATCCGCCACGGCAGCTCCGGCGCGGTGCGGCTGATCGCGGACAAGGTCGATTGCGCGGTGTTGAACGCCGGCGACGGGCAGCACGAGCACCCGACCCAGGCGCTGCTCGACGCGCTCACGATCCGACGACGGCGTGGCACGATCGCCGGGGAGCGCGTGGTGATCTGCGGCGACCTGCTGCACAGCCGCGTCGCGCGATCCAATATCCTGGCGCTGACCGCGCTCGCCGCCGAGGTGCGGGTCTGCGCGCCGTCGACGCTGATGCCGGCGGCGATCGAGCGAATGGGCGTGACACCGTTCACCGACTTCGACGCGGCGCTGGTCGGGGCGGATGTGGTGATGATGCTGCGCGTCCAGCACGAGCGCATGACGGGCGGCTACATCCCCTCAGCCCGTGAGTTCCGCGCCGGCTATGGCATGACCCCGGAACGCCTGTCGCGGCTGCCCGATGCGCTGGTGATGCACCCCGGCCCGATGAACCGCGGGGTCGAAATCGACTCGAGTGTCGCCGACGGGCCGCAATCGGCGATCACCGAACAGGTGGCGATTGGGGTAGCGGTGCGCATGGCATGCCTCGACGTGCTCACGCGACGCGCACGCGGCGTGGAGGGCTGGGCATGACGCCGCCCCCAATGCTGATCACCAACGCGCAGCTGGTCTGCTCCGATGGCGTGCGGGTCGGCTCGCTGCTCGTGCGCGACGGTGCGATCGCGGCGCTGGGAACGGCCGATGCGCCCGGCGATGCGACGGTGCTCGACGCCGGCGGCAAGTGGCTCGCCCCCGCGATCATCGACCTGGGCGTGTTCGCGGTCGATCGCGCCGCCTGCCGCGCGGGCGGCATCGTCCGCGTCGCGCCGATGCCGGACCAGTCGCCGGTGCTCGACGACCCCGGCCCGGTCCAGCGGCTGGCGCTGATCGGCAAACCCGACCTGTGGATCCACCCGATTGCGGCGGCGACGCGCGGACTGTCCGGGCGTGAGCTGGCCGAGATGGCGACCTGCCGCGCCGCCGGAGCACGCGCGGTCGGCACGGGGGCCGGCTGGATCGCCGACGCCGGGGTAATGGCGCGCGTGCTCGCCTATGCCCGCGATCTCGACCTCGCCGTGATCGTCCATGTCGAGGACGCAGGGCTGGTCGGTTCGGCGGTCGCGACCTCGGGCGAGACGGCGACGCGGCTCGGGCTACCCGCCGCGTCGGCGATCGCGGAGGCGCTGGCGGTCGCCCGCGATTTGATGCTGGCGGAGGAGACGGGCGCGCGGGTCCACTTTCGCCAGGTCACCACGGCGGCGGCGTTCGACCTGATCCGCGCCGCGAAACGCCGTGGCGTGCGTGTCACCTGCGGCGTCACCCCTGCGCATCTGCTGCTGTCCGACATCGCGATCAGCGATTTCCGCACCTTCGCACGCCTGTCGCCACCGCTGCGTGGCGAAGCCGACCGGCAGGCGACGGTGGCGGCGGTGGCGGACGGGACGGTGGACGTGCTGTGCTCAGGCCATGCGCCGCGCGGGCCGGAGGCGAAGCGCCTCCCGTTCGCCGATGCGGAGGCGGGCATGGCGGGTGCGGCGACGCTGCTGCCGCTGACGCTGACGCTGGTCCGCGACGGGCATGTATCGATGGAGCGGCTGTTCCGGTTGCTCGCCGCCAATCCGGCGCGGGTGCTCAACCTGGACGTCGGCCTGCTCGCGCCCGGCCAGCCTGCCGACCTGCTGTTGTTCGACCCGCAGGCGCCGTGGCGGATCGACGCGGACGCCATGCCCGGCATCTGGGGCAACACGCCGTTTGACGGACTACCGGTACAAGGCAGGGCCCTGCGGGTATGGAAGGGCGGCCGCGAGGTTTGAATTAGATCCTCCCCGTTCACGGGGAGGTTGCGCGCGAGAAGCGCGTGACGGAGGAGGCTCTCAATCTAAGGCGACGCCCGTGGTCCGCCCCTTCCACCTCCACGTTTCGCGCGCCGGTCCCCCTCCCCGTTCGGGGAGGATTTTAGCGCATCGCCAGCTGGGTCCCCTTTGGCTTCAGCCAGCTGGCCATCTGGTCGCCGGCACCCGGCCGTATGAAACAAGCGCCGCCCAGCGTCCTGTACTGGCGGCAGGCGGCTGCTGCGCCGGCGTGGCTGAAGCCGCCCACGGATAGGCGGTAGAAGCTGGCCGACTGCGTCTTGAACGTCATGCCGCTGGGCGTGCTGCCCTTGAAGCGGTCGAAGCGGCGTTGCGCGCGACCCCAGGCATCCTTGGCGACGCCCGCGCTCTCGAACGCACCGAGCTGTACGTGCCAGTCGCCCGTTCCGGTCGCGACCTTTGCAAGACGTGGGGCAACCGGCTTGACTGCGTTGGCGGTCGGCGGCTTCGCGGCGACTTTGATCGGGCCAGTCGGGCTCGCGATCAGCGCGGCGGTAAGCACCTGCACGACTTCGCGACGCGGGCCGAACCGGACTGCCGGCGGCACGTCCTGGACGGCGGCGATCTGCATCGGTGCGGCGGCGGACACCTCGACGGGAACGGGCGGCGCGACCGGTGCCACCACGGCTGCCACGGCGACCGGCGCGTCGGACATGACAGGTGCGTTCAGCGCCAGGGCGGTCGGCTGGCCGCGATCGGCGACCGGTTGCACGCCCAGCAGGCTTGCGACCTGATCGGTCGCGCTGCGGGGCTGGGCGAACACCGCCCATTGCTCGAGCCGCGCATCGACATCGGCCGGCGACATGTCCGCCGTCGCGACAACGCGGGCGATCTGCCACTGACCGGCGAGCGCATAGGTCAGCGCGAGGTTCTGCCGAATCTTAGCCGTCGCGCCGGGCGAGCGCGCTACGGTCGTCAGCAGCGCCACCGCGCCCGCCGTATCGCCAGCCAGCGCCATGCCCAGGCCGCGATCGCTCGCTGGAATGGTATCGCTATGCTGCGTCAGCGTCGCGCGTGCCGCCTGCCAGTCGCCACCCGCAATCTGCGTCAGCGCCAGGTTGAGCGCCGCCTTGCCGTTGGACGGCTCTAGCTGCAGCACGTCCGCAAACGCTTGGCCAGCCGAGGCGAACCGCCCCGCCTTGAGATAACCCTGCCCCAGCAGCATGCGATAGTCCGCGACGCGCGGCGCAAACGCCACGGCCTGCTCGGCGGCGACGATGGCCGTGTCCGCTTCGCCCCTCGACAGCGCCTTGAACGCCTTGCCGGCGTGCTTGGCGGCCTCCCTGGCCTCCGCGCTGACGCGCTCGCGCCCAACTCCTCGGGGCGCGTCCGTCGCGGTCATTACCATGATGCCGCCATAGGCCAGGCCAATCAGGCCCAGCTTCGCCAGTTTCGGGTTCATGATGAGCGTTTTCCCTTGGAACGGGTGAGCTTTTGCGGGGGCAGCTGCCCGGCAAGGGCGGCCACTTCCGGCATGGTGTCGAGGAACCGGTCGAGCGCATGCGCGACCAGCTGTTGTGCGGATTGGTGAGCGAGCGCACTTGCCAGCCGAAGTTTCAGATGCCGCTCGGCATCCAGGCGCAGCGTGAACGCGGCCCGGCCCTTGTGCGCGGTCTCGCGACTCAGGCGCGTCGCCGTGGCGACGGATACGGACCGGACCGCCTGCGGGACGATAGCAAGCTCAGCGGCATCAACGGTCTCGACCGGCTCGACCGGCTCGACTGGCGTCGCGATGATCTGCGCCAGCGCTTCACGTTCCACCAGCACCGGCGGCTTCGCGATCGCGACCGGTGACTCGGGTGCATCGACCGGCTCGGGCTCGGGCTCAGACCCCATGTCGTTCCAGCCCAGATCGTCCAGCTGCTGCGCGGTGGGCGCAAGGCTCGCATAGCCCTGCGGTCGCATTGCCGGGCGTGCGCCGCCCTTGCGTGCGAGCAGGCCGCTCGACAGCGATGCCAGCGGCTTGGCGGAGCCGAACATCAGCCCACCACCCGCCGGCCGAAGCCGCCGGCAGCCGGCCGCTGACCAAACGCGGGCAAGCCTGACGCGGCCGGCACGGAGAACACCGTGCGGCGAAAATTCTTTTCGAGGCGATCGGAGATGTACGCCCACAGCGCCTTCACCTCGCCGGCGGACTTGCCGTTGGGATCGCATTCCATGACGGTGCGGCCGTCGATCATCGACGCGGCGAAATCGGTGCGCTGGTGCAGCGTCACCGGGGCGACGGTGCCGTGCTGCGACAGCGCGACGGCGGCTTCCGACGTGATGCGCGCCTTGGGGGTGGCGGCGTTGACGACGAAGATCAACGGCTTGCCCGCGCGGTCGCACAGATCCACGGTGGCACCCACGGCGCGCAGGTCATGCGGCGAAGGCCTGGTCGGGACGACGATCAACTCGGCGACCTGAATCACGCTCTGGATCGCCATGGTGATGGCGGGCGGCGTGTCGATCATCGCCAGCTTAAAGCCCTGTTGCCGCAAGGACTCCAGATCGGCGGCGAGCCGCGCGACCGTGGTCTGCGCGAACGCAGGCTGATCCGCCTCGCGCTCGTTCCACCAGTCGGCGAGCGAGCCTTGCGGGTCGATATCGATCAGCACCACCGGACCTTGTCCCGCCAGATGTGCTTGCACCGCCAGATGGCCGGACAAGGTCGTCTTGCCCGAGCCCCCCTTCTGCGATGCCATGGCCAAAACGCGCATGTGTCCCCGGAACTCCCCTTGTCGAGGATCAGGTGCCATGAGGGGGGCTAAGAACTAGTTAATGACCAGCGGCAGTTTCTGCCCAACCCTCTCCCGTTGGCGGAGAGGGTTATCCCCTCCCTTGCCTTCACCCCCTGTTCCGCCCCATGATCCCGCCAACGGTGTTAAGGGGACACGAACTATGCGCATCGCACTTTTCGCAGCGGCGGCGATCTTTGCAGCGGCACCCGCTCTGGCTGACGTCAAGGCTGGGGTCGACGCGTGGACCCGGGGCGACTACCGCAAAGCGGTGGAGGAGTGGCGCGGTCCGGCGATCGGCGGCGATGCGGATGCACAATTCAACCTTGGACAAGCGTACAAGCTCGGCCGCGGCGTGCCGGTCGATCCGGCGCTGGCGGAAAGCTGGTTCCGCAAGGCTGCTTTGCAGGGCCATGCTCAGGCCGAGGACAATTACGGGCTGGCCGTGTTCCAATACGGTCGCAAACAGGAGGCCGTGACGTGGCTGGAGAAGTCGGCGGCGCGCGACGAGCCGCGCACTCAGCTGGTGCTGGGCACGATGCTGTTCAACGGCGACGGTGTCATGCGTGACTATCCGCGCGCTTATGCGCTGATGACGCGCGCCGCGGCGTCGCGTCCTGCACGCGATGGACAGCCGGGCAGCGACGGGCTGACATCTGCGCGTGAGACGCTGCAACAGATGGACAGCTTCATCTCGCCGAGCGACCGCCAGCGGGGAACCGTCCTGGCGCAACAGATGGCGGCGGCGGGTGCGGCGCTGCCAGCGGTGTCGCCCGGCGATGGCCCGATGCGCGCGACCCAGCCGATCCGAACGGCCGCCGTGCCGCCGTCGCGGGTGACGGCGGTGACGCCCAAGTCCACCAAGCCCACGCCTGGGAAGCCGGTCCCAACTCGGCCCGTGGCGAAAGCGTCGCCAACATCGACCCCGGTTGTCACCAAGCCCATGACTCCTGCGCCAAAGCCGACGCCCGTCGCCACCAGGCCAGCACCGGCCCGCGCAGCGACGAATGGCGGGGGGTGGAAGGTACAGCTCGGCGCGTTCCGGTCACGCGCCAATGCGCAGACGCAGTGGACCCGGGTTCAGGCCAAGCTTGGCCGTGCCGCGCCTGCTTATGTAGCGGCGGGTGCGGTCACGCGACTGCAGGCAACGGGCTTTGCCAGCAAGGCTGCGGCACAGGCCGCGTGCCGCGCCAGCGGTGTCGCCTGCGTGGTGGTCGCGCCTTAGCCCTCTCCCGCCTGCGGGAGAGGGCTAGGCCCACTCCCGCCGCGCGATCCCTTGGGCCCATAACAGCGTCGTCAGATCGCCATACTCCACCCGTGCCGCGGCCGACGCCGCGACGACCGGCTTGGCGCGGAACGCCACCCCCAGCCCCGCCGCCCGGATCATCGGCAGGTCGTTGGCGCCGTCGCCCACCGCCAGTGTCGCGTCGATCGCGATCCCCATTGCCCCCGCCTCTGCCGCCAACGTCTCCAGCTTGGTCGCCGCGCCGACGATCGGTCGCTCCACCGCGCCCGTGAGCCTGCCGTCGGCGATCACCAGCCGGTTGGCGATCGCGCGATCGAACCCGATCTCTCGCGCCACCGGCTCGGCGAAGCGGGTGAACCCACCCGACACCAGCACGCACCGGGCACCCCGCGCGCGCATGGTGCGCACCAGCGTCCGTGCCCCAGGCATGATCGTCACCCGCTCGGCGAGGCACTGCTCGATCACCGCCTCGTCCAGCCCCGCCAGCAGCGCCACGCGAGCATCGAGCGCCGCCTCGAAGTCGAGCTCGCCCCGCATTGCACGTTCCGTGATCGCGGCGATCTCCGGCTTGATGCCGGCATAATCAGCCAGCTCGTCGATGCACTCGACCGTGATCATCGTTGAATCCATGTCGGCGATCAGCAGCCGCTTCGCGCGACCCTCCAGCGGTTGCACCACCACGTCGCGCTCGCCGCCTTCCAGCGCGCTGCGCGCCGCCGCCGGATCGAGCGCGAACACCAGATCGGCGGCCGATCCCTCGTCCAACCACCCCCATGTTGCCGGCGCACACCCGGCTGCCGCGAGGCGGTCGGATGCCGCGGAAAGATCGCCCGCGCGAAGGCGATCGGCTGCTATCAGCGTTGCCGTGAACACATCGACCCTTCCGCCCCTGATTGTAATCGCCGGACCCACTGCCAGCGGCAAGTCCGCCTTGGCGACGGTGCTTGCGGAGCGCAACGACGGAGTCGTCATCAACGCAGACAGCGCGCAGGTCTATCGCGATCTGCGCGTCGTCACGGCCCGGCCTTCAACGGACGATGAAGCGCGCGTGCCGCACCGCCTGTTCGGCCACGTCGACGCCGCCGACATCGGCTACAATGCCGCGCGGTGGGCGGGCGAAGCTCGCGCGGTGGTCGCCGATGTGCATGATGCCGGCAAGCTGCCGATCCTGGTCGGCGGCACCGGTCTGTACCTGCGTACCCTGATCGACGGCATCGCCCCCGTGCCGCCTATCGACCACGCCATCCGCGCCGCCGTGCGCGCGCTGCCGGTCGGGGAAGCGCACGCGGCGCTGACCGCGCTCGACCCGATGGCGGCCGAGCGGCTCCACCCCAACGACACCACCCGTGTCCACCGCGCGCTGGAGGTCATCCGCTCGACCGGCGTTCCGATCGCTGCGTGGCGCGAACGCGGTGAGGGCGGCATCGGCGACGCCATACGGCTGATCGCCACCGTCCTGCTGCCGCCGCGCGCGTGGCTGGAGGAGCGTATTCGACGACGCGCGGCGGCGATCGTCGCGAGCGGCCGGGACGAGATCGCCGGCCTGCTGGCGCGAAACCTTCCCTCGGATGCCCCGATCGTACGCGCGATCGGCGTGCCGGAACTGACCCGTCTTGTGCGTGGTGAGGCCGACGAGGCCACAACGAGGGACGCGCTGGCGCTTGCCACACGGCGCTACGCCAAGCGTCAATATACGTGGTTCGGCCGTCAGCCACCGTCTCACTGGACCCGAACGGAGCAGACCGACGAAACAAAGTTGCTCGAACTTTTTGGAATAATGTTGCGCGAGACGCCAGTTGACGCGCAAGGTTAGTGCCGCTAACTCGCCGCACTGCAACAAGGAATGCGTGTGTGACCGAACGATCAGGAGCCGACATTCTCGTCCAGGCGCTCGTAGATCTGAACGTCGAGGTCGTGTTCGGCTATCCGGGCGGCGCGGTGCTGCCGATCTACGATGCGCTGTTCGAGCACAGCCGGATCAAGCACATTCTCGTCCGTCACGAGCAGGCGGCGACGCATGCGGCGGAGGGCTACGCGCGCTCCACCGGCAAGCCCGGCGTGGTGCTCGTCACCTCCGGTCCGGGCGCCACCAACGCGGTCACGGGCATCACCGACGCGCTGATGGACTCGATTCCCATGGTCGTCATCACCGGCCAGGTCCCCACCGGGCTGATCGGCACCGACGCGTTCCAGGAAGCGGACACGGTCGGCATCACCCGCCACTGCTCCAAGCACAATTATCTCGTGAAGGATCCCGCCAAGCTCGGCGACATCGTCCACGAGGCGTTCCACATCGCGACGTCGGGCCGCCCCGGCCCGGTGGTGGTCGACATCCCCAAGGATGTGCAGGTCGCGACCGCGCGCTACAGCAAGCCCGGGCCGATCCAGCACAAGACATATCGCCCCGCGCTCAAGGCCGACCGCACGCAGATCGAGGCGGCGGTAGACATGCTCGCCGCCGCCGAGCGCCCGATCCTGTATACCGGCGGTGGGATCATCAATTCCGGCCCGGCGGCGTCGCAGCTTCTGCACGAGTTGCAGCGGATCAGTGGCGCGCCCGTCACCTCGACCCTGATGGGGCTCGGCTGCTTCCCGGCCAGCCACCCCGCGTTCCTGGGCATGCTCGGCATGCACGGGACGTTCGAGGCCAACATGGCGATGAACCAGGCGGACCTGATCGTCGCGATCGGCAGTCGCTTCGATGACCGCGTGACGGGGCGGCTGGATGCATTCAGCCCGCACTCGCGGAAGGTCCATATCGACATCGACCGGTCGAGCGTGAACAAGAACGTCCGCGTCGACCTCGCGATCATCGCCGATGCGGGCCACGCGATGGAGGATATGGTCCGTGTCTGGAAGGCACGTCAGCATCCCAAGCCCGACCTCGCCGAGTGGTGGGCGCGCATCGCCGGCTGGCGCGCGAAGGACAGCCTCGGCTTTGCGGAAGACGGGCCGGAGATCATGCCGCAACGCGCCGTCCGCGCGCTGCACGCGGCGACGGCGCACCGCCAGCCGATCATCACGACAGAGGTCGGCCAGCATCAGATGTGGGCCGCACAGCATTTCGGGTTCGAGCTGCCGAACAAATGGCTGACCAGCGGCGGCTTGGGCACGATGGGCTATGGCCTCCCCGCCGCGATCGGCGCGCAGCTGGGGAACCCCCAGGCCCTCGTCATCGACATCGCGGGCGAGGCGTCGATCCAGATGAACATTCAGGAGCTGGCGACCGCGAGCCAGTATCGCCTGCCGGTCAAGGTCTTCATCCTCAACAACGAATATATGGGCATGGTTCGCCAGTGGCAGGAGCTGACCTATTCCTCGCGCTATTCGGAAAGCTACAGCGACAGCCTGCCCGATTTCGTCAAGCTGGCCGAAGCCTATGGCTGGAAGGGCATCCGCATCTCCGCCCGCGACGAGCTCGACGACGGCATCGCCGCAATGCTCGACCATGACGGCCCGGTGATGGTCGACTGCCGCGTCGCCAAGCTTGCGAACTGCTTCCCGATGATTCCGTCGGGCGCGGCGCATACCGACATGATCCTCCACGTCAGCGAAGTCGAAGGCGACATGGACGACGAGGCGAAGGCGCTTGTCTAAGCTCCCCTCCCCCTCGTTCGAGCTCCCCTCCCGCTTGCGAGAGGGGTTGGGGGAGGGCCTGTCCGGCTTCCCACCTCATTCGACATTTCCACCCCTGGCCCCTCCCGCGAGCGGGAGGGGGATTTAATGCGGATCACGGAAGAGAAAGCCGAACGCCACACGCTCGCCGTGCTGGTCGACAACGAGCCCGGCATCCTCGCGCGCATCGCGGGGCTGTTCACCGCGCGCGGCTACAACATCGAGAGCTTGACGGTCAGCGACGTCACCGCGGACAAGGCGGTCAGCCGCATCACCATCGTCACCTCGGCAAGTGCCGCGACGATGGAGCAGATCCTGGCGCAGCTCGATCGGCTGATCCCGGTGCATTCCGTCACCGACCTGACCGCGCTCGGCCCGCACGTCGAACGCGAGCTGGCGCTGGTCAAGGTCGCAGGCACGGGCGACAGACGGATTGAGGCGATGCGGCTGGCCGAGGTCTACCGGGCGCGCGTCGTCGACGCGACGATCGCCTCGTTCGTCTTCGAGGTGACGGGAGGGCGCGACAAGATCGACAAGTTCGTCGAGTTAATGGGCGAAGTCGGCCTCGTCGAAGTCGCCCGCACCGGCATCGTGGCAATCGCGCGGGGTAAGGACGCCGCCTAACATCCATTTACATCGTCACCCTGAACTTGTTTCAGGGGCCATGCGATCCGCTCGCCACGAGCACGACGATGCCGTCGCGCATGGATGCTGAAACAAGTTCAGCACGACGGGAGAACAAGGGGAACCAAGATGCGAGTTTACTACGACGCCGACGCCGACCTGAACCTGCTGACCGGCAAGAAGATCGCCATCGTCGGCTATGGCTCGCAGGGCCACGCCCATGCGCAGAACCTGCGTGACAGCGGCATCAATGAAGTCGCGGTCGCGCTGCGCAACGGATCGGCGACTGCCAAAAAGGCGACCGACGCGGGCTTCAACGTCATGTCCAACGCCGACGCCGCGCGCTGGGCGGACCTGGTCATGATCCTCGCGCCCGACGAGCACCAGGCGGCGATCTATGCCGACGACCTGCACGCCAACCTCAAGCCCGGCGCGGCGCTCGCCTTCGCGCACGGGCTCAACATCCACTTCGGCCTGATCGAGCCGCGCGACGACCTCGACGTCATCATGGTCGCGCCCAAGGGGCCGGGCCACACCGTCCGCTCCGAATACGCCCGCGGCGGCGGCGTGCCGTGCCTGGTGGCGGTGCATCAGGACGCCAGCGGCAACGCGCACGACCTGGCGCTCGCTTATGCCAGCGGCGTCGGCGGCGGCCGTTCCGGCATCATCGAGACCAACTTCCGCGAGGAGTGCGAGACCGACCTGTTCGGCGAGCAGGCGGTGCTGTGCGGCGGCCTGACCCACCTCATCCAGGCCGGGTTCGAGACGCTGACCGAAGCCGGCTACGCCCCGGAAATGGCCTATTTCGAGTGCCTGCACGAGGTGAAGCTGATCGTCGACCTGATGTACGAAGGCGGCATCGCCAACATGCGCTA
>NZ_JAQGLJ010000026.1 GCF_028292945.1 Sphingomonas bacterium | reverse complement strand
CTGGAACCTCAGCTCGCCGGCAGTGCCGCTGAACGTGTTCGAGCCGATGAAGCTGAACGCCTGATCACCGTCGATCAGGACATTCGCATCGATCCGCGACAGGTCGATGACGTCGCCGGCGTTGAAGTCCTGGATACCGTCGCGCTCGGTCGAGTTGCTGTCCTCCAGGCTGTCGTATCGGAACACATCATTGCCCCCGTTCCCGTACAACGTGTCACCGCGCCGTCCGCCGACCAAAAGGTCCGCGCCCGCACCGCCTTGCAGGACATCGGTTCCGGCGCCGCCGAACAGGTTGAAGGTGCCGTCCGATTCCGCCGAGCCGTTGAAGCTCATCGTCTCGTCGGATTGCAGGCCGGCGCCATTGACCGTCAACTTCTGGCCCGAAGCGACATTGCCGTCGTCGCTGGTCACGCTGTAACTATAGCGTTCGCCCGACACGAAGAAGCGCGTGTCGGCCGCGCTCATCAGCGTCAGCGTCTCGATGCTGGTCAGCGTGTCGGCCGTGAAGGTTGCCGTGTAATCGCCGCGTAGCACCATGATGTCCGCGCCCAGGCCGCCGGTCAGGCGATCGCCGGCATTAAAGCGGCCGTCGGCCATGAAGAAGACGTCAGCGCCCGCTCCGCCGGTCAGAAGATCGGCGCCTGCACCGGCATAGATCAGGAACGTCCCGTCGGTTTCTGCCGAACCGTCGAAGGTGAGGTCCTCGCCCATGAGCAAGGTCGCTGCATTGACGATCAGCTGCTGGCCAGCGGCGACGTTGGCCTCAACCGATACGACGTCATAATCGTAAAGGTTCGTTCCGATCTCGCCGAACCGGGTGTCCGAGCCGGTCAGGATGGAGAGTGTCTCGACATTGACCAAATTGCCCACACCCAGCGTCAGGCCGTACGAATAGTCGCCCTGCAGCGCGACGATATCCCGCCCGCCGCCGCCATCGATCAGATCGTCTGCCGTCAATGCCTGCCCGAAGTAGAAGGCGTCGTTGCCTTCGCCCCCAGTGACCTCGTCGTCGCCACCCTGTTCCAGCCGGAAGAAGTCGTCGCCGGGTGTGCCGCTCAGCTTCTCATCCAAGCTGCGGAAGTCGAACGAAGCGACGGCGGGGTCGTGGTCCGACAGGGCCGGGCTTGCATTCGCGCCGGTGCCGAAGCTGCTGTAGCCGGTGCTGACGTGGACCACGTCATAGCCCGCGACCCCGCTGAGCAGGGGGTTGACGATGACATGGTCCAGCGTCTGACTGCGGCCGTCAAAGGTGTAGCTGTAGCGCTCCGCCTCCGTCAGCTCCGTGACTCCGAGGTTGTCGAAGCGAGCACCGCCAACCCGCGCCGTGCCGTCCGGCAGGACATGGCCGGTGGCGACCTCCAGCGGGCGATAGAAGTAGAAGTCGTTGTAATCGCCGCCGCTGACGACGCCCGCGCCCGATGCGCTGCCCTCGATGAGGTTGAGCATCGTGTAGAGGTCGTTCGCAACGGCGTTGCGCTGCGCGAAATCGCTGTTCGCGGGCTGACCGGTCTCGAGCCTCTGGTTGAACTGCCAGAACGTGCCCGAGCCCCCCTTGGAGGGGAAATGGTTCGCGGCCACGAACACGTCCTGGCCATGGAAGGTGAACTGGGCGAGCAGCGACTTGCGCGTCCCCGACCAATCGGTCGCGCTAATCTCGCCGGCGATCATGTCGTCGGAGAAGGTGATTCGGTCTCCCGCATCGCGGACGGCGTCGCCGATCCGGTCGGTGAACTGGCGGCGCTCGGCGATCGTCGCGTCGGCTGCGAGGTCGCCCAACTGGACGCGGTTGGTGTCATAGAGGAAGCCGACGCGGATGTTGCCGTTCGGCTCGCCACCCTCGGCGTTGTTGACCGGCTCCTGGTCGACCCACTGGTAGGCCGCGCCCGGTACCGCCGCGTTGAGCGCGTCGATCAGCATCTGCCAGCCCAACGAAGCGTCGGCCGTGCCGGTGCCCGCGCCGTTGTTGTCCTGCATCTCTTCTATGATGACGATGTCCGGAGAGTTCAGGTTGCTGGCGATCACCCCAGCCAGCGCGGCGAAACGGGCTGCGCCGTCGCCGGGATCGAGATTCTCGACGTTGAAGGTGGCGACGGTCAGCGCGCGATCGTCATTGCCGAACGTCGTCGTCTCCTGTGCCGGCACCGTGTCCTGATAAGCGCCTGCGTCGATGCTCGTGACGAACAGCTTGCGGTCGGTGAAATCGAACTCGATGATCCCGGTGACGTCGCCCAGGCCGTCGCCCATCGACATCTTCTCGAGCTGACCGGCAGGGTAGGGGTTTGCGAAACCGGAGAAGTCGAGCTCGACGATGTCCGGGTTGGTGTCGCCGTCATGGACATGGCGACCGCCGAAGATAGTACCGTCGTCCGCATCCGTCGTGTCCGGCGGCGAGAGCGGCGGATCGCCGGCGATGGTGTAGCCGCCGCGCGAGTTGATCTGGCCGGCGTCGGCGTGGACGCGCGAATATGCCTGGAAGATTGGGTCTCCGCCCGACGTCGAGACAAAGCCGTCGGCTGCCACCATGTCCGGGATCGTGACCAGCATCCCCTCGACCGTCTCGAAGTACGACAGCGCGTAGCGGTTGGCGTCGAACGTATCGCCGGCGTCATCGGCCGAATCGGTTAGATCAGGCGTGACGGCGGTCAGGATCGAGTTCGGGATCGGGCGGCTGGCGTCCAGCACGAGAGTCGGGAGCGGGCTGTTGCTGGGACCGTTGATCGTAAAGCCGGTCATGTTGACCAGCACCGTCCGCGGCAGGTTCTGGAACACCTGATATTCCATGACCTGCGCGCTCAGGGTCACCAGGTCGCCGACCTGCACGCCGGGCGCGGCGGTCACGAGATCGCTGCCAGCGCCGGCATCGTTGCGAGCCATCACGAAGATGCCCTCGGACGTCAGCGGGTCCACATCCCAGTCGCTGAACTGCTCAGTGAGGTAGAAACCCTGACGAGGGCCGTCGCCGTCGACAGCGGTGACCACCGCCTGGATCGTGACGACCGTCGTCGAGGCGATGTTGAAGCCGTTCTTGCCTTCGGCGGCGAGGATCGGACTGTAATAGGACGAACCCTGGATCTGGCTGATCAGGAGCGGGTCGTCGGAAACGATGGTGCCGGTGCCGGTCGCGTCGGCGAGGATGGCGAAGCCGGTGGGGTTGGACAGCTGGACGGAGAACGTCTCGCTGAACTCGCTTTGCGTATCGCCATTGACGATGACGGCGACCGTCTTGCTGTTCTCGCCCGCCGCGAAGCTCAGCGTGCCAGACGTGCCGACATAGTCGCTGCCCGCGCTCGCGGCGCCGTCAGCTGTAGCGTAATCAACGGTGAACGCATCGGCACCGCCGGTGCGCGTGACCGTGAACGAGAACACCGTCGTGCCGGCATCGCCCTCCGCCTGGGTGACGTCGCTGATCGCGACTAACGGCGGGGTGCCATCGTCGTTGACGATCGTGCCCGTCGCGATCGCGTCGGCGAACGTGGCCCCCGTCGCGTTGGCGAGGGTGACCGTGAAGCTCTCGTCGGCCTCGGGATTGGCGTCGGTGAGCAGGTCCAGCGTGATCGTCTTGCTGGCTTCGCCGGCGGCGAAGCTGACCTGGCCGGTCAGTGGCTGCGCGACGGCAAAGTCGCCGACGCTCGCACCGAAGCTCCCGCTGCCCGGGGTCACCGCATAGTCCGCCGTCGAGGCGCCCGAGGTGTCGCCGGCGCGGGTGACGGTGAAGACGACCGCACTGGTTCCGCCCGTGCCCTCATAGGCGGCGGTGTCGGCGATCGACAGCGTAGCGCCGGCCGACGTGCTCGACACGACGATGTCGTCGATTCCGACCCACTCGTCGCTGCCGCCCGCGTTGGTGGTGAGGATGCGGATCTCGAGGGCTGCGGCATTGTCCGCGCCCGCCGGGAGGACGACGTCCAGTGCCGTCACCTGCGTCGCACTGGACGCGGTCGTCACGTCGGCGAAATACCCTCCGGGGACGTTGGTCCAGCCAGCGGTCGAGCTGGTGCGGTATTGGACGTTGATCTGCTGCGTGGCGTTGTCCGCGCCGCCGTCGAGGTCACGCAAATTCGCTTGCAGCCGCACGGCGCTGCGACCGGTCGAGTCCATATGAAGGACAATGCTTGGAGCGTCCGCGGTGCCCGAACCCTGGATGCCAATCGTTGGGTTGGCGATCTGGAACTCCGCGACGCCGCCAGAGGTGCTGCTGGTGTTTGCCTGGTTGGCGATGACGTCGACCGCGCCCGGTGCCGGTCCGGTGACGGTCGTGGCGTTGAGGTCGCCCGGCGTTGCGGGGTCGATGTCGCCCAGATAGCCGACGATGAACGGCACGCCGCTCCAATCGTCATTGGCGGTGATCAGCCCGGTGTTGCTCCAATCCTGCGAGAAATCGCCCGAGGCGAGCGAGAAGTAGGCACCGCCAGCGCCGTCATTGTCGGTGATCGTGGCGGTGCCGCTCAGGTCGCCCAGCGTTGCGCCGCTGGGGTTGGCGAGCGTCAGCGTGAACGCCTCGCTGCTTTCGGTGCGGGTGTCGCCAATGACGGGCACGGCGACGGTCTTCGAGGTCTCGCCCGCGGCGAAGCTGACCTGACCGCTGGTCGCTACATAATCGGAAGCCGCAAGCGCGGTGCCGTTCGCGGTCGTGTAATCGACCGTGACCGCGCCGGTCGGCGCGAACGACAGGCTGACCGTGAAGCTGATATAGCTGACGCCGCTATTGCCCTCGGTAATCGCCGCATCACCGACCGAGACGACGGGGATCGGTGGCTGGTCGTTGTTGACGATCGTGCCGGTGCCCTGGCCGTCGCCGACCGTGGCGTTGATGACGTTGGTGACGTTGACGAGGAACAGTTCGTCCGGCTCGACGGCGGTGTCGCCGTTGACGGTGACATCGAACGTGTAGCTGGTCAGGCCTGCGGCGATGGTCTGGCCGGTCAGCGTGCGACCGACATAGTCGCTGTCCGCCGCCGTCGCGCTGTCGTCGGCCGTCGCGATGTCGAAGGTGACTCCGCCCGTCGGTGCCGCCTGGCTGAGGCTGACGGTGAAGGTGTAAATGGCCGTGCCGGCATCGCCCTCCGTCCTCGAGATGTTGTCGATCGACAGGATGGGCGTGTCATCATTGGTGATGTTGCCGGTCGCGGTCGAGTTGGCGCCGATGGTCGCGGTGACCGTGCCGTCGCTGTTGCTGGCGCTGGTGAGCGTCAGCTGAAAGGCTTCGTCGGCCTCGATATCCACGTCGCCGTTGACGTTGACCGTGACGGTCGCGCTGGCCTGCCCGGCCGCTATCGAACCGCTGAAGGTGGTCGGGGAAACCCCGCCGGCGAAGTCGGCCGCGTCGGTGGTCCCGCCCGCGATGGTGCCGGAGAAGTCGAGTGTCCCGGTCGTTCCCCCCGTGCGCGTGACGGTGAAGGTGTAGGCCGTCAGGCCGGCATTGCCCTCTGCCTGGGTTACCGAAACGGGATTGAAGACCACGGACTGGCTCTCGCCGCTCGCGGCGGTGACCGGCGTCAGCGAGAAGTCGTCGATGGCGAGGCCGTCGTCGGCGCCGCTGGAGTTGAGGTCGTTCCAGCGGAT
Organism: Sphingomonas bacterium; assembly: GCF_028292945.1. Taxonomy (GTDB): domain Bacteria; phylum Pseudomonadota; class Alphaproteobacteria; order Sphingomonadales; family Sphingomonadaceae; genus Sphingomonas. The sequence continues at coordinate 5,313 of NZ_JAQGLJ010000026.1, read as the reverse complement.
CCAGAAGGTCGCTCCGGGAGCGATGCCGAGCCCGGTGATCGTGTGGTTGATCACGGTGCGGTTCGCCGCGGCATTGCCGTCGAGCGCCCCGCCCGTGGTCGCCGTCTTGATCGGATTGGTGAAGTCAAGCGCGTCGACGTCGGTCCAGGTGCCCGTCGTGAGGCTGCTCGCGCTGGTCGAATACTGAAAATCGAGCCGGTCGTCGCGCGCTGCGGCTGTGTTCGAGATGCGCCACTGCTCGCCGGTGTATGTGATGACCAACTCTGTGATGGTCTGGCCCGTATCGTTGGTGAACTGGGCGCCGTAGGTCGCGATCAGGGTGCCGCTCTGGACTGAGCCGAGCGCACGGTCGGTGCTTCCGGCGCCGCCGTAGCTGAATGTGTCGCCGCTGTTGGCAGCGCCGGTGTCAGCGGCATATTGCTCGTTGTCCCGAGTGCCGCCGCCGGTCTCGTTGAGGAACCAGCCGGGCAGCGGCTGCGGATCGGTGTTCAGATTGTTGGTCGTGCTTCCCGCCGTGTTCGCGAGCCCGTCGAAATTCTGGCTGTAGGTTACCCCGTTTGCGAGCGAGATTGCGGCCATGATGATGTGCTCCGTACCGACACTACTGGCTGTTACCTTGAGCGCTCAGTCATGGTTTATGACTCGTTGATTGCAAAAGGGAAATTGTCACCGGGCGCAACATCCTGTGGATAACTCGCTCGGCACGATGAACCCGAACCCTGCGCTGTGCCGTTATGCCCTGTGGATCAATCAGGAGTGCAGACGGATGACGTTCTTCAACAAGGATATGGCGAAGCTCGCAGGCGAGAACGACTTTTTCCAGAAGGAGGTCTACCTCGACAAGCGCGTGCAGGTGGTGCTGATGAGCCTCGCGCCCGGCGAGGAGATCGGGATGGAGACGCACCGCGCCGATCAGGCGACCTTCTTCGTCAAGGGCACGGGGCAGGCGATCGTCGACGGGGCGAAGTCCAATGTGTCGGCCGACCACATGATCGTCATCCCGCAGGGCGCCGAACACAACATCATCAACAAGGGTTCCGAGCCGCTCAAGCTGTTCTCCGTCTATGCGCCGCCTGCCGAGCCGCACGGCATCGCCGCAAAGACCAAGGCGGACGCGGAAGAGATCGAGAAGGGTTGGCTCGCCAAGGCGGCGGACGCCGTCAAGGAAGCCGTGTCGGGATAGGTGCTGGACAGCGGTGGTCTGATTGTATCATGGCCACCGCGTGGCATCTATGACGGAGCCCCACGCGCCGCAGGCGGCCGCGATCGACGATTTCGCGATGATCGCGGACGCCGCGCCTGCTCTGATGTGGGTCACGCGGATCGATGGGTCGCGCGCCTTCGTCAACCGGGCATATTGCATGTTTGCGGGCATGAGCAGGGCGGAGGCGCTGGCGAGCCACTGGCGCGATAGTGTCCATCCGGACGATATCGCATCAGTCGCGGCCGAGACGCAGGCCGGCGTAGGCGAGTGCCGCACCTTTGGGATCGACGCGCGCTATCGTAACGCGGCCGGCGAGTGGCGCTGGCTCCAATCCGTCTCGCAGCCGCGCTTCGACGCGAAGGGCGCGCTGATCGGCTATGTCGGCGTCGCGCTCGATGTAACGGCGGCGAAGACTGCCGAACTTGAATTGCGCCAGCGGGAGCGACAGCTGTCGGCGATGGTCGAGGGGACCACCGCCGGCTTGGCACAGGTCGATCTGCAGGGTCGCTTCACGACGGTGAACGATCGCTTCTGCGAGATCGTCGGGCGCACGCGGGACCAGATGCTGGGTATCACCGGGCGTTCGATCACCCACGCCGACGACATCGCGCACAATGACGAGCTGTTCCACTATGCGATGGCGGGCGGCAGCGCGTTTTCCGCCGACAAGCGTTACCTGCGGCCCGACGGCACGGCGGTGTGGGTCAACAACTCGGTCACGACAGTGCGCGACGAAGCGGGTGCACCCGCCAGCTTCATAGCGTTCGTGCTCGACATCAGTGCCCGCCGGGCGGCGGAAGAGGCGCTGCGCGACAACGAGGCGCGGCTTCAATTTCTCGACGCGCTCGGCAAGGCAACCGCGACCGCGACGGAAGCGGACGAGGTGCTGGCCGTCACTACCCGCATGTTGGGCAAGCACCTGAACGCGTCCGACTGCGCTTATGCCGACGTCGCGGACGACGGCGACACTTTCCACATCCGCGGCGACTGGAACGCGCCGGGCGCGCCATCGATCGTCGGCACCTATAGCCTCGCCGCCTTCGGGCCTGAGGCGGTGGCGGACATGTATGCCGGCCGTCCTTTGATCATCACGGACGTGACCGACATCGAGAGCGACGGCGCGGCGACCTTTCGTGCGATCGGCATCAACGCGACAATCTGCATGCCGTTCATCAAGGGCGACCGCTTTGCCGCGATGATGGCGGTCCACTCGTTGGTGCCGCGCATCTGGACCGCGGCCGAGCTGAGCCTGGTCCGCGAGGTGACCGAGCGGTCCTGGGCGCACGTCGAGCGCGTTCGCACGGAGGCTGCGTTGCGCGACAGCGAGCGGCAGCTGCGGCTGGCGGTCGAGGGTGCGAAAATCGGCACCTGGGATCAGGATCTGCGCGCGGGACGCGCGCGCTGGTCGCCGCGCGCGGCCGAAATCATGGGCGTGCCGCATGGAGTTCCGCTCAGCGAGCAGCAGCGCGTGGCGTTGATCCACCCCGACGACCGCGACCGCATCGCCAAGGGAACTGCGCGGCTGGCGCGCGGCGGCACCGACTTCGCGATCGAGCATCGCATCCTGCGCCCAGACGGCGCGGTGCGCTGGGTCTCTTCGCATGGCGTGGTGCTGCGCGACGACGCGGGTGTGCCGGTGCGCGCGATCGGCACGGTGCGCGACGTGACCGAGCGACGCGAGGCGCAGGAGGCGTTGTCCGCGCTCAACCAGACACTGGAGCAACAGGTCGCCGAGCGCACCGCAGAGCGCGATCGGATGTGGCGGCTTTCGGGCGATCTGCTGCTGGTGATCGACACCCGTCGACGCATCCGCGCGGCCAATCCTGCGGTGGAGACGCTGGGCTACACCGCCGCGGACGTGATCGGGCGCAGGTTGACGGGTTTTCTCCACCCCGATGACCTGCCCGGCGCAATAGCCGCGATGCAGACGGCCGCTACTCGCCCGGTAGGCGCTTTCGTGGCCCGGGTGCGGCCTGCGGACGGAGGCTGGCGGCATTACGCCTGGAGCGCAGCACCGGGCGACGGCGAGGCCTATGTAATCGGGCGCGACGTCACCGCCGAGGTCGAACGTCGCGGGGAACTCGACCTGGCGCGTGAAGCGCTGCGGCAGTCGCAGAAGGTCGAGTCGCTGGGCCAGCTGACCGGCGGGGTCGCGCACGACTTCAACAACTTGCTGACTCCCATCATCGGCAATCTCGATCTGCTCGGACGGCGGGCCGCCAAGGAGCCGGACGGCGACGAGCGGCAGGCGAGGCTGATCCAATCGGCGCTGGAGGCGGCGGAGCGCGCGCGGACCCTGGTGCAGCGACTGCTCGCCTTTGCCCGACGCCAGCCGTTGCAGCCCGGCCCGGTAGGCCTTGCAACGCTGCTCGCGGACATGTCGTCGCTGGTGGCCAGCACCGTAGGCCCCGAAGTAGAGCTGGTGATTGATGTCGCCCCGGACCTGCCACCCGCGCTGGCAGACCCCAATCAGCTGGAACTCGCGATCCTGAACTTGGCGGTCAACGCGCGTGACGCGATGCGCGATGGCGGCCGGCTGCTGCTGACGGCCTGTTTGGCGGATCGGGCCGCGAGCGCCGCGGCGGGACTGAGCGGCGCGTTTCTGAGTCTCGCAGTTGCCGACACCGGCATGGGCATGGATGCGGCCACCGCAGCGCGGGCGATCGAGCCGTTCTTCTCCACCAAGGGGGTCGGCAAGGGCACGGGGCTTGGCCTGTCGATGGTTCACGGTCTCGCCGCGCAGCTGGGCGGCGGAATGGCACTGACCAGCGCACCCGGAGAGGGCACGCGCGTCGAACTGCTGCTGCCAATCGCGACGGGCAGGGCAGTGGAGGTGCCCGCTCCGTTGCCACCCGTCCACGCGCTGAATGGCTGCGTGCTGCTGGTGGACGACGAACTGCCGGTGCGCGACGCCACCGCCGCGATGCTCGCCAGCCTCGGGCTGCAGGTCGTCGTCGCCGCCAGCGCCGAAGAGGCGCAAGAGTTGCTCGACGGCGTGGACTATCTCGTCACCGATCACCTCATGCCGGGCATGAAAGGCGCCGAACTCGCCCGGCTGGCACGCGCACGGGTGCCGGGCGTTCGGATCCTGGTCATCTCCGGCTATGCCGCGCTCGACGAGATCCCGCCCGACGTGCCGCGTCTGGCGAAGCCGTTCCGAGTGGAGGAACTGGCGGCGAGCCTCGGCGCGCTTGGGTGAAAGGGGCGATGAAGACGCGCTGGTGGCAGCACGGCGTCATCTATCAGATCTACCCACGCTCGTTTCGGGACGGCAACGGCGACGGCGTTGGCGACCTTGCCGGGATCGAATCGCGCATCGAGTACCTTGCGAGCCTGGGCGTCGATGGGATCTGGCTGTCACCGATATGCCCCTCGCCGATGACCGATTTCGGCTATGACGTCGCGGATTACTGCGACGTGGATCCGCTGTTCGGCACGCTCGCCGATCTCGACCGGCTGATCGCGAAGCTCCACGCGGCAGGGCTCAAGCTGCTGCTCGATTTCGTCCCCAACCACAGTTCGGACCAGCATCCGTGGTTCGTGGAAAGCCGCGTGTCGCGCGACAGCCCGAAGCGCGACTGGTACATCTGGCGTGACCCCGCACCCAATGGCGGCCCGCCCAACAACTGGATCAGCGACTTCGGCGGCTCGGCCTGGGACTGGGACGAAGCGACGGGGCAATATTATCTCCATGCCTTTCTAAAGCAGCAGCCCGACCTGAACTGGCGGAATCCCGACCTGAAGCGCGCCATGCTCGACGTGATGCGCTTCTGGCTTGATCGCGGGGTGGATGGGTTCCGCATCGACGTGCTGTGGCACATCGTCAAAGCCGAAGGGCTGCCCGACAACCCGCTCAATACCGCGTGGCGAGTTGGCGAAAACGAGCGCGACCGCGTAGTTCAGCTCCATTCGACTGATCAGCCTGAGGCGCACGCGATCGCCGCCGAGATGCGCGCCCTGGCGGACGAGTACGAAGATCGCGTCCTGATCGGCGAGATATTCCTCCCCAATGATCGCCTGGCGCGCTGGTTCGGAACACCGGCTCGCCCGCAGGTGCATCTGCCCTTCAACTTCGCGCTGCTGGAGAACCCGTGGCGCGCCGATGTGCT
>NZ_JAQGLJ010000010.1 GCF_028292945.1 Sphingomonas bacterium | reverse complement strand
CTCCCGCTTCAGCTCACTTGACCTCGACGGTCGCGCCGGCTGCTTCCAGCTGGGCCTTCAGCTTGGCGGCCTCGTCCTTGGACACGCCTTCCTTGACGGCCTTGGGTGCCGACTCGACCAGCGTCTTGGCTTCGGTCAGGCCGAGCGCGGTGATCGCGCGGACCTCCTTGATGACGTTGATCTTCTTGCCGCCGTCGCCGGTCAGGATGACGTCGAACTCGGTCTGCTCCTCGACCACGGGGGCAGCGGCGCCGCCACCGGCGGCAGGCGCTGCAACGGCGGCGGCGGCGGAGACGCCCCACTTCTCTTCGAGCATCTTGGAAAGCTCGGCGGCCTCCAGGACGGTCAGCGCGCTCAGGCTCTCGACGAGCGAATTAAGGTCGGCCATGATGATTTCCTTCGGTTCAGATCAGTTGATGAGTTGCAGACGAAGCCGATCAGGCGGCGTCGGCCGTGTCCTTGTCGGCATAGGCCTGCAGCACGCGCGCGATCTGCGCGGCCGGGGCCTGGGTGATGGTCGCCAGCTTGGTTGCCGGGGCAACGATCAGGCCGACGATCTTCGCGCGCAGCTCGTCCAGCGACGGCAGCGTCGCCAGCGCCCTGACGCCCTCGATGTCGAGCGGGGTGTCGCCCATCGCGCCCCCGACGATCTCGAACTTGTCGTTGCCCTTGGCGAACTCGACGGCGACCTTGGCAGCAGCGACCGGATCGGGCGAGGTGGCGAGACCGACCGGCCCGGTGAGCATGTCGCCCAGCGAGAGGTAGGGGGTGCCGTCCAGCGCGATGCGGGCGAGCTTGTTCTTCGAGACCCGATAGGTCGCGCCGGCATCGCGCATCGCGTTGCGCAGCCGGGTCGACTGCGCCACCGTCATGCCGTTGTTGCGGGTGACCACCACCACGCCGACCGACGAGAACGTCTGCTTGAGCTCGGCGACGGCCGCGGCTTTTTGAGCACGATCCATGCGCTTCTCCACATTGGGACACGAGCCGTGCGGCCGCGCCCGGTTACGAAATCCAGCGATGGGGAAGGGGAGCCGCAAGCGCGACGAACGCCGGGCGAACCCGGCTGATCCTGTTTCCCCGTCTGGGCAGGAGATTAAGCCAGGGCTAACCCCGGCACCTGCCGTCTCGGACGGATGCCCGGCACGGGTGCCGGTCGGGACGGGCGCATAACGACGCGCGACCGCCCGGTCAACAGCGTCACGCCAGTGTCGCGCGAGAGTCGCCGCGCCGCAACCCGCTATTCCATACGCGCTTCTCGACCGATGGCACGCAAGCGCGCGGCAACAATTGCGCCAACGGCACCAATCCCTGGACCAGGGAGCTGACGGCCGAGGAGAATGGGCCGGCTATTTCCGTCGCGATGCTGGCGACGCCGCGCGGCGCACGGCGGCGGGCCGGGCAAAGGAGAACATCTCGCCGGCACGCTACGGCACGCCCGAGGGAGCGGTCGGCAACAATCGTTGGGCGACCGTCGTCGCCCCCGACCCGGCGAGCACTATACTCAGTCGACCGGCGATTTCAGCCACGACCCCTTCACCACGGGCTGGATCGTCGAGATCGATCCGGTTTGGGACTGTAAGGGTGACGCGCCCGTCGCGAACGTGACGGCCCTGTTCGACCAATGCCGGGCAGTGCTCATATCGTGATGCCGGTCCTCCGGCCCTATTACCCCCGCGTGTCACCTGCCATACCTGCGCGGTGACCCGAATCACCTTCCGTTCCGCGCCCCTGTGACCGACACGCTGCTCGGCCTCGACGAACCGCCGCAGCCGCGCGCCGAGGCGTATCGCGTCCTCGCGCGCAAATACCGGCCGCAGACGTTCAGCGAGCTGATCGGGCAGGACGCGATGGTCCAGACGCTGGGCAACGCGATCAAGCGCGATCGGCTCGCCCACGCCTTCCTGATGACGGGCGTGCGCGGGGTGGGCAAGACGTCGACCGCGCGGCTGATCGCCAAGGCGCTCAACTGCATCGGCGCGGACGGGCAGGGCGGGCCGACGATCGACCCGTGCGGGGTGTGCGACCCGTGCCGCTCGATCGCCGAAGGGCGGCACATGGACGTGATCGAGATGGATGCGGCGTCGCATACCGGCGTCGACGACGTTCGCGAGATCATCGATGCGTCGCGCTACGCCGCGGTCTCCGCGCGGTTCAAGATCTACATCGTGGACGAGGTCCACATGCTGTCCAAGAACGCCTTCAATGCGCTGCTGAAGACGCTCGAGGAGCCGCCGCCGCACGTCAAATTCCTGTTCGCCACGACCGAGGTGAACAAGGTGCCGATCACCGTGCTGTCGCGCTGCCAGCGGTTCGATCTGCGCCGCATTTCGGCGGACAAGCTCGCCGAGCATTTCGGCAAGGTCTGCGATCTGGAGGGCGTCGTCGCCGAGCCGGAGGCGCTGGCGCTGATCGCCCGCGCCTCGGAAGGGTCCGCGCGCGACGGGCTGTCGATCCTCGATCAGGCGATCGCCCATGCCGGGCTGGAGGGCGAGGCGGTGACGGCGCGTGCGGTGCGCGAGATGCTGGGCCTGTCCGATCGCGGCGCGGTGCGGGACCTGTTCGCGCTGGTGCTCACGGGCGACGGCGCAGGCGCGCTCAACCAGCTGCGGCGGCAGTACGACCTGGGCGTCGACCCGCTGGCGGTGCTGCGCGGGTTGCTGGAGACGGTGCACGGCGTCACGCTGGCCAAGGTCAACGCCGCACCCGATGCCGCGCAGTCGGCGGAGGAGCGACAGGCGCGCGCCGACTGGGCCGCCGCGCTGTCGTTTCCGGCGCTGCACCGGCTATGGCAGCTGTTTCTGAAGGGGCATGAGGAGGTCGGTCGCGCCGCCCTGCCGATCGAGGCGGCGGAAATGGCGCTGCTGCGCGCGATCCACGCCTCGACGCTGCCCGATCCTGGCGATCTCGCGCGCCAGATCGCGGCCGGTACGGTGCCGGCGCCAACGGCCACGGCCACGGCCCCGGCACCGGCAGCCGCCAAGGCGGCGGAGCCAGCGGCCAGTCTGCCCCCCAGCTTCGAGGCGCTGGTGGAGGCGCTCGACCGGGCAGGCTCGCTGGGCTTGGCGGTCAAGCTCAAACAGGGCACGAGCGTAGTGCGCTACGATCCTCCCGAACTTGTCCTGAGCGGGGCGCGACCGATGTCGGCGGACACCTTGTCGGACCTGAATACCGCGCTGAAGGCGCTGAGCGGGCGGGCGTGGCGGGTGAGCTTCGCCGATCAGCCCGGCGAACCGACCCTGCTGGAGCGTGAACGCGGTCGCGAGGAGGCGGCGAAACAGGCCATCCTCGACTCGCCGATGATCAAAGCGGCTTTCGAAGCGTTCCCCGACGCGGAACTGGAAACCTGGCCCGGCCAGCGCAGCGCCTGACTTGCCGAGCGTAGCGCCTGACCCGCCCAACGGAGTGCCTGAACGATGAACGACGACCAGCTGAAGAAGATCATGGAGATGGCGCAGAACGTCCAGAACGAGCTGCAGACCGCGCAGGCCAAGCTCGACACGGTCGAGGTGGAAGGCGTCGCCGGCGGCGGCCTGGTCAAGATCAAGGCGTCCGCCAAGGGCCGCGTCATCGCCATCGCGATCGACGACTCGATGATGCAGGTATCGGAAAAGCAGATGCTGGAGGATCTGCTGGCCGCCGCGTTCAACGACGCGCGGAACAAGGCCGACGCGGTGTCGAGCACGGAGATGGGCAAGATGACCAGCGGACTGCCGCTGCCACCGGGGTTCAAGCTGCCGTTCTGAGCGGTTGAGAGGCAATCAATTGCCTTCCCCGGCGGACGCCGGGGCCCAGTCGGTGGCGCCGCGGACTGGGTCCCGGCTTCCGCCAAGAAAGGGCGGCAGGCTACGCTATCTCAGACACCGGTCCAGCCCCTCGCGCCGCACCACGCCCACCACCCGCGCCAGCCGGTTGCCATGCCGCCGCACGAACCCGGTCGGCGAGATCGCCGCGCGCTTCTTCGGCAGCGGCAGCACCGCGGCGATGCGACCCGCCTCGGTTGGCGACAGGCGGCTGGCGTCATGCCCGAAATAACGCATCGATCCCGCGTTCGCGCCATAGGTGCCGATGCCCGTTTCGGCGATGTTGAGGTACACCTCCATGATTCGCCGCTTGCCCCACAGCGTCTCGATCAGCAGCGTGAAATACGCCTCGAATGCCTTGCGGACATAGCCACCACCTTGCCACAGGAAGGCGTTCTTCGCAGTCTGCTGACTGATCGTCGAACCGCCACGCAGCCGCTTGCCTTGCACATTATTGGCCGCCGCGCTGGCCATCCCCCGCCAATCGAAGCCGCTATGCGAGCAGAAACGCGAGTCCTCGCCCGCGATCGCGGCGCGCGCCATGTCCGGGTCGATGGCCGACAGACTCATCCAGTTCTTGTCGATGCCGCGTCCCTCGAGGGCATCGCCGAGCATCGTCATCGTGACCGGCGGCGGCACGAACCGATATATCCCGGCCCACAGGACAGTGACCACGACGAAGATCAGCGCCGCCTTGAGTGCAAGCCGTAGGAAGCGAACTGCCATCGTCGCTGTCTACCGACAGGCCCCGCGCGGGCAAAGACCGTGCTCGTCGGACAGGCTCGACGGCGTGGCCGCCGACCTGCCGGACGGGCTCGCCGGTGCCATTGCCACCGCTACGCGGCTACGAGCAGCCGCTTCTCTCCGGCGAGCCGCATCATCGCCTTCTGCAGCTTCTCGAACGCGCGTACCTCGATCTGGCGGACGCGCTCGCGCGACACGCCGTATACCTGCGACAGCTCTTCCAGCGTCTTGGGATCGTCCGTCAGGCGGCGCTCGGTCAGGATGTGCTTCTCGCGGTCGTTCAGGTCGCCCATCGCATCGACCAGCATGGTGTGGCGGACCTCCGCCTCCTGCGTCTCGGCGACGACATGGTCCTGCAAAGGCGCGTCGTCCTGCAGCCAATCCTGCCACTGACCCTCGCCGTCCTCGCGCATGGAGACGTTGAGCGACGTGTCGCCGCCCATCGCCATGCGGCGGTTCATCGACACGACATCGCTTTCGGCCACGCCCAGATCGGTCGCGATCTTGGTGATGTGCTCGGGCTTGAGATCGCCGTCCTCGAACGCATCCAGCTTGGACTTCATCCGGCGCAGGTTGAAGAACAGCTTCTTCTGTGCCGCCGTGGTGCCCATCTTCACCAGGCTCCACGAGCGCAGGATATATTCCTGGATCGACGCGCGGATCCACCACATCGCATAGGTGGCGAGGCGAAAGCCGCGCTCCGGCTCGAACTTCTTCACGCCCTGCATCAGGCCGATATTGCCTTCGGAGATCAGCTCGGAGGTCGGCAGGCCGTAGCCGCGATACCCCATCGCGATCTTGGCCACGAGCCGCAGGTGCGACGTGACGAGCTGTGCCGCGGCATCGGGGTCGCCATGCTCCGAAAACCGCTTGGCGAGCATATACTCCTGCTCGGGCTGGAGCAGCGGGAATTTCTTGATCTCGGCCAGATAGCGGTTCAGCCCCGCCTCGGTGCCGAGCGCGGGAATGGTCGCGGGGAGATTGCTACTTTTTGCCATGTTCGTAAAACTCCCCTTGATGGTCGAGGGTTGCGTCCGCTGTCCAACAACGTGACGAAACGCATGACCTATGCGTCAAGCGCCCTGAACAGTTCCTGCATGTCGGCAGGCATTTCGCTGGTGAAGACCTGCGTTTCACCCGTTATCGGATGTTTGAAGCCCAGGCGCGCCGCATGCAATGCCTGCCGCCTGAAAGCAATTCTTGTCGCGGCCGGGTGCGCGCCACCATAGACCGGGTCGCCGATCAGCGGATGCCCCAGCGATGCCATGTGAACGCGTACCTGATGCGTGCGCCCCGTCTCCAGCCGGCACTCGACCAATGCTCCGCCGGTCAGCGGCTGCAGCGTGCGGTAATGCGTCACCGCCCGCTTGCCGCCGGCAACGATCGCCACCTTCTTGCGGTCCACCGGCGAGCGCGCGAGCGGGGCGTCGACCTTGCCCGCCGCCGGGTTCGGCTTGCCCCGCGTGATCGCCAGGTAACGCCGGTCGATCGAATGATCCGCGAACTGCCGCGCCAGCCCCTCGTGAGCGCGGTCGGTCTTGGCTGCCACCATCAGTCCGGACGTGTCCTTGTCGATGCGATGGACGATACCGGGCCTGGCCACCCCGCCGATCCCCGACAGCGATCCGCCGCAATGGTGGAGCAGCGCGTTGACCAGCGTGCCGTCCAGATTGCCCGCTGCCGGATGCACGACGAGCCCGGCCGGCTTGTCGACCACGATCAGATGGTCGTCCTCGAACGCGACGCCGAAATCGATCGCCTGCGCCTCGTTGTGCGGGAGCGTGGGGAGGGGGACGGTCACCGCGAAAACCTCGCCTGCGCCTGTGCGCTTGGCCGGATCGCGCACCGTCAGCCCGTCGCGCGACACCTGACCGGCGTTGATCAGGACCTTCAGCCGCTCGCGCGACAGCGTCGGCGCAGCGTCGGCGAGCGCACGATCCAGCCGCCAGCCGTCCGCGGCCGGGCGGATACGCGCTTCGATGATGGAAACCCCCCGGTCCATTAGCGTACGGAGATGGGCATGGACGTGCGGATTTCAAGCGACTTGCTGCAGCGCATCATGGCCGACGCGGCGGCCTGGCCCGATGAAATCTGCGGTCTGCTGTTCGGCACGCCGGAAGCGATCGAGGCTACGGAGCCCTGCCGCAATGTCGCCGCCGACCCGCATCTTCGGTTCGAGATCGATCCGGCCGCGCTGATCGCCGCGCATCGCGCCGCGCGCGCCGGCGGGCCGCAACTGATCGGCTGCTACCACTCGCACCCCGGCGGGAACCCCACGCCGTCGCCGCGCGACGCGGCCGACGCGGCGGCGAACGGCTGGCTGTGGCTGATCGTCGGGTCAGGTCAGGCGCGGCTGTTCCGGGCAGTGGCGTGCGGCGCGATCCATGAACGATTCGACGCGGTGGACTGTTCGGTCAGCGGTTAACCAACCTTGCACCCGCCCGCCCGCTCCGCCACGGTGCCGCAAAATCAAGGGCCCTCCATGACCGTCACTCCCGTCGATTTCGCCAGCCTGCTCTGCTCGCGCCTGTGCCACGACCTGCTTTCCCCCGTCGGCGCGCTCAACAACGGGCTGGAGCTGCTCGCCGACGAAACCGATCCGGCGATGCGTCAGCGTTGCCTGGACCTGCTCGCCGAGAGCGCGAAGACGTCGGCCAACAAGCTCAAATTCTTCCGCCTCGCCTTTGGGGCGGCAGGCGGCTTCGGCGATCTGGTCGACGCGCGCGAATGCCGGGGCGCGATCGAGGGGCTGCTGTCCGCTGGCCGCAAGGTCGAGCTGAACTGGCTGGTCGAGGCCGAGCAGCTGCCCAAGCCTGCCGCCAAGGTGCTCCTCAACCTGGCGATGATCGCCGGCGATGCGCTGGTGCGTGGCGGCAAGCTCGACATCGGCGGCGAGGAAAATGGCGGCCAGCTGGAGATCGTGCTGCGCGCGGAGGGCACGCGCGTGATCCTCGACCCCGACATCCGCCGCACGCTGACCGATGGCGAGGGCTCGGACGGCATCACGCCCCGGGTCGCAGCCGCGTATCTGGTGCATACGCTCGCAAAGGACGCTGGCGGCAGCGTGGTGGTCTCTGACGCGGGCGAGAACGTGATGCTGTTCGGGGCGGCGTTGAACATGGCGTAGCGCGGCGGTCGGCCACGACCGGCTGACCCGCGCAAGCCCGGACGGCGGGGCGGCGAAGCTGAACCCGTGCCACGACGCGGCCTTGCCGCGGCGGTCCATGCCGATGTCCATCACTTGCAACGTGGCATTTGTCGCACGTCCGATGCCGGCTCAAGGCCGGCATGAAGTGATTGCGGTAAACGCCGCCTTTACTTTTCCCACCCCATAGCCTGCGCATGGACGAGCTGCTCCAGGAGTTCATCGGCGAAACCCGCGAGACGCTGGAAGCGCTCAGCGGGGAGATCGTCGCGTGGGAGGCCGATCCGGCCGATCGCGCGCGGCTCGACGCCATCTTTCGCTTCGTTCACACGGTAAAGGGCAGCTGCGGCTTTCTCAACCTGCCGCGGCTTGCCCGGCTCAGTCACGCCGCCGAGGACGTGCTTGGCGCCGCCCGCGATGGCGAGCGCCTGCCGGATACCGCGCTCGTCAACGCGGTGCTCGCCATCGTTGACCGGATCGGGGAACTCACCGAGGCGATCGCGTCCGGTGCGCCGCTGGAGGACGGCAGCGACGATCTGCTGATCGCCGCGCTGGCGCCAGATGCCGCGCCGGCCGCCGCCGTCACCGCCGTCGCGACGCGCAACGCCGCGCGATCGATCCGCCTCAATGTCGACCTGCTCGACCGGATGATGAGCGGCATGTCCGACATGGTGCTCGCCCGCAACGAGCTGGCGCGCTGCCTGCGCGACCACGGGCAGGAACCGCGCGTGGACGCGGCGCTGGAGCGCTTGTCGCTGACGGTCGCGGACATGCGCGACGCGGTCACCCGCACGCGCATGCAAAAGATCGACGCGCTGTTCGCGGCACTCCCGCGCATCGTGCGGGATACCGCCGCCGAACTCGCCAAGGCGGTGACGTTGACGATCGAGGGCAGCGACGTCGAGCTGGATCGCGAGATGGTCGAGCTGATGCGCGATCCGCTGATCCACATCATCCGCAACGCGGTCGACCACGGGCTGGAAACGCGCGCCGAGCGGCGCGCCGCCGGCAAGCGCGAGACGGGGCAACTGACCGTCGTCGCGCGTCAATCCGGCAATCAGATCGTCGTCGAGATCGCCGACGATGGTCGCGGCATCGACATCGCGCGACTCGTCGCGAAGGCACGCGAGCGCAAGCTGCGCGACCCGGCGGCGCTCGCCGCGCTGACCGAAGAGCAGGCGCTGGAGCTGATCTTCGAGCCGGGGCTGTCGAGCCGCGACACCGTTACCGGCATTTCTGGCCGTGGCGTTGGCATGGACGTGGTGCGCGCCAATATCGAGCAGATCGGCGGACGCGTCGTGCTGCGCAATCGCCCCGGTCATGGCCTGACCCTGTCGATCCATGTGCCGCTGACGCTCTCCATCCTGTCGACGATCGTCGTCCGGGTCGGTGCGCAGCGCTTCGCGATCCCGCGCTCGGCGGTCGAGGAGATCGTGGTCGCGCATGGCGCATCGGTCCGGCTCGACACGATCGGCGATGCCACCGTGGCGACGGTGCGCGGCCGACGACTGCCGGTGCTGGGACTGGCCGCGCTGATCGGCGTCACCGACGGCGGTCCGGCGGACACGCTGGCGATCATCTCGACGCGCGACGGCGACTACGCGCTGGGCGTCGATGGGGTGATCGATACGGAGGAGCTGGTGGTGAAGCCTGCACCGCCGGCGATCATGGCGACGGGCTTCTACGCCGGCATGACCCTGCCGGACAGCGGTCGACCCATGCTGTTGCTGGACGGCAGCGGACTTGCGCTGGCGGGAGGGCTGCGCTTTGACAAGCTGGCGGTAACCGACGACGTCGAGGAGGCGGTCGCACCGGCCGGGATGCCGGCCCTGCTGTTCCTGGACCTGGATGGGCAGCGCCGCCTGATCGCGCTCGCCGCGCTGGACCGGGTGGAGACGGTGCCCGCCGATGCCATTCGCGTGACCGGCGGCCGTCGGCGTCTGTCGCTGGGCGATCGCAGCCTGCCGCTGCACCTGACGGGCTCGCTGGAGGGGCGCGGCCAGGTCGCGGTGCTACGGTTGAGCGATGGCATGTCCGAGATCGCCTATGCGATCGCCGAGCCGATCGAGATCGTCGCCGTCGCGCCGGGCCTCGCGCCGGCTGGCGAGGGGCTGATCGCCGGCGTTGCCATGATCGCTGGCGAGCAGGTCGAGCTGGTCGATGCGCATGCGCTCTTCGCCGGCGGCGACGGCACCGTCGTCGCTCGCCCGCTCTGTCTGCTGCAGTGCGATGGGTCGGGGTGGATGGAAGCGTTCCTGAAGCCTGCCTTGGAGGGCCTCGGCTATCGCTGCGCTACCGCAGCACTGCCGGGCGAGCAGCCGGTCGTCACACTGATGATGGCCGACGATGCAACCGTGTTCACCTCGACAGCGGGCGATGTCGTTCAGTTGCGTCGGGAAGTCGCGGGCGGCGCGGACAGCATCTATCGTTACGACCGTGCGGCGCTGATCGCAGCCGTCGCCGGCCGGCTGGGAGCGTGACCGACATGCAACTGTTCCTGATCGCCCACGTCGCCGGATGCCCGATCGCCGTGCCGGCAATCCAGGTCGATTCGGTGGTTGATCTGGGCGAGATCGTGCCGGTTCCGGGGTCCGAGCGTTCGGTTCGCGGGTTGGCCGCGTTGCGCAGCCGCGTGGTGACGGTGATCGATACCGGCGTGGCGCTGGGACTCGCGTCGACCGATCTTGCCACGCGCCGTGCCATCATCACCCATGCCGATGGTCATTACTATGCGGTGCTGGTCGACGCGCTGGAGGATGTCGCACCGTTCCCACGCCAACCGCTTGGCGGTGTGTCGCTGCGGCATGGCTGGGCCACCGCCGGGGTCGCGCTGATCGAACGCGACGGCGAGCCGGTGCTGGTGATCGACCTCGCCTGCCTCCTGCCCGGTGTCCAGCTCGCCCACGCCGCCTGACCACCGCTGCTCGACCACGCCACCAGACCCCGCGGCTTAACGCCCCGCAAACGCTTACCGCCTACATCCGTGTCGACATTGATCGAAAGTTGAGTCACCCCATGAAGACCTGCCTCGTCGTCGATGACTCCAAGGTGATCCGCAAGGTCGCCCGCCACATCCTGGAAACGCTCGATTATCGCGTTACCGAGGCGGTGGACGGGCGCGACGCGCTCGACCAGTGCATGGCGACGGCGCCCGACGTGGTGCTGCTCGATTGGAACATGCCCGTGATGAGCGGGATGGATTTCCTGCGCGCGCTGCGCGAATCGAACATCCCCTCGCGGCCCAAGGTGGTGTTCTGCACGACCGAGAGCGGCATGGCGTACATCCGCGCCGCGATCGAAGCCGGAGCCGACGAATACGTCATGAAGCCGTTCGATCGCGACACGCTGGAATCCAAGCTCCAGATCGTCGGCGCCTAAGGCGAAGGTCCGATGCGAGCTGCTACCCTGCGCGCGCCAGTGCCGGACCAGCGGGCACGCGTGCTGATCGTCGACGACTCGGCGGTGGCGCGCGCGGTGATCGGCCGCGTGATCGGAGGCTCCGACGGCCTGATGGTGGCCGGGGAGGTGCAGGACGTGAGGACCGCGCTGGAGTTCCTGGCGCGGGAGCAAGTCGATTTCATCCTCCTCGACATCAACCTGCCGGGCGTCGACGGGGTTACCGCGCTACCCGATCTGATCGTCGCGGGTGGTGCGGCGAAGGTCCTGATCGTGTCGTCGTCGGCGGCCGATGGCGCGCAGCAGACGATCCAGGCGCTCGCGTTCGGCGCCGCCGACACGCTGGTGAAGCCGACGGCGGGCGCGTTCTCGGCGAACTTTGCGCAAGCACTGCTCGACAAGCTGCGGCGACTGGGCGAACCCGCCGGCTTCGTCGCACCTGCGCCGCCGGTTCCGCCGCGCGCGCCCACCCCTCGTGCGGACGCCTATGACCTCGTCGCGATCGGCGCCTCGACGGGCGGCATTCACGCACTGAGCCATCTGTTGCGCGAGCTGCGCCCGGGCTTTCGCCTGCCGATCCTGATCACCCAGCATCTGCCCGCAACGTTCATGCCCTATTTCGCCGCGCAGCTCGCGACCCTCTCGGGCCGTCCCTGCGACGTCGCCACGGACCGGATGCGCGTCCGGCCCGGCCGCCTGATCGTCGCGCCCGGTGACGCGCATCTGTGCGTGGCCGCGCTGCCCGACGGCAGCGCGTGCATCCGACTGTCGCACGCGCCCTCACAAAGCGGCTGCATGCCCTCGGTAGATCCGATGCTCGCCAGCGCCGCCGCAGCCTTTGGCGCGCGCGCCATCGGCGTGGTGCTGAGCGGCATGGGGCGCGACGGCACGGATGGCGCGCGCACCCTGCGCGCGGCGGGCGGTGCGGTGGTGGTGCAGGATCAGGAAAGCTCCGTCGTCTGGGGCATGCCCGGTGCGGTCGCCGCGGCAGGGCTGGCCGACATCATGCTGCCCCCCGACGCGATCGGTCGCCTGCTGGCCGAGCGGCGCCGCCCGTGACGCCAAGCCCTTCACCCCCCCTCTCTCCGAGCGCCGTGCGCGTGCTCACCGCGTTGCTGGAGGCCCGCACGGGACAGCAGCTCGCCTCCTATCGCTCGTGGCGGCTCGACACGGCGCTCAAGCCGCTGTTGAAGGCGCGCGACCTGCCGTCGCTGGACGACCTCGTCACGCTCGTGCTCGACGGCAGCGACCCCTCGGTCGGCGACCAGGTCGTCGATGCGCTCGTCAACGGCGAGTCCAGCTTCTTCCGCGATTCCGCGGTGTTCGACTTGTTGCTCGACGCGGTCACTGCGGTCGAGGCGCAGGGGCGCCGGCCACGCATCTGGTGCGCGGGTTGCGCGACCGGTCAGGAGCCGCTGTCGCTCGCCATGCTCTTCGCCGAGCGCGCCGGCGGCGGCACGATGCCCGAGATCGTCGCCACCGACGTGTCGGAAACCGCGCTCGCGCGCGCCCGATCCGGCAGGTTCACCCAGTTCGAGGTTCAGCGAGGCCTGCCGATCCGCCGGTTGATGGCGTGGTTCGACGGCGACGGCTCGGGCGAGTGGGTGGCCAAGCCCGAGCTGGTCCGCAACATCCAGTTCCGCCGTGCCAATCTGGTCGCCGAGCCGGCGCCGGCGGGCCGCTTCGACCTGGTGTTGTGCCGCAACGTGCTGTTGTACCTGGCACCCACGATCAAGCAGACGGTGTTTGCGCGGCTTGCCGGTGCGCTGCGCCCGGACGGGCTGCTCGCGCTGGGCGCCGGCGAGACCGTGATCGGCCAGACCCGCCTGTTCGAACCCAGCCGCGCGGCACGTGGCCTGTATGCCAAGGCCGCCGCCGAAGCGACGCTCGCCGCCTGACGGTTTACAACGCCGACGCCGCAGGTCACCAACGTCCCATGACGCAGTTCCCATCGCCCAATCACGACGAGCGGGCGCTGCCGATCACGATGATCGTGCTGCATTATACCGGCATGCAGAGCGCGGCGGCCGCGCTGGCGCGGTTGTGCGATCCCGCCGCCAAGGTCTCCGCTCATTACCTGGTCGACGAGGACGGGACGGTGCAGGCGCTGGTGGCGGAGGATCGGCGCGCCTGGCACGCGGGTGCGTCGCACTGGCGCGGGCTCACCGACGTCAACTCCGCGTCGGTCGGCATCGAGATCGTCAATCCGGGCCACGAATTCGGCTATCGCCCGTTTCCGCCCGCACAGATCGGCGCGGTCGTCCGACTCGTCGCCGAGATCAAGGATCGCCACGAAGTCACGCGCGGCAACATCGTCGGTCACTCCGACATTGCGCCTGCCCGCAAGCGCGATCCGGGCGAGCTGTTCCCCTGGGGCGAACTCGCGCGCCGCCGCCTGGCGTTGCCGCGGCCGACGAAGAACCTGATGGACCCGCAATGGACCGAAGGCGGCTTTCTGCTCGCGCTGGAGCGGTTCGGCTATGACGTGACCGAGCCGATGGCTGCGATCATGGCGTTCCAGCGCCGCTTCCGCCCCGAACTGGTCGACGGCGAGGTCGATGCCGAGTGCCGGATGATCCTGCTCGCCCTGCTGCTTCCCAAGCCGATGGGGGACGAGTAGGGGAGGGGCGCCAGGTGGTCGGGCAACCGCGGCTCTCACGAGGCGAGGAAAGTCCGGGCTCCGCGAAACAACGGTGGCGGGTAACGCCCGCCGGGGGCGACCCCAGGGAAAGTGCCACAGAGAGCAGAACGCAACGGTTTCGACCATGCGACAGTGAAAGGGTGCGGTAAAAGCGCACCGCGCGCCTGGTGACAGGGGCGGCACGGCAAACCCCACCGGGAGCAAGACCGAATAGGGGCATCGAAGAACCCTCGGGTTCTGGGGTGTGTTTCCACCCGATGCCCGGGTTGGTTGCTTGAGCGTGCCGGCAACGGCGCGCCTAGAGGAATGGTTGCCCAATCCCGCAAGGGAGGGACAGAACCCGGCTTACAGACCACCTGGCGCATCTCCGGCGGTGGCATTGCACGATGCCACCGCCTAGATGCCCCCCATGGCCCGCACTCCTACCCGTTCGAACGACTGGGGTTTTCCCCGCTGGCGGGGCTATGGCTCGGCGACCGAGGCGACGCGGGTGCGCCTGTGCGACCGGCACAACTGCCAGCAACCCGGCAATTGTCCCGCACCCAAATCGCCCAACAGCCCCGATCGCTGGTATTTCTGCGTCGACCATGCCGCCGAGTACAACCGCGGTTATAACTACTTCGAGGGCCTGTCCGCCGAGGAAGCCGCCGCGCGTGAGTCGGCCGAAACCCGCACCGCCGACGGCTATGCCGGCGCGAAACACTATAGCTGGGGCGGCCCCGGCGACGGCACCCGCAGCCGCGACGAGATGCGGGCGCTGGAGGCGCTCGGCGTCGAGAGCGACGCCAGCTTCGACGAGGTCCGCGCGGCCTGGCGGACGCTGGCGAAGGAGAACCATCCCGACATCCGCCCCGGCGACGCCGCGGCGGCGACGAAGTTCCAGCAGATCCAGGCCGCGTACGAGGTGTTGAGGGCAGCGGAAGAGGTGCGGGCAGGGTAACGGCTTTCCCGCCCGCGGGAGAGGGTTACCCCGCCATCCGGGCAGCCGTCTCCCGGATCAGCGCGATCATGTTCGGCAGCCCCTGCGTGCGGTTGCTGCTCAGCTGCCGTTGCAGGTCGAACGGGGCGAGCTCGGCCGCGATGTCCGTGGCGACGATCTCGGCGGGCGTCCGGTCCTGCACCGCCACCAGCGCCAGCGCGACCAGCCCCTTGGTGATCGCCGCGTTGCTGTCCGCCAGGAAGTGCAACCGTCCTCCCGCGACCTGCGTCGGGTAGATCCACACCGACGCCGAACACCCCCGTACCAGCGTTGCGTCGGTCTTCAACGCCGCCGGCATCGGCGCGAGCTCACGCCCGAGGTCGATCAGCAGGCGGTAGCGATCGTCGGGGTCGAGAAAGGCGTATTCGTCGTGGATGTCGGCAAGGGTGGGCATCGAAACTAGGTAAGACCGCAGCTCAGGGCGATCAACTCACCCCTCATGCCCGTCCCTATCCGTCATCCCCGCGGAAGCAGGCGAACCGCTCGATCACAACTCCACCCCCGCCGCGATCGCTTCCAGCTTCCTGATGCGCTCGCGCAGGTCCGCGATCTCGATCCGCGCGCCCGCGCCGGTCGGGGCCGGCCGGTCCGCGTCGTGGTCGCGGGCCAGTTCGAGGCGCTTGAGCTGCAGCCAGCCGCGCCATCCCGCCAGCCCGGCGGTCGTCATCATCGCGGTGCCGGCCAGCGCCGACAGCGATAGCGTCAGGTACACCGTCGGATCGGTCATCTGCCTGTCTCCTCTCTGTCCCCCGCCGGCCGCGGCAACACCGGCCCTTCCTGCCGATCCCGCAGCCGCTCGATCTCGCCCGCCAGGTCCTGGCCGCGATCGGTGGCGATACGCTCCAGCACGCGGACGCGCTGTTCCAGCCGTTCGGTCTGCGCGGCATATTGCGCCGCCTTCTCGGCCGCCTCGGTGCTGGCGAGCTCCATCTGGCGCTCCTTGAGCTTCAGCCACGGCTTGAACACGGTGCCCGCCAGGATCGCCACGATCGAGATCATCATGGCAAAGATGGGGATCAAAAGCGGGCTCACTGGCGCAGGCTCCCCGTCGGAACGCGCAGCTGTTCGATGTCCTGGCTCAATCGATGCGAACTGTCGGTGACGATCCGCTCGACATTGGCGAGCCGATCCTTGACCGAACCCAGCTCGGCGCGGAGCTGCGCATTCTCCTGGCTCAACAGCTTGACGCGCTCGCCCGTCTCCGCGTCCTTGCGCGGATATACCGACTGGCCCCAGGCGCCGTCGAGCGGATAGCCGTTCTTGATCCGCATCCATGTGGTGGCGACCCAACCGACCATGCCCGCCACGCCGACCACGCCGATGGCGGTGAACAGCGTCTGGGCGATGGCGAATTTTTCCGGCGACATGATCGTGTTACCCCTCTCGCATACGCCGTTCAGCGCAGCCGTTCGATTTCGCGCGCGGTGCGGTGCGCCGGTTCGACCGCGATCTGCTCCAGCACGCCGATGCGCTCCTGCAAGCGGTCGATCTGCCCGATCTGCCGGTCGCTGGCGTTGGTCAGCAGCGCGAGCCGCCGTTCGGCTTCCGCCTGCGTCTCGCCGATCGCCTGGCGCACCTTGCGCCGCCCATAGAGCTGGATCAGCAGGGTGATGGCGGCCCCCAGAACCACCCCGATGATCAAGGTGAAAATGAACTCTTCGCTGAACATCGTTGCCTCCTCAGCGCAGCGCGTCGATTTCGCGGGCGGTGCGCTCGGCGGGGTCGGTGACGATGCGCTCCAGCACCGCCAGCCGCTCTTCCAGCCGCCCCACCTGACCGTTCAGCCGCTCGTTCTCGGTGGTCAGCAGCGCTACCTTGCGGGTATCGTCGAGGCCGTCGAGCTGCTGCGCCCGGCGCATCCGCCGCTCGTGCTTGCGGCCACGATCCTCCAGCGGATAGCCGTGCCTGGCCTTGATCCACGTCTTGATGATGCCCGCCCCGATCGCCAGCGCGATGATCCACAAGACGAACTCCGGTCCACCCCAATGCATGACCCTGCTCCCCGTGTCGTATGTTGGCCGCGCTCAGCGCAGGTTCTCGATCTTGCCCCGTGCGTTCAGCGCAGGCTTTCGATCTCATTGCTCAGCTGCGTATTGCGGCTGGTGTACAGCGTCTCGATGTCGGCGAGCCGGCGATCGATGTCGCGGAAAGTGGATCGGACCTCGGCCGTGGAGCGACGTGGATTGGATCGGACGCCCTGCCAGAACTTGGCGTCGTCGTCCGAGCTGTAGAGCCCGGTCGGCTTCGCCGGCGCCATCCAGGCGGCGATGATGTAGGCGAGGATGAACGGCCCGCCGGTCGTCACTGTCAGCAGCACCATCGCGATCCGCACCACCGTCGCATCGACGCCCGTATAGTCGGCGATGCCGGCACAGACGCCCGCGACCTTCTTGTTCTGCTTGTCCAGGTAGAATTTGGTACGACGCTCGGACATCTCAGTTCCTCCGGTCGGTGGGATAGGGGGAATGCGGCGCGTTCAGGCTGCCCTGCCATTCCTGCGACGGGGCGCTCAGCCCCGGCTTCCAGTCGGGATGATCGGCTGCGGCGATGCGCTCGACCGTCACCAGCCGCTCCTCGAGCCGGCGGGCGAGCATGAACATGTCGTCCAGCAACTGCTCGTCCTCGACCGTGATCTTGGGCGCCTGCTTCCACTTGGTGATGTAGTGGAACACGATCCACGGCAGCCCGATGAACAGGATCAAAAATCCGAGTACGACTTCCATGATCTCAGCCCTCCCGCTTGGCGAGGTTGGCGGCCAGCCGCGCCTTCAGTGCTTCCAGCTCGGCGTCGACCCGATCCGAAGAGCGCAGCTCGGCGATCTCCTCATCGAGCGTCTTGACGGCGCCCAGGCCCATCGCTTCCGCGCGGCCCTCCGCGTCGTCGACCCGGCGCTCCAGCACGTCGAAGCGGCTGAAGGCATCCTGCGTCTTGGCGCCGGCGTACATCTCGCGCAGCTTGAAACGATTGTTGGCGCTCTCCAGCCGCGTCTGGACGTTGGCCTGCTTGGACCGCGCCTCGCGCAGCTTGGCCTGCAGCTTGGCGATGTCGTCCTCGGACGCGCGCAGCGCATCGTCCAGCACCTGGATCTCGGCGGTCAGCTGGTCGGCCATGTCGGCCGCCTTCTGCCGCTCGCCCAGCGCCGCCTTGGCCAGGTCCTCGCGGTCCTTGCTCAGCGCCAGCTCGGCCTTTTCGGTCCAGCTCGCCTGCAGGCCGTCCAGCTTGCTGATGTGGCGACGCATCTCCTTCTGGTCGGCGATGGTGCGCGCTGCCGAGGCGCGAACCTCGACCAGCGTCTCCTCCATCTCCAGGATGATCATGCGGATCATCTTGGCGGGATCTTCCGCCTTCTCCAGCAGCTCGGCCATGTTCGCGGCGACGATGTCGCGGGTGCGGGAAAAGATGCTCATGGCGAAATTGCTCCTGATCGTCAGCGACGCCGCCGGGAGGCGGGTGGGGCGGCGCTCCATCGGCGCCAATATCATGCGAAGGACCGCGCGGCCAAGCCGGCCGACTGGCCGCCGAACTGGCTGGACCCGGTGGCCGGGCCGACCGCGGCGACCAGGCAGGTGGCGCTGACCAGCACCGTGCAGACGATGGCGGCGAACTGCTGGCCGAACTTCCCGAACATTGTTTCTACTCCCTCGTGGTGGCCGTCGCAGCGGCGTTGCAGAGTGCTTTGCATCCACCGTGCCAAGTCGCGCCCGCCGTCATCCCCGCACACGCGTGGACCCATCTCCTGCTGTCAATTCAGTCACTTACGGTTCAAAACCGAGAGTCGGGGCGCAGCAGCGATTGGCCCGCCGTCGACTTGGTTGCGCTCGCCCCTTGCTAAGCCTCAGGAAACTGCGCCATTGGTTGGCGCATGGCGGAGCGCACGACCCAGTTCATTGGCCAGTCGGGTGCGTTTCTCGACTGTCTCGAACTCGCCAGCCGCGCCGCCGCACTCGATCGCCCCGTGCTGGTGATCGGCGAGCGCGGCACGGGCAAGGAACTGGTCGCGGAGCGGCTTCACCGGCTCAGCCCGCGCTGGGATCAGCCGCTGGTGATCATGAACTGTGCCGCCCTACCCGAGACGCTGATCGAAGCCGAGCTGTTCGGGCACGAGGCGGGGGCCTTCACCGGCGCGACCAAGGCGCGCGTCGGGCGCTTCGAGGAGGCGGACGGCGGCACGCTATTCCTCGACGAACTCGGCACCTTGTCGATGCAGGCGCAGGACCGGCTGCTGCGTGCGGTGGAATATGGCGAGATCACGCGGATCGGTTCGTCGCGGCCGATGCGCGTCGACGTGCGGATCGTCGCCGCGACCAACGAGCACCTGCCTGACCGGGTCGAGGCCGGCACGTTCCGCGCCGACCTGCTCGACCGCTTGTCCTTCGAGGTCGTGACGCTGCCGCCGCTACGCGCCCGCGCCGGCGACATCCCCGTGCTCGCCGATCATTTCGGCCGGCGGATGGCCGCCGAGATCGGCCGCAAGCGCTGGGGCGGTTTCGGTCCGCTCGCGACCGAGCAGCTGGCGAACCACGATTGGCCCGGCAACGTCCGCGAACTGCGCAACGTGGTCGAACGCGCCGTCTACCGCTGGGATGCCGATGGCCCGATCGACGCGATCGAGCTCGACCCGTTCGCCTCGCCGCATCGCCCGCGCACGGTTGTTCGCGGAGAGCCTCCGGCGCCCAGCGCGGCGCCGTCGGAGCCGGAGCCGGCGGACTTCAAGACGGCCGTGAACGGCTATGAACGCCAGCTCCTCACCCGCGCTCTGGCCGCGAACCGCTACAATCAGCGCACCACGGCGGACGCGCTGGGCCTGACCTACGACCAGCTCCGCCACGCGCTGCGTCGCCATGACCTGATCGGAACGCTTGCGTAACGAACCCTTCCGCCGTCCAGAGCGTTTACGCGGCACCTTCGCCAACAATCCAGGAGACCCGACATGCCCTTCGATCTGCCCCCCTTGCCCTACCCCTACGATGCGCTGGAGCCGACCATCTCCAGGGAGACGATGACGGTTCATCATGACAAGCATCACAAGGCGTATACCGACAAGCTGAACGAGGGCGTCGCCGCCGACCCCAAGCTGGCCGGCAAGTCGATCGAGGAAATCCTGGCGACCGCCGGCAGCCACCCGCCGCTGATCCGCAACAATGGCGGCGGTTACTGGAACCACGACTTCTTCTGGAAAAGCATGAAGAAGGGTGGGGGGCAGCCCTCGGGCAAGCTCGCCGCCGCGATCGAGACCTATGGCGGGCTCGACAAGCTGAAGGAAGACTTCAACGCCAAGGGCGTCGGCCAGTTCGGCTCGGGCTGGGCGTGGCTGATCGCGGATGCGAGCGGCACGCTCAAGGTGACGAGCACGCCCAATCAGGACAATCCCTTGATGGACGTCGCGGCGGACAAGGGCACGCCGCTGCTCGGCAACGACGTGTGGGAGCACGCCTACTACCTCACCTACAAGAACGACCGCGCCGCGTATCTGAAGGCGTGGTGGGACGTGGTGGACTGGGATGTCGTCGGCCAGCGGTTCGAGGCCGCGTAAGCTATTCGGGCGGCAGCTCCTTGGCTGCCGCCCCATCCGCCAGCGTCAGCCCATGCCGCATCAGCATGGGCACCTGGCTGCCTGCGAACAGCAGCGTCAGCGGGATCGCTCCCCACAGCTTGAAACCGACCCAGAAATCCCATCCCGTGCCGCGCCACACCGCTTCGTTGAGCAGCGCCATCGCGACGAAGAACATCGCCCAGTTGCGCGTCAGCTTGCGCCAGCCCTCTGCGGTCAGTCCCGGATATGCGGACCCGAGCAGCCCCTCCAGCAACGGCCGCCCCGTCAGGAGACCGAACCCCAGCACTGCGGCGAAGGTGGTGTAGACGATGGTCGGCTTCATCTGAATGAAGCGCGGGTCCGCGAACCATACGGTCAGCGCGCCGAACACCAGCACCAGCGCGCCCGAGATCCACAGCATCGGCGACACATGGCCGAGCTTGACCCGCGACACGACGATCGCCGCGATCGTCGCCAGCATGAACGCCGCCGTCGCGCAGATGACCCGCGCGATGACGAGCGCGCCGACCTTGTCGACCCCCGACAGGAAAGGGGTCGCGCCGGCGACCAGCTGTCGCATCGGCTCGGCCGGGGCGAGGAAGTTGACGGCGAAAAAGACGAGCAGCGGCGCATAGTCGACTGCCATCCGCAGGCCGGGGGAGGGTTCCGCACGTGCCGTCATTTCCGCACCCCCTCGACGCCCGCGATGATCCGGCTCACCTCGTTGGCGTCGAACGGCCGCAGGTCGCCCATGCCCTCGCCGACCCCGATCGCATGGATCGGCAGGCCGAAGCGCTCGGCCGCCGCGACCAGCACGCCGCCGCGCGCTGTGCCGTCCAGCTTGGTCATCACCAGTCCGGTCACGCCCGCCATGTCGCGGAACACCTCGATCTGGTTGAGCGCGTTCTGACCCGTGGTCGCATCCAGCACCAGCACCACGTCATGCGGGGCGGCGGGGTTGAGTCGCCCCAGCACACGCCTGATCTTGGACAGCTCGTCCATCAGCTCGCGCTTGTTCTGCAGGCGCCCGGCGGTGTCCACGATCAGCACGTCGATGCCGGTCGCGGTCGCCTGCTTGACCGCCTCGAACACGATGCCTGCCGCGTCGCCGCCTTCCTTGCCCGACACCAGCGGTACGCCCGCGCGCTCTGCCCAGGTCGCCAGTTGTCCGATCGCGGCGGCGCGGAACGTGTCACCGGCCGCCAGCATGACGCTGTAATCCTGCTCCTTCAGCAGATGGGCGAGCTTGGCGATCGTCGTCGTCTTGCCCGATCCGTTGACGCCGATTACCAGGATCACCTGCGGCCGCGGAAACGCCTCGATTTGCAACGGAACCGCAACTTTTGCGAGGGAACGCTCCACCTCTTCCGCCACAACCAAGCGTATCCCCAGCTCCTCCATGTTGCGTTCTACGCCCACCTCCGCCAGCCGCGCCCGGATGCGCGTCGCCGTCGCCGGGCCAAGGTCGGACGCGATCAGCGCCTCCTCGATCTCGTCGAGCGTCTCCTCGGTCAGTCTTGCGGCGCCGAGCCCGGCGAGGTTGCCGACGAGCAGGTCGGAGGTGCGCTTGAAACCGCCGAGCAGCTTCTCGTGCCAAGAGGGAGTGTCGGCCATTTATTGCATCCCGATCAGCTGGTCGCCGGCCACGCCTGCAATCGCCACGCGCTGTACGCTGCCGACCGACGCGGGCGTGGTCCGCACCTCCGCGAAATTGCCCGCATGTCCGCGATCGCCGGGCTTTTCGACCAGCACGTCCTGCACCGTCCCGATCAGCGTGCGAAGCCACCGCGCCTTGCGATCCGCCGCCGCCGCGCGCAGCCGCGCCGCCCGCTCGCGGCGGACCTCCAGCGCTACCTGCGGCATCCGCGCGGCCGGCGTTCCCTCCCGCGCCGAGTAGGGGAAGATGTGGGCATGGACGATGTCGCAATCGTCGAGCAGCGCGAGCGTGTCGGCGAACATCGCTTCGCTTTCAGTTGGGAAGCCCGCGATCAGGTCGGCCCCGATCGCAACGTCGCGCCGCGCCTTGAGCCGCGCGACCAGCGCGATCGCATCGGCGCGCGAATGCCGGCGCTTCATGCGCTTGAGCACCAGGTCGTTGCCCGCCTGGAGCGACAGGTGGATGTGAGGCATCATACGGGGTTCGCTCGCCAGCAGCTCGAACAGCGTCGGGTCGATCTCATGCGCGTCGACCGACGACAGCCGCAGCCGCTCGACCTTCGTTGCAGTCAGCAGTCGCTCGCACAGATGGCCGAGCGTCGGCTCGGGACCATAGCTGGTCAAGTCGACGCCGGTCAGCACGACCTCGCACTGGCCGGCCGCGACCAGCGCGGTCACCCGCTCCACGACGGCGTCGACGGGGATCGAGACGCTCGCCCCACGACCGTGCGGGATGATGCAGAAAGTGCAGGCATGATCGCAGCCGTTCTGCACGGGCACGAAGGCACGAGCATGGCGTGCAACGGGCACGACGGCACGGCGCGCGCCCCAGCTCGCCGGCAGCAGCTTGGCGGCGTTCGGCACCACCCGGTCCACCTCCGCCATCCCGGTGAAGCCGGCCGGATCGATCGTTGCCGCACAGCCAGTGACGATCAGCTCCGCGCTAGGACGCGCGCGCCGCGCACGCCGGATAGCGACGCGGGTCTGCTTGACCGCCGCGCCTGTCACAGCGCAGCTGTTCACCACCACCGCGTCGCACCCACCGAGCATCGCCCGGATCGCGTCGCTCTCGGCGATGTTCAGCCGGCAGCCGAGGCTGACGACGTCGGGTGTAGGGGCGGGCATGACGCGCGATCTAAGGGCGGGGAGGGGGCGAGTCCATGTCCGGGCGCGGACCCTGCCTCCCCGGCAGAAGCCGGGGTGCAGTCGGGAGGCGCACGGCGGTTGAATATTCGGCCGGCTTCCGCTACTCGCCATGCACGTTCCGCTGCTGAACGCATTGCGCACCTCCGGGTGCACGCTGGCCGACGAGGTTTCGTCCGCCGGCGTTTCTTGCGTTTGGCGGCACTATTAGGGTCTTGAGGCGATGTTCGAAAGTCTGAGCGACCGGCTTGGCGGCGTCTTCGACCGGCTGCGTGGCCGTGGCGCGCTGACCGAAGCGGACGTCCGTACTGCCATGCGCGAGGTCCGCGTCGCGCTGCTCGAGGCCGACGTGGCGCTGCCCGTCGCGCGCGAGTTCGTCGACAAGGCGACCGAAAAGGCGATCGGCCAGAACGTGCTGCGCTCGGTCACGCCGGGGCAGCAGGTCGTCAAGATCGTCAACGACGCATTGGTCGAGATGCTCGGCTCGGAGGCGTCCGAGCTGGAACTGGGCGTCACGCCGCCTGCAATCATCATGATGGTCGGCCTGCAGGGTTCGGGCAAGACGACGACGACGGCCAAAATTGCCAAGCGGCTGTCCGGCGGCGGTGGCGGACGCGATCGCAAGAAGGTGCTGATGGCGTCGCTCGACGTCAACCGTCCCGCCGCGCAGGAGCAGCTAGCGACGCTGGGTACCCAGGTCGACGTCCAGACGCTCCCCATCGTCACGGGCCAGCAGCCGGTCGAGATCGCCCGTCGCGCTCTGCAGGCGGCGAAGTTGCAGGGCTTCGACGTGCTGATGCTCGACACTGCCGGGCGCACCAGCATCGACCAGGCGCTGATGGACGAGATGCGCAGCGTGGCCGCCGTGGCGCGGCCGCAGGAAATCCTGCTCGTCGTCGACGAGTTGACCGGGCAGGATGCAGTCAACGTCGCGACGAACTTCTCCGCCCAGGTGCCGCTGACCGGCATTGTGCTGACGCGCATGGATGGCGATGCGCGCGGTGGTGCGGCGCTGTCGATGCGTGCAGTTACTGGCAAGCCGATCAAGTTCGCCGGCACGGGCGAGAAGATGGACGCGCTGGAGGCGTTTCACCCCGAGCGCGTCGCCGGCCGCATCCTGGGTATGGGCGACGTCGTCAGCCTCGTCGAGCGTGCGGCCGAGAGCATCCAGGCCGAAGATGCAGAGCGCATGGCCGCCAAGCTGCTCAAGGGTCAGTTCGACATGAACGATCTGCGTGCGCAACTGGCGCAGATGAGCCGCATGGGCGGACTTGGCGCGCTGGCGGGGATGATCCCCGGCATGAAAAAGGCACAGGCGGCGATGGCGTCCGCTCCCGGCACCGACAAGGTGCTGGTCCACATGGACGCGATGATTGGCTCGATGACGCTCAAGGAGCGCGGCAAGCCCGAACTGATAAATGCAAAGCGCAAGATTCGCATCGCCAAGGGTTCCGGCACCACGGTGCAGGAGGTCAACAAGCTGTTGAAGATGCATCAGGAAATGGCGGGCGCCATGAAGAAGCTCAAGAAATTGGGCGGGCTCAAGGGCATGATGGCGATGCTGGGCAA
>NZ_JAQGLJ010000074.1 GCF_028292945.1 Sphingomonas bacterium | reverse complement strand
ACCCAGGCGACGCCGCCCTTGCCGGATTGCGAGTTGACGCGGATCACCGCCTCGTAGCTGCGGCCGAGGTCGGCGGGGTCGATGGGGAGGTAGGGCACCTCCCACAGCTGATCGTTGCGCTGCCCCTGCGCGGTGAAGCCCTTCTTGATCGCGTCCTGATGCGAGCCGCTGAAGGCGGTGAAGACCAGGTCGCCCGCGTACGGCGTGCGCGGGTGGACGGGAAGCTGCGTGCAGTAGTTCACCGTCTGCACCACCTCGTCGATGTCGGACAGGTCGAGGGCAGGGTGGACGCCTTGCGTGTACAGGTTGAGCGCCAGCGTCACGAGGTCGCAATTGCCGGTGCGCTCGCCATTGCCGAGCAAGCAGCCCTCGACGCGATCCGCGCCCGCCATCATGCCCAGCTCCGCAGCGGCGACGCCGGTGCCGCGATCGTTATGCGTGTGCAGGCTGATGACGCAGGCGTCGCGGCGCGAGATGTGGCGGCCGAACCATTCGATCTGGTCGGCATAGATGTTGGGCGTCGCGCATTCGACGGTGGCGGGGAGGTTGAAGATGAGCGGGCGTTCGCGCGTGGGCTGGAGAACCGCCATCACCGCTTCGCAGCATTCCAGTGAGAAATCGAGCTCGGCGGTCGAGAAGGTCTCTGGGCTGTATTCGAACTGCCAGTGGGTGTTCGGCTGCTTCGCCGCTTCGTCGCGCACCACCTTGGCCGCGTCGACCGCGATCTGCTTGATCTCGGCGCGATCCATTCCGAAGACGACGCGCCGCCACGCCGGGCTGACTGCGTTGTAGAAGTGCAGGATCGCCGACTTCGCGCCGCGCAGCGAGGCGAAGCTGGTTTCGATCAGGTCGCGGCGGCTCTGCGTCAGCACCTGGATGGCGACATCGTCGGGGACGCGATCGGATACGATCAGCCCGCTGATGAAGTCGAACTCGGTCGCGCCCGCGCTGGGGAAGCCGACCTCGATCTCCTTCAGCCCGACGCGCACCAGCAGGTCGAAGAACCGCGCCTTCTTCTCCGCGTCCATCGGGTCGATCAGCGCCTGGTTGCCGTCGCGCAGGTCGGTGGACAGCCAGCGCGGCGGGCGCGTGATCGTGCGCCCCGGCCACTGCCGATCGGGCAGGTCGACGGGTGGAAAGGGACGGTATTTGACGGACGGATCGCGCAGCATGGCTCGGCCTTTTCGGGCGGGAAGCGAGGAGACCTTAGGCGCGGAAGCGGGCCAAGGCCACGCCGGTGGGGCGAGCGCGCCTAAGAGCGCGTAAGTCGAAGGGTGAGGCTGAACACGGTCAGGACGCTACCGTCGCCGACGTGCC
Organism: Sphingomonas bacterium; assembly: GCF_028292945.1. Taxonomy (GTDB): domain Bacteria; phylum Pseudomonadota; class Alphaproteobacteria; order Sphingomonadales; family Sphingomonadaceae; genus Sphingomonas. The sequence goes on along the minus strand of NZ_JAQGLJ010000074.1, from coordinate 2,521 downwards.
GCTGTCCAGCCGCTATCCGCCATCAATCGACAATCCTGCGCCGGCGGCGCATGGAAACACCATCTAGCGTCAGCTCCTCTATGTCAGCGTCAGCCGCCCGGCGGAGTCGACGATCCAGCTTGGTCCGATCTACGAATCATCCCGCCACAACAATGCGATCGACGGGGTTACAGGCCTGTTGTTCAGTGACGGTCACCGCTTCGTGCAGGTGCTGGAAGGCTCGCCGGAGGCGGTGGAGGAGACGATGACGCGGATCAGGCAGGACCCGCGCCATCGGGAGATCGACGTGCTGAGCGACAAGGGGGTCGCCGCGCGGGAGTTCGGCCAATGGTCGATGGCCGACCGGCGCCGCGGCGAGCGGGCCGATGACTTCGAAGCGCGGCTGCGCGATCTGCTCCGCCGCGCCTCGCCGGAGACAGCGGCCGGTTTTCTGGACCTGCTGCAGACCGCCTAGCCCACCTATTTCTGGAACGCGGCCTGGATGTCGAGCTTGACCGCGTCCGAGACCATCGGGATGCCATAGCCGACGCCGAATTGGCTACGCATGATCGTGCCCGTCGCGTTGAAGCCGACATTCTCCTTGCCCCCCATCATCGCCGGCGCCTTGCCAGCGCCGTAGAAGGTCGCGGCGAGCGTGACCGGCCGGGTGACGCCGTTGAGCGTCAGGTTGCCGGTGATCGTCGCGGCCTGCCCGCGCGCGACGACGCGGGTGGAGACGAAGCGCGCGGGTGCGGGGTTGGCGCCGAAGAAATCGGCCTTGCCGCCGTCCTTGCCGGCGCGCAGCAGGTGGCCGGTCAGGCCGCTGCTCGCGGTTGTCACCTTGGATACGGGGATGGTGATGTCGACCATGGCGGAGCCAAGGTTCTTCGGATCGAGCTGAAGCGTGCCGGTCGCGTCGCCGAAAATGCCGGAATAGCTGGAAAAGCCCAGGTGATCGACCGTCCAGGTGATCAGCGTATGGCCGGGGTCGACGGTGTAGGTGCCGCCGGTGACGCGCGTGGCGTCCCGTGCACCGGGCTTTGCCGGTGGCGCTTGCGCGACAGCGGTGGCGGCGAGCAGGACGGCGGCGAGGGGCAATAGGCGCATGGTCGTTCTCCGGTACGGACAGGTCGGAAAGTCACACCAAGGTCACACCATCGCGCTGTTCCCGCTCAGTTGGGACCGAGCCGCGCAGCGCGTGGAGAGGCAAGGCTCGACGGGGATTCTAGCAGCACCCAGCCCTGTAGGACAGCATCGATTCGGCTTTGTTGGGTGGCGGATTGGAAACGGAGCGTTGCATGGTCAGAACAGTGTTGGTGCTGGGGTTGGGCCTGGGGGCCGAAGGCGGCGGCGACAAGGCTGACCGCCGCGGGCTTGAACGCGGCCGAGACGCTATTGAGCGTGTCGGGCACCGTCCGCGCGGAGAGCCGGCCCGACCAGGCGATGTTCACCGCCGGGCTGGAGAACATCGCGCCGACACTCGAGGCCGCCAGCGCGCGCGCGAACGAGGCAGTGGCGCGGATCGTCGCGGCGCTGAAGGTGCAGGGTGTCGTCGAGAGGGACGTGCAGACCAGCTCACTCAGTATCAGCCGCATTGGCGACGGCAAGGACCGGGGTCGGTTCGAGGCGTCCAATACGGTCGCCGTCAAGGTGCGGCAGGTCGACAAGGCGGGCGCGGCGATCGCGGCGGCGACAGGGGCGGGGGCCAACGTGCTGTCGGGACCCAACCTGACGGTGGCCGACCCGGAAGCGGCGACGCTGTCCGCGCATGGGCTGGCGTACAAGGCGGAACGGGCAAAGGCGGACGCCTATGCCACGGCGGCCGCGCTGCGCGTCGTGCGGGTGGTCGCGATCCAGGATGGCGGTCGCGGCGGTGCGGTGCCGATGATGTATGCCGAGGAGTCGCGGGACGGAATGTGCCCCCCCCCGGTGTCGGTGCCGACGAGCGCTCCGGTGATGACGGGCACGAACCCGGCCACGATCACGGCGCGGGTGGACTTTGCGCTGAAGGCGGAATGAGGGGTTAGGAGCGGCGAGCAAGTAGCAGGTAGCAGAAGGCTTGCTGCTCGTGCCTCAGACCCCTCCCCGGCTTCCGCCGGGGAGGGGCTAGATGCCGCGGTCGGTACCTGTTCCCCTGCCCCTCAGTTCTTCGCCCGGTCGACCAGCTTGTTCGCCCCGATCCACGGCATCATCGCGCGCAGCCGTTCGCCGACCTGCTCGATCGGGTGGGCCGCGGCCAGCTTGCGCGCGGCCTTCAGCTCGGGCTGGCCGGCGCGGTTGTCGAGGACGAAGTTCTTGACGAAGCGGCCGCCCTGGATATCGGCCAGGACGCGCTTCATCTCCGCCTTGGTCTCGCTGGTGATGATCCGCGGGCCGGTGGTGATATCGCCATATTCGGCAGTGTTGCTGATCGAATAGCGCATGTTGGCGATGCCGCCTTCGTACATCAGGTCGACGATCAGCTTCACCTCGTGCAGGCACTCGAAATAGGCCATTTCCGGGGCGTAGCCGGCTTCGGTCAGCGTCTCGAACCCGGCCTGGA
>NZ_JAQGLJ010000079.1 GCF_028292945.1 Sphingomonas bacterium | reverse complement strand
GGTTGATAGCCGGGCATGCACGTCCCGTGCTTGGCCCATTCGTGCTGCAGCAGCTGCACCGACGGCGTGGCGCACAGGTTCGCGCGCACCACGGCTTCGGGCAGCAGCGCGGCGGGTCGGCAATATTGCGGCCACGGGCGACCGGTTCCGTCCGGCCATAACCCGTGCAGCGTGAAGCCGAAGCGGTTGCCGCCGCCGCACTGGAAGCTTGCCCGCGCATCGCGCCGTTGCGCGCGGCAATGCTGCGGGTTCCAGGTAAGCGCCAGCGTGTAGCCGCCGATCGGCACGACGCGGCTCGGCTGGTCGGCGGTGACCCGGTCCGGACGCGGCCGCTCGATCGTCGTCGGCAGCGCACAGCTGATCGCCTGCGCCTGCGCGGCGGCAGGCATCGCGAGCGCGGCGAGACCCAGCCAGCCCCTCATGCCCGGCCGTCCAGCATCGAACGCTCGCCCAGCCATGTGCGGACGTCGGGCCTGAACAGCATGATCGCCGCCGCCACCGCTAGTGCGGTCGACAAGAGCCCGAGCAGGATGCTTGCCGGGTTCGGCGCGGTCCCGCCTACCAGCCGTCCAAGCGCCAGCAGCGCGAGAACAGCACCGATGGCCTCCGTGACGACGACGAGCCATTTGCCCGCAACATGGCGTTTACGGACCACCAGATACCAGAACAGCACCGAGACCAGCACCGTCGCGAGCAACGCGACGATCATGATCGGTGAGATCAGATCGGCAAGGCCGGGGGTGGCGCGCACCCGCCCCATCATGTTCATCATCTCTCGATTCGCCGTCCAGAAGATTACGGCGTTGACGATGTAGACGGCGATCGAGCCAAGATAGAGCCGCTCGAATGCGACGATCGACGGAGGACGCTCCATGTCCGCTTTTCCTTCAGATACTGGTGAAATCGAGCCCGATGTCGGCCGCCGGCGCCGATTGGGTCAGGCGGCCGACGCTGACATAGGTGACGCCCGTCTCGCCGATCGCGCGGATCGTCTCCAGCCGAACGCCGCCGGACGCCTCGGTCGGCACGCGTCCGCCGACCAGCGTCACCGCGCCACGCAGCGTGGGCGGGTCCATGTTGTCGAGCAGCAGCCGGGTGGCGCCGGCAGCTAGCGCGGGCTCGATCTGGTCGACACGGTCGACCTCGACGATCACTTCCTTGATGCCGGCGGCGAGCGCGCGGCGCACCGCTTCGGCGACCCCACCCGCTACCGCGACGTGGTTGTCCTTGATCATCGCGGCGTCCCACAACCCCATGCGATGGTTCCTCGCGCCCCCCGCCCGGGTCGCGTACTTCTCCAGCACGCGCAGTCCCGGCAGCGTCTTGCGCGTGTCGAGCAGCGTGGCGCCCGTGCCGAGCAGCTTGTCCGCATAGGCGCGCGTCAGCGTCGCGACGCCCGACAGGTGCTGCACCGTATTAAGCGCCGAGCGCTCAGCCGTCAGCAACGCGCGCGCGTTGCCCGTGAGTCGCATCAGGTCCGTGCCTGCCGCGACGCGGGCACCATCCTCGACCAGCCGTTCGATGTGCATGTCGGGATCAAGCGCGCGGAAGAAGGCCTCCGCGATCGACAAGCCCGCGACGGTGATCGCATCCCGGCTATCCATCACGCCGGCAAAGCGCGCGTCGGCGGGGATCACAGCGGCGGAGGTGATGTCGCCCGCTTCGCCAAGGTCCTCGACGAGCGTGGCGGTCACAAAGGCGTGAAGATCGAAGCCGGACAGGGTGAACGTCATGGCGCTTGCCTAGCGCAGCCGCAGTTCGGCCGATAGGCTTTGGTCATGACCAGCTATGTCGCCCTGCTGCGCGCGATCAACCTCGGTGCGGCGAGCACCGTCCGCAGGGAGGTGCTGATCGCGGCGGCGACCGCGCTCGGCTATGCGCGACCGCGCACCTTTATCGCCAGCGGCAATCTGCTGTTCGACACTGACGCCCCCGAAGCGACCGTGAAGGCGAGTCTGGAGCAGGAGTTCGCGGCGCGGACGGGCAAGGCGGTGGCGGTGGTCGTCCGCACGGCGGCGGAGATGGCGGCGGTCCGCAACGCCAATCCCTTCGCCCATGCGCCGGGCAATCGCGTCATCGCCATTCTGCTCGACGCGCCACCTCCCGCCGACGCGCTGGCCCACGTCCGCCATGTCGCCGGCGAGCACATCGCGCTCGGCGAGCGCGAGATCTATATCCGCTACACCGATACCGGGATGGCCCAGTCGAAGCTGGTCGTGCCCGCCGCGAAGGCGGGAACGGGCCGGAACATGAACACGGTCGCAAAGCTGGCGGCGATGCTGGCCTGACTTCTTCTGCGTCCGATGAAGAGACTCAGTCCCCCGTCACCCGCGTCGGGCCAAGATCGCCCTGCCCCACCGTCGCGCTCGCCATCGCGAGCATCGCGTCGAGGCTCTTCTTGGCCTGGAGCCGCAGCCCTTCCTCGATCTCGATGCGCGGCTCCAGATCGCGGAGCGCGACGTACAGCTTCTCCATCGTGTTCAGCGCCATGTAGGGGCAGATGTTGCAGTTGCAGTTTCCGTCGGCACCCGGAGCGCCGATGAACTGCTTCTCGGGCAGCGCCTTTTCCATCTGGTGGATGATGTGCGGTTCGGTCGCGACGATCAGCGTGTCGCCGCTGAAGCTCTTCGCGAACTCCAGGATGCCGCGCGTCGAGCCGACATAGTCGGAATGGTCCAGGATGATCGCGGGACACTCCGGATGCGCCGCGACCGGCGCGCCGGGGTGCTGGGCCTTGAGCTTGAGCAGCTCGGTCTCGCTGAACGCCTCGTGGACGATGCACACGCCCGGCCACAACAGCATGTCGCGCCCGGTCTTGCGCGTCAGATAGCCGCCGAGGTTGCGGTCCGGGCCGAAGATGATCGGCTGGCTGAGCGGGATCTGGCTCAGGATCTTCTCGGCCGACGACGAGGTGACGATGATGTCGGACAGCGCCTTCACCTCGGTCGAACAGTTTATATACGTGAGCGCGATGTGATCGGGATGCGCGGCCCGGAAGGCGGCGAACTTGTCGGGCGGGCAGCTGTCCTCCAGGCTGCACCCCGCGTCCATGTCGGGCAGCACCACGATCTTGCCCGGCGAAAGGATCTTGGCGGTCTCGGCCATGAAGCGCACGCCGCAGAACGCGATCACGTCCGCGTCGGTCTCCGCCGCCTTGCGCGACAGGTCGAGGCTGTCGCCGACGAAATCGGCGAGGTCCTGCAGCTCGGGCTTCTGATAATAGTGCGCCAGGATCACCGCGTTGCGATCCTTGCGCAGACGGTCGATCTCGGCGCGCAGGTCGAGGCCGGTGAGATTGGCGGGTTGAAAGCTCATCTGGGTTCCCCGTCACCCTGAACTCGTTTCAGGGTCCATGCGCGACAGCAGCGTCGGTCACTCCGTAGATGGACGCGCGTGCATGCTGAAACAAGTTCAGCATGACGAAGCTAATGTGCCTCGCGCAACACCTCCGCCACCGGGCGACTCTCGTTCCAACGTTCGCGCGATGGCTCCCCCTGCCACGGGAACAGCACCTCGACGCGGACGTCACGAAGCCCCGTGGCGGCAAGCGGTTGGCGGACATAGGCGGTCACCGCCGCCACTGCCGCTCGGCGCGCGCTCGCCATGTTCTGCTCCGAGCGTGCCGTCTGCTGGACCGTTGCCGTCAGATATTGCGCACCGCGCCGCTGCAGTTCGATGCCGGCCCGGCGTGATACCCAGACGCCCGACTGCTTCACCTGCGCTCGGCCGAAATCTACCGCCGGTGCCTCTGCCACGACATCGGGAATGCGGACGATCATCGTGCGGCTGCGTGCGTCCCAGGCGAGATCGTCCTGGCCGACGCGCTTCAGATCGACATGGTAGCTGACGCTATACGGCGCCTTGGTCTCTTGCTGGGAGGAGAATAGCCGACCATCGTTGGTGGAACGCGCGATCGCCTCGCCGGTCAGTCGCGCCACGCGCAGATCGCGCGCGTTGGTGAACACCGCGGTCACGACACGGCCAGCGTCAATGCCGAGCCGCTGTTCGGCATCGTCGGCGCGGCGGCGTTCCCGCCAGGCGAAGACGGCCAGCGCGAGGAGCGCGAGCAGAACAAGGACAGCGATGATCTTCGTCTGGCGACGCATGCCGGCGCTCACGAACGACGCCATTGCGTGTCGTCCTCCTCCGCCACCAGTCCGCGCGCGCGCAGGTCATGGAGATGCGCCAGCACCGAGCGTTCGGCGGCGGGCAAGAGGCGGAGGTCGAGACCGACATACATCCGCGCGACCATCGCCGCGATCGGCTGTGGCCCTGCCTTCAGGAGGCGCAAAATCTGCCCCTCGCGCTGCTTGCGATGCCCGAGCAGGCCGCGCACCAGCCGCTGCGGCCTGTCGATCTGGTCGCCATGGCCGGGATAATAGACTCGGTCGTCACGCGCGAGCAGCTTGTCCAGGCTCGCCATATACGCTGCCATGTCGCCGTCGGGAGGCGAGACGACGGTGGTGGACCAGCCCATGACGTGATCGCCGGAGAACAGCGCGTTCGTCTCGGGCAGCGCGAAGGCGAGGTGGTTGGAGGTGTGGCCCGGCGTCGTCATCGCGCGCAGCGTCCAGCCTTCGCCCGCCACGGCGTCGCCGTCCGCCAGCACGCGATCAGGCCGGTAGTCGCGGTCGAACGCGGCGTCGGCCCTCGGCCCATCGTCGCTGACGAACACCGGCGCGGCACCGACGATCGGCGCGTCGGTCGCTGCCTGCAAGGCGCGGGTGGCTGGGCTGTGATCGCGATGGTGGTGGGTGACGAGGATCGCGGTCACCGGCCGGCCCGCGATGGCAGCGATCAGCGCGTCGAGGTGCGCCGGCTCGTCGGGACCGGGATCGATGATCGCAAGGTCCGTCGTGCCGACGATGTGGGTCTGGGTGCCGGTAAAGGTGAAGGGCGACGGATTGGGTGCGAGGATGCGCGCGACCAGGGGCTCGAGCTGCACGAGAGTGCCATGGGCGGCGGCGGCGGGATGCTCGGGCATGGTGGCGGTTTGGGGGCTGCGGCGGCGCGAGGCAACCATCGACCATCCGTCACCCCAGCTAAAGCCGAGGCGACGGAGCAGGTCGGTGAGAGCTCAGTTCGTCGTGCGCACCTCGGCCTCGGCCTGCGCGATCCCGGCCAGCGCCTGCGCGCGCTGCTCGTCGGACAGGTTGCGGTCGCGCTCCACGGCATTGCGGGCGAGCGCGAGGCTGGAGCGCGCGCTCAGCATCGTCCGTCGCTCGAAGTCGGCCCCGTTCATCGCCAGACGTTCCGCATTCTTGCTCATCGCCTCGATCCTGTTGGTGCAGATGACGATGCGGCGCTTGCCGTCCTTGGTGGAGTTCTCGACCAGCGGCTTGGCGGTATCGCCCGGGCAGTGGACGCTGGTGACTTCGGGGATGTCCATCGTGCGCCACGTTGTCGGCATGCCGTCCTTGCCGCGCTCGGCATGCATGGGACGGACGAAGACATGCTTCTCGCCGGGAAGGGCGGCGACCGGCGGGACTGGGGGCACGGGCGGGATCGGCAGGTCGTTCTCGGCGATGTACTTGTCCGCGTCAGCTCCCTGATAGGTGGTGGTCTCGCCGTCCTTGTTGACGATCACGACGCGCTTCTTCCTGGCCGTGCCGGGAATGGGCGGGACCGGGGTCACCGGCGGCACCTGCGCCAGCTCCGGCTCGGTCGCGGCGATCGCCACGGGAGGCACGGGCTGCAACGGCACGTCCAGCGTGGCGGTGATCCGCTCGGCGGCGGTGCCGGACGCGGTCAGCCCCAGCCCGCCGGTGACGAGCAAGGTCACGGCGGCGGAACCGGCGGCAAGACGGCGGCGCGAGGCGCGCGACATGGTCAGCATCTTCAGTCTCCCCTTCAGGTCGGCGATGGTGTGGAGGTGGCAGGTCGCGGAAATCGCCTTGCCATGCGCTGCCTTGACGATCGCACGGCCATAGGCGTGACGGTCGGTGGGCGCGCAGCCGGCCAGTACGCGAGCATCGTTCGCCAGCTCCTGGTCGGCACGAAAGGCGTGGAATGCGCGCCAAGCGAGCGGATTGAACCAGTGCAGCGCCAGCACCACCAGCGCCGCCCAATTAGCGAGCAGATCGCGTCGCGCATGGTGCCCCAGCTCATGCGCCAGCGCCAAGGCGCGCTCGTCGGCATCGAACCGCTCGGCGAAATCGCGCGGAAAGGCCACGTACCGGCGCCAGATGCCGAACGCGAGCGGACCCGGCGCGGCGGCGCTGGCGATCACGCGGATGCCGTCGCGCAGTTCCAGCGGCTCTCCAGTGCGCACGACTGCGCGACAGAACCGCGCATGGCGAACGAGGTGCCAGAGCAGGAAACCCGCCATTCCCGCCGCCCAGACGACCGTCAGCGCAAGGCCCAGCGGCAGCGATCCTTCGTCCGCCACCGGCGCGGTCACGTCCAGGATCAGCACCGTCGCCACCGTCTCGCCGGCGCGCGTGATCGGCGCGGCGGTGGCCAGCCACCAGCCCTCGGGTAGCGGCGGCAGCACCAGGCGCAGCGCCGGCAAGGCCCACAGCGCATAGGCGAGTTGCGGCCCGAACGCGCGCCGCACCGGCGCGCGGACGAGCAGCACCGCCACCATCAGCAACGCCGAGGCGATCAGCGCGTCGAGCGCCCAGGCCACGGTGCCGATCACGATTTCAACTCGCGAAGCAGCGCCTCGATGTCTGCGACGTCCTGCGCGGTCAGCTCGTCGGCCTGCGCGAGGTGCGCCACCAGCGGCGTCAGCTTGCCGCCGAACAGCCGATCCATCAGCCGCCGCGACTCACCGGTGATATAGTCGTCGCGCCGGACGAGCGGGCGGTAGAGGTAGCGGCGGCCATCCTCTTCATGACCGATCGCCGCCTTGGCAAGCAATCGGCCGAGCAGCGTCTTGACCGTGTTGGCGCTCCAGCCGCGCGTCGGGTCGACCCGCTCCACCACATCCTGCGCCGTCAGCGGCGCCTCGTCCCACAGCACCTCCATGACGGCGTGCTCGGCATCGCTGATCCGTTCGACCACGACTCGCTCCCGTTGACTACGAGTGTGGTCGCACCGATTACGGGCGTGGTCAACCGGAACGGTAGAATATCAGCACCTCCCGGGCGGAGACGTGTCGGCACGGCTTACAACCACGTATCGCGATGCGCCGCCGTTAACCATCCAAAGGCGCAAAGAACCTTGTTCGCGTCGGATTGGCACGTCGCCTGCAACGTCTCCGGCACCGATGCGCGACACGCCGCGCTTCAGCAGGGTGGACCGGTCGCTCAGACGATCTCGCGCCGGTCCACCCGCACCCGGCCCACCCGATCCGCCGCGCGTGCCCCCGCTTGCTGCAGGGCCGCAGGATAGATCTCGCCGAACAAGCGTCCGAACGTCGCCCGCCAGCTGAAATCCCGCTCGACATGCGCGCGTGCCGCGCGGCCGATCGCGCGGTGATCGCCGGCCCATAGCGCCTGGACGTGGGCCGCCATCGCATCGACATCATCGACCGCGCCGAGCAGGCCGAGTCCAGGCGGCACACGCGCCGGCATCGCGCCCGAGGCGACGCCGATCACCGGCAACCCCGACGATTGTGCTTCCAGCACGGAGATACCGAAGGTCTCGTCCGCCATCGCCGACACGTACAGGTCAGACGAGGCAAGCGCGCGGGCAAGGCCAGCGCGGTCGGATTCGAAACCGGGAAACGCGATGGGCAGGTCCGCCGCTTCCGCCTGCAAGCGCTCGCGCAGCTTGCCGTCGCCAATCATGACCATGGCCGCGCCGAGCTCTGGCGGCAGCCGGCGGAACATGGCGACCAGCCGATCCGCGCGTTTTTCATTGTCGATCCGCCCGGCATAGCTGAGCAGCGGCCCCTTGCCGCCGAGGCCGAGCGAGGCACGGTAGGCGGGGTCGCGCTTGGCGGGCGCAAACATCGCGGTATCGACGCCGAGCGGCAGCACGCTGGTGCGCGTGATCTTGCGCTTTGCCAGCGAGGCGCGCGCCTCTTCGCCCAGGGTATATACCCAGTCGAACTCACGATAGGTGATCTCGGCATAGCCAAGGCTCAGCGCGTAGAAGCCGCGACCGATAACGGAGCCGAGCATATCGGTGCCGACGCGCAGCACATGCGCATTGGGGAAATCCGTCCGGTAACCGGCGACCAGCGCGGTGTGCGGAAAGCGTCGGCGATGGTGGATCGCGGCCCAGGGCAGCACCCAGGGACATAGCGATTCGATGATGTCCGGCTGGTACTCGGCGAGCACGGCGCGGACCTTGGCAACCCGCAGCATGAAGCGGTAATTGGGACTGCCGCGGACCAGATCGCTACCGACCTCGACGAATGTGTGGCGGCCGTTGACCGTGACCCGATCCTCGGGCCCCGGTACGATCTGGAGCAGGCGATGCGGGGTGTGCGCGAGGACATGATCGCGCTTCTCGCGCAGATAGGTGCTGATGCCGCCGCCGCCCGCCGGCGAGTAACTCTGCGTCAGGTCGCAGACAAGCAAGGGCGACCCCTCGCGCGGCGCGGCTCCGCCGCCGCTCCAATCCTGATCATCCCGGCGCAGCATGCCTGCTCCTATGCGGCGCGTCGCGAAGCCAGCCTGAATGCCGCCGTCAGCCGGCGTTCAGTCGTTACTTGACGGCTGGAGCAAGGTCGCGAGTTCGCCCGACTCGTACATCTCCATCATGATGTCCGATCCGCCGATGAATTCACCGTTGGCGTAGAGCTGCGGGATCGTCGGCCAGTCGGAATAGGTCTTGATGCCCTGGCGCACGCCTTGATCCTGCAACACGTCGACGCTCTCGAACTCGACATTCAGATGGTTGAGGATCGCCACCGCGCGGCTGGAAAAGCCACATTGCGGGAACAGCGGGCTGCCCTTCATGAACAGCACGACCGGGCTGGCCTTGACCAAGCCGTCGATGCGGGCCTGGGAGTCGTCGGAGATGTCGGGGGTCATTCGCTTACCTCTGAGGGATTGCGGTGGTGAGTTGGAGCGCGTGCAGCACGCCGCCCATGCGACCGCCCAGCGCTGCATAGACTGCCTGGTGCTGCTTCACGCGGCTCAAGCCGGCGAATGCGCCGCTGATCACACGCGCCGCGTAATGGTCGCCATCGCCGGCAAGGTCGGTGATCTCCACCTCCGCGTCGGGGAGCGCCGCACGGATCATGTCCGCGATCTCGTCAGCCGCCATCGGCACGGGACTTACTTCGCTTCCATCAGCTGGCGGCGAGCCTCGATCATCTGCTCATCCAGCGCGCGACGCACGGCGGCGCCGTCGATGTCGACCCCGGCGGCGGTCAGGTCGCCGACCAGCTTGCGGACCACGTCCTCGTCGCCGGCTTCCTCGAAATCAGCCTGCACGACCGCCTTGCCGTACGCGTCGGCCTCCTCCGCGGTCAGTCCCATCTTTGCCGCCGCCCAGGCTCCGACCAGCCGGTTTCGACGGGCGGTAACGCGGAACGCCATCTCCTCGTCGCGCGCGTACTTCGCCTCGAAGGCATCCTTGCGGTCGTCGAAAGTGGTCAAGAAGCGTCTCCCCGCATGCTGCTGGACGCGAGATAGGGAAGCGCGAGGCGCGGCGCAACGCTACAGCCCCTCTCCCCCCACCCACTGCGCGTTCGCAAGGCGACGGGCGAGGTTCCAGGTCTGGCGCCGCAGGTCTGGCACGGCGACCACCTCCCACAGCGCACCCCGTGTCATCGGGCCGATGCATTGGAGGCGACCGTCGACCGAGCCATCACGTGCGACGACCTGTGACCGCGCATCCACGTCGAGTCCAAGGCGCAGCGGATCAGGGCGAATCATTCCCCGCTCCAGCAACTTGCGGAGCAGCGGCTCGTCCGTCCGGGTCAGATCGCCCTGCGGCCCGGTGCAGTTCACGACCCGCGCGGCGCGGGTGACCGTCACCGCACCACCATGACGCGGTCGCCATCGCAGGGTCAATCCGCCCTGCTCGGCTTGACACCCCTGCACCTTCCCCGCCGCAAACCGCAGCCGCCCGCCAGCGACGAGGGCGTCGATGCGATCGGCCACCGCAGGCGCCAGCCGGTGTCGGTGCACATCCCAGAACGGCCGCAGATGGCGCATGAAGCGACGGCGAACGGTCGCATCGCTCGCCGCCCACAGCCGCTGCGTCACCGGACGGTACGCGTCCACGGCCGCCCGCCAGCCGATCTGTTCGGCCACAGCGCGCACGTCCGCAACCAGCCGCGACAAGGGCCGGTCGGGAACCTCGTGCAGCCCGTCGAGGGGCGGCAGGCCGTCGCGATGACGCCTCGGCGTCAGGCCGCGTCGTGACAGCGCGAGCACCTGGCCAAGGAACCCGCTTGCATCCAGCTGCAACGCCGCATCGATGGCCGTCAGTCCGGTGCCGAGCAGGACCACCGTGTCGTCCTGCCCAAGCCCAGCCGCCAGATCGGCGCGCCACGGGTCGGCGACATAGCACCCCGGCGGCATTGCGTCCGCATCGATCCCAGCCGGGGCGTGTGGCGTAAGATTGCCCGTCGCCAGCACGATGCCGTCGGCTGCAAGCGTTGCGCCGTCGGCGAGCTGCGCCGCCATCGTCTCGCCGGTGTCCAGATCGATTGCTTCGCCCGCGACCAGCGCCAGTCGGCCTTCTCGGCCGCGCCGCTCCACCGCCAACGTGTCCCGCAGATACTCGCCATAGAAGGCGCGCGGCACGAAATCCTGTCTGCCGGCGCCTTTCGCCATGACCCAGCGGGCGAAATGATCCGGCTCGTCCGGAAAGGCGCTCATCCCGGCCGCACGAACATTGAGCAACTGCCTCGGGTGCGCCGCGCTGTACGCGACCCCCCGGCCAAATTGCGCACGCCGTCTTTCCAGCAGGGTCGCGCGCGGGCCGTCATGGCGCAGCAGGTTGATCGCCAGCAGTGTGCCCGAGAAGCCGCCGCCGATGATGAGGAGGTGCTGGTCGGGCCTCAACTCAAGCCCCCACCTCCACCACCAGCTTCCCGATCGCCCCGCGCGCGGCCATCTTCGCGATGGCGTCGCCGCCGCGCTCGAACGGGAACACCTCCGTCACGCGCGGAGCGATCTTGCCGTCGGCCCACAGGCGGAAGAGATGCTCGACATGCGCGTTGTTCGCCTGCGGGTCGCGCGCTGCAAACGCGCCCCAGAACACGCCGCAGACATCGCAGCTCTTGAGCAGCGTCAGGTTGAGCGGCAACTTGGGGATGCCCGCCGGAAAGCCGACGACCAGATAGCGTCCCTCCCAGCCGATCGAACGCAGCGCCGGCTCGGCATAATCACCGCCGACCGGATCGTAGATGACGTCGTACCCGGCCTTGCCCCCAGCGGCCTTGAACTGTTCGGCCAACGCCTTGCTCTGGTCCTTGTCGAAGGGTGCACGGCCATAGACGATGGTCTCGTCCGCGCCGGCCTCCCTGGCGGCGGCGGCCTTCTCGTCGGACGACACCGCCGCGACAACGCGGGCGCCGAACGCCTTGCCCAGCTCGATCGCCGCCAGCCCGACGCCGCCGGCAGCACCCAGCACCAGCAGCGTTTGCCCCGGCTTCAGATGCCCCCGATCGAGCAGCGCGTGGATCGTCGTGCCATAGGTCAGGATCAGCGCCGCGCCCTCGGCGAAGCTGCGTTCGGCCGGCAGACGATACAGCCGCGACGGGTCGACCGCGATCTTTTCCGCCAGCCCACCATGGCCGATCGTGCCCATGATGCGGTCGCCCACTGCCCAGTGGGTGACGCCCTCGCCCACGCTCTCGACCACACCGGCGATCTCGCCGCCCGGCGCGAACGGGCGCGGCGGCTTGAACTGGTATTTGTCCTCGATGATGATGACGTCGGGATAGTTGATCGCGCACGCCTTGACCGCGATCGTCACCTGGCCCGGTCCGGCTTGCGGCTCGGGCAGGTCGGTCATCTCCAGCGTCTCAGGTCCGCCGACCGCCTTCGACAGCAACGCCCGCATCCGCTCTCTCCCTCGCTAACCATGGGCGCTCGGCGGCGACTGTCGCCTCGAAGCCGCTGATTTGCGCGGTCCTTGCCAGCGTGAGGCCGATCTCGTCCAGCCCTTCCATCAGGCAGCGGCGGCGGAACGGGTCCAGTTCGAAGGAGAAGCGGTCCTGATACGGCGTGGTGACGGTCATCGTCTCCAGGTCGATCGTAATCGGCTGGTCCTGCGCGACCGCCAGCAGCCGGTCGATCGCCTCCTGCGGCAGCACGACGGGCACGATGCCGTTCTTGACCGCGTTACCGGAGAAGATGTCGGAAAAGCTCGGCGCGATGACGGCGGTGATGCCCATGTCGGTCAACGCCCAGGCGGCATGTTCGCGACTGGACCCACAGCCGAAATTGTCGCCCGCGATCAGGATCGGCGCGCCGGCATAGCGGGGATCGTCGAACAGATTGCCCGGCTCCGCCCGCACCGTCTCGAACGCACCCCGCCCCAGCCCGGCGCGCGTGGTGGTCTTGAGCCAGTGCGCGGGGATGATGACGTCGGTATCGACATTCTTCTGCCCCCATGGGTAGGCAGTGCCCTGGACGGTGGTGACGGGGGTCATGCCGAAACGACCGTCATTTCCGCTCCAACGGCATGCGGCTGATCGCGCGGTAAATCCACTCCGACCTCTGCGAAGGAGTCCTCCCACCTGTTCTTGTCTGGAATAGGCGTGTCGCTGGCCCATCCGACCCAGAGGTCGACGGTTCCAAACCGGCGCGCACCGATCAGTTCTCCCGCGGCCGATCCCGGCATCCCGATACTCTCGAAGAACGCGACGCAATCCTTGAAGCCCGTGGCCTGCGCGCAGAAACTCTGAACGATCAGCACTGCGATGTCGGTAAGGAAACGCCTGGCCTCCAGCAGGGTCGCGGCCGTGCGATGCAGCAACTGATAGCGTAGGGAACCAATCCGATCAGGCTCAAGGTTGAGGAGAGTGCAAAGATGGCGGAGTCGCTGCAGCTTGCCTGAACCCGCGTCTTTCAGCCATTCCGACACCAACGGACCGAAGCTCTCGTCAACCTTCGCTTCGACTCCGAGCACGCCGAGCTTGTCGCCTCCCCCGATCAACCCGAGCAGGTCCGTCTGCGACGGCGTCGCGCGCCCGTCACGCAAATCGGTCTCACGTTCGAGCCAACCATCCAGGAACTCGGCGCCCGCCAGATAATCACTTGTGGCGATCACATCGCGAACCGCTGGCCGAATACCGTTCGCCGCAAACCAAGCATCCGCCAGCGCTTTTGCCGAGCGTCCCTGTTTCCAGTGCGTTGGCTTGCCGAGGTGGGGTGCGACGTCCGCAGGCTGACGCAGCGGAACGGCCAGGAGCGATGACCTTCTCAACCCCCTACTCCGCCGCCGCCGGGAACGCCGGCAGCTTCGCCACGTCCGCCGGCTCGTGCTGGATGATCACCGTCGCGTTCAGGTTCGCGGCCATTTTCTTGAATCGATCCAGCGACGCGAGCGTGTCGGCGCGGTTGGTGTTGAAGCTGGGTACCCCGTCGGCCGCATAGTTTTCCGTGAAATGGGCGACGTCACCGGTCAACAGGACGGAGCGGCCCTTCAGCCGGACGAGCAGAGAATGGTGGCCGGGGGTATGGCCGGGCATGTCGATCATCCGCACGCTGCCGTCGCCGAACACGTCGCGGTCGCCGGTGACCGGGTCGACCTTCGCCCCGCCGCCGATCCAGGGCTGCAGCGGCGCGGCGTTGATCCCGGGCGCCGGCGGCTTTGCGCTGACCGCCGCCCAGTCGTTCGCGCCGATCAGCAGCGTCGCGCCGGGAAAGCTCGCCGCCTGGCCGGTGTGATCAAAGTGGTAGTGACTGATGCCGACAATCGTGACCTGCTCGGGCTTGATGCCCAGCGCGGCGAGCTGCTCGGGGATCGTGCGCGTCACCGTTGCGTCCATCGGCAGCTTGGGATCGATCGGCTTGCCCTTGATCGCCGCAGGCAGGCCGGCGTCCCACAGCATCACCTTGTCGGCGTGACGGATCAGGTAGCAGCCAACGACCAGTCGCTTGCTCTTGCCGACATAGGCGTCGGTATCGGAGAACAGGTTGAGGTTGTTCGCGGCGACCGTGCCGCAGTCCAGGCGGGTGATCGAGACCTTGGATGCCGCGGGCTGTGCCGAAGCGGCCGAGCCGGTCACGGCCATCAGCGCCGTCGCGATCAGAAGCTTCTTCATGCTCTTTCCCCCATCAGATCTCTCACGTCGGACAAGCGCCCGGTCACCGCCGCCGCCGCCGCCATGGCGGGCGATAGCAGGTGGGTGCGCGACCCCGGCCCCTGTCGGCCGACGAAGTTGCGGTTCGACGTCGACGCGCAGCGTTCGCCTGGCGGTACCTTGTCCGGGTTCATCGCGAGGCACATCGAGCAGCCCGGCTCGCGCCATTCGAAGCCGGCGCTCACGAAAATGCGGTCCAACCCCTCCGCCTCGGCCTGCCGCTTCACCAGCCCCGAGCCGGGCACTACCAGCGCGCGCACACCAGCGGCGACGCGGCGGCCGTCGGCGACCGCGGCGGCGGCGCGTAGGTCCTCGATGCGGCTGTTGGTGCAGCTGCCGATGAAGACGTGCTGGACGGGCACGTCCTGCATCCGCGTGCCGGGGGTCAGGCCCATGTAATCGAGCGATTTGCGCGCGGCGGCCTGCTTGGATGGATCGGCGAAGCTGTCCGGCTCGGGCACGACGCCGGTGATCGACACCACGTCCTCCGGGCTCGTGCCCCAGGTCAGCGCGGGCGCGATGTCCGTCGCGTGCAGCGTGACGCTCTTGTCGTAGCGAGCGCCGGCATCGGTCGGCAGCGTACGCCACGAGGCGACCGCCTGATCCCACGCCTCGCCCGCAGGCGCCATCGGTCGGCCACGCAGATAGGCGAACGTCGTCTCGTCGGGCGCGACCAGCCCGGCGCGCGCGCCCGCCTCGATGCTCATATTGGCGATCGTCAGCCGCCCTTCGATCGACAACGCGCGGATCACCTCGCCAGTGTATTCGATGACGTGCCCGGTTCCGCCGGCCGCGCCGATGCGACCGATGATGGCGAGGATGACGTCCTTGGCCGACACCCCGAACCCGAGCGTGCCGTCGACGCGCACCTCCATCGTCTTTGCACGCTGGAGCAGCAGACATTGCGTGGCGAGCACATGCTCGACCTCGCTGGTGCCGATCCCGAAGGCGAGCGCGCCCAGTGCGCCGTGAGCGCTGGTGTGGCTGTCGCCGCATACCAGCGTGGTGCCCGGCAGCGTGAAGCCCAGCTCCGGCCCGACGACATGGACGATACCCTGCTCGGCCGCGAGCGCGTCGATGTACGGCACGCCGAACTCGGCGACGTTGGCGCGCAGGGTCGCCAGCTGATTGGCGCTTTCGGGATCGGCGATCGGCAGCTCGCGTCCCGCCGCGTCACGCCGCGCCGTGGTGGGCAGATTGTGATCGGGGACGGCGAGCGTCAGCTCCGGCCGACGCACGGCGCGACCGGCGGCGCGCAGGCCCTCGAACGCCTGCGGACTCGTCACCTCGTGCACGAGGTGACGGTCGATATAGATGAGGCAGGTGCCGTCGTCGCGAGTCTCGACGACGTGCGCGTCCCAGATCTTCTCGTACAGCGTGCGGGGTCGGGCCATGGCGTCCGCCTTACCCCCGATCGCCGCCGCCGCGAAGGGCTTCAGAGCGGCGCGTCGAACGTTACCCGCCAGAAC
Organism: Sphingomonas bacterium; assembly: GCF_028292945.1. Classification (GTDB taxonomy): domain Bacteria; phylum Pseudomonadota; class Alphaproteobacteria; order Sphingomonadales; family Sphingomonadaceae; genus Sphingomonas. Next base: position 2,551 of record NZ_JAQGLJ010000079.1, on the reverse strand, counting down.
CGGGTGCGCGCCCCTTCGACGCCGAAATCATTGTCGTTGACGAGCAGCAGCTCGGCCGGGGACAGCAGCGTCGCGCCCTCCAGATCGGCGCCGATCTCCGGGTGCTCGTCGGTGTCGAGCACCAGCGTCTTCGCCAGCGACACCAGCGCCTCGCCCTTGCCGCTACGCTCTTCCAGCGTCGGCTCTGCCGTGTCGACGTCGCCGCCCGCGTTCCCCAGGGTGATCAGGAAGAACTTGGTCGATTGCGAAACCCGCTCCAGCACCAGGAAGCGATCGCCGCCGAGCGCGGTGATCTCGCTCACCTTGCGCTTGCCGGGGCCGGGTGCCGCGCTCGCGTCGCGCTTGAAACTGTCGATCGGCTCGAGCGGGTAGAGCCACTCCGCGTCCACTGCGCCGGTCTTGGCATCCATCGACCACAACCGAACGTGATCGGCGCGCTTGCTGGTCTTGGCGGACGGGTTGGCGAGCGGACTCTGGAACATCATCACCAGCTTCTTCTTGCCCCATAGCGCCAGCGCCTCGACCCCGCGGTTGAGGCGCCGCTTGGCGGCGATGGCGGGCAGCGTCTCGCGGATCGGATAGCTCGCACCGGCATAGCCGTCCGCGCAGCCCGCCGGGACCCAGCGCTCCAGCGCCACCCCGCGCTTGTCGACGTGCAGCAGCGAGGGGCCATATTCGTCGCCGATGACGAAGCCGCCGTCCGCCAACGCCACCACGCCCTCGCTGTCGACCCCGGACGGGTCCGATCCGATCACATTGCCACCGATGTCGATGACCGGCTCAAGCTGTGCATGCTCGCTGCCGGGCGGGGGCAGCCCGGTCAGCGTCCGTCCGTCGCCGCCGGCGAGCGGGAGGATGCGGACCAGCTCGACGCGGTCGGCATGGACCTGAAGCTCGGCGAGCACCGGGCCTGCATCGAGGCGCGGCATGACCTTCGCTCCGTCGGCCGCGACATGCGCGTCCAGCGTCTGGACGCCATATTCCTCGATCGCGACCTCGACCTTCAGGTTCGGCCCGCGATCGCCGATCGCCCAGACGCGCCCGGCCGGGTCGCCGACGCGGTGGGTGAGGCCCGAGCCGAACCCCCAGACCATCTCCAGACGCTTCTTGGGCAGGTCGATCGCGCCGATCGCCTGCTCGTCCCAGGCCAGTTCCTCGATCTTGTAGGTCATGGCGTCACTCCCGCCTGTTTGAGGAACGCCAGCGACTCGGCGAGCACAGGGCCTTTGTCGCGGAACGGCACGGAAAGGGACATCACCACCTCCTCGTGGCTCAGCGCCGGATAGTCGCGATGGCGCACGGGAGCGCCGACCGACTTCAGGCGCCTGGCGAGGTTGACCGCATTGTGCGCGCCGACCTGCACGTCCTGGCCTGCCGACAGCAGCAGGAGAGGTGGCGCATCGGCGCGCGCGAACGCGATCGGCTGCGTGAACCGCGGATCGCGCACGCCGGCCATCGCATCGATCGCGCGCCTCTTGGTGAAAGGGTAGAAGTCGTACGGCCCGCACATCGGGATGCCCGCGCGCACGATCGCCGGCTCGACGCCCTCCGCCTGCAGCCAGCGCCGGTCGAGCGCCAGCATGGCGACGGTATGCGCGCCGGCGGAGTGACCGGCGAGCGCGATCCGCTTCGGGTCACCGCCATTGCGAGCGATGTTGTCCCGCACCCATCTCACCGCCTGCGCCCCGTCCTGCACGAAGGCGGGGAAGCGGACGCCGGGGACCTTGCGATAGTCCGGCACGACGACGACGTACCCGGCCGCCGCGAACGCCCGCGCCGCGAAGTCGTAGGCGCGACGGTCGCCATGCACCCAGCCACCGCCGTGGAAGAAGACGAGCACGGGGCGCGGCTTGGCCGTCGGAGTAGCGGGTGCCCAGATGTTGAGTGTCTGACCGGCGGTTCCGAATGGAACGTCATCGGCGACCAGCGATACGCCCCTGCCCCCGCCCGCAACGCGATCGGCCCAGCTGAGCAGACGGGGTGGCTCGGTAGTGTATGCAACTAGGCCAAGCACGCAGGTCAGCGTGAAAATGAGGAGGAGTGCGCGCTTCAAGCAGCGTGCGCGGAGCGCGCTGGGAGCAGGTCATCGCGGGTGAAAAGGGTCACCGCAACGGTGTCGATATGACGCTTCAGAGGCGGATATAGATCGGCATCATACGCCACGATGTCGACCTTCACCGGCAAGTTACTATCATCAAAGTGCGTCCAGAGCCGTTCCAGCGCACCATCAGGCAACTTACCGTAGATCACTAGGTCTATATCAGAGTTCGCCCGCGCACGGCCAGTCGCATGCGACCCGAATACAGCTACCTTGTCAATTTGGTGAGAATACGCGGCAAGAATACTCCTCAATATTTCTCGCCGTCTACTGTCGAGTACATGAGCGTCCATTAGCGCTCACCGACCACCTTACCAAGCAAGTCCATGTGAAGGTCGTCGAACACGGCCAAAAAGCGGACACGAAGGTCTTCAATCACCTGTTCGAACACGTTAAGGCTATAGGCATGTGACATCTTGCGCGGGCGTCGAGCGCCTCCATCCAAACGTCACC
>NZ_JAQGLJ010000046.1 GCF_028292945.1 Sphingomonas bacterium | reverse complement strand
GTGGACCAAATCTTCCGCATCGTGGATGATAACCGCGTCGGGGTCCCAGTTGTCGATCAACGCGCGCCAGATCTGGTTGAGATTGGCCGCCTTCGTTGTGGGGCCAGAGCGCGCGCCGACCACGGTATTGACCCGTTCGTCCGTAACCATGCGAACGGCGGCGGCGGTGGCGAGGTCGTTGGGGTAGACGCCCACGAAGACGCGGTAATCACCTGGCCCGAACCGCTGCAGCATGGTCGCCAGCATCGCGCCGATCACCGGCGCTTCGTCCCAGGTCGGCACCAAGATGGCGAACCGCATCGGTGGCGCGCCGGGCAGCGTGGCGAGTGTGAGCGGTCGCCGTGCGCGAAGCAGGCGACGGGTCCAGAACACAAGGTCGACCGCTACGTCGTCAAGCCCCCCGATCAGTAGTCCGACCGCGGCAAAAAGCATCAACTCGCGCGCCACCGTGTCGATCACTTCCAGCGCCCCCGCCGCATGTCGTCGTCCGACATCGATGCCGTCTTCATCGTTCAAGCTCGCCAACGGCGCAAGCAGAGAGAGATGCAAAAAAAGCGACTGCCTTACGGGTTCTTAACGTCACTTCGTTAGGCCGACATTCGTGTTTCCCAGGCTGACCCGACCATGACTGAAATGCCGCGCTTCTCGCCATTGGAATCGGTGCCGCCACCGTCGTTGACGCAAGCGGTAGGGGCGGTGTTGTCAATCGCGGGTTCGGCGAGCACCATCCTGCTCGACCGTGCTTCGCTTGCGGCCGGCGCAAACGACGTCGACCCGGTCGTCGCGAGCGCCGGCCAGGTAGGGGGGCAGGTCAAGATGCGCGTCGGCGCGGCGTGGATCGTCGCCAATGTGCGCTCGCTAAGGCTGCAGGACACGAGCGGCACAATGATCGCCGCCGAGATCGATTTTCTGGGCGAAGGGGACGAGGAGCGGCTGACCGGCAAGCTCTACAATTTCCGCCGCGGCGTGACCCGCTACCCCACCCCGGGCGCAGAGGTGTACCCGGTCACCACGGCGGATCTGAAGCAGGTCTATGCCGCCGACGATCGCGCGCATATCAGCGTCGGCACGGTGTACCCGACGCGCGACATCCGCGCCGCGCTCTACGTCGACGCCATGTTGGGCAAGCATTTCGCGCTGGTCGGCTCGACCGGCACGGGTAAGTCGACCAGTGCCGCGTTGATCCTGCATCGGATTTGCGAGCTCGCGCCGCAGGGCCACATCATCATGATCGACCCGCACGGCGAATATTCCGCCGCGTTCAAGGGCAATGGTGCGCTGTTTGACGTCAACAACCTTCAATTGCCCTATTGGTTGATGAACTTCGAGGAGCATTGCGAGGTCTTCCTTACCACCAGCGGGTCCGAGCGGCAGATCGATGCCGACATCCTCGCCAAATGCCTGCTGATGGCCAAGCACAAGAGCCGGTTGGGTCAGGAGATCGCCAAGCTGACGGTCGATGCGCCGATCCCGTACATGCTGTCCGACCTTACCAACCTGATTGGGCTGGAAATGGGCAAGATGGATCGGGCGGGCGACACCGCGCCTTACCTGCGTCTGAGAACCAAGATTGACGAGATCAAGGCCGATCCGCGCTACGGGTTCATGTTCTCCGGCATGCTGGTCGCCGATACCATGGCAAGCTTTCTTGCACGCATCTTCCGGCTGCCCGGCGACGGCAAGCCGATCTCGATCGTCGACGTGTCGGGCGTGCCGTCGGATATCACCGCCGTGGTGGTCGCGGTGCTCAGCCGCATGACGTTCGACTTCGCGATCTGGAGCCGCAACGAGCCCAAGCGCCCGATCCTGCTCGTCTGCGAGGAGGCGCACCGGTATATTCCTGCGGGCAACGACAACGCCAGTTCGGTCGGCCGCATCCTTGGCCGGATCGCGAAGGAGGGGCGCAAATACGGCGTCTCGCTCGGGCTGATCACGCAGCGGCCATCCGATCTGGCGGAGGGCGTGCTGTCGCAATGCGGCACGATCATCGCGATGCGCCTCAACAACGACCGCGACCAGGCCTTCGTCCGCGCCGCAATGCCAGAAGGTGCGCGCGGTTTCCTCGATTCGATCCCAGCGCTGCGCAACCGCGAGTGCATCATCTGCGGAGAAGGCGTCACCATCCCGATCCGCGTCTGCTTCGACGGGCTGGCGGAGGAGAAGCGTCCCGCCTCGGGCGATCCACTCTTCTCGCAGCTCTGGCGCGAGACCGGCGGCGAGGATCAGATCATCGCGCGAACTATTGCTAAGTGGCGCGCGCAGGGGAAATAACCCTCATTCCGATCCCGCACGCGACGCATTTGCCGCGAGCGACGCTTTGGACATTCAAAGTTCCCAAAGGTGTCGCAAACACGATTGATTCACGGATGCCGGACTCATGCCCGGAACACATTTCGCGTGTGCCGGCGCGGTCGGTGTTCGTCATCGTTAAATAACGGGGCTAGCCAATGGGCGGGTGATGGCACAGCCGCCGCCTTGTAGGACACCGAAATGCGCGCTGTTGGCCGTGGCGCGCGCGAGACGCTAATGTCCTGCGATGGACCCCATGACGATCACCCTTCCCCTCGCCGCCGGGCTGGTAGGCGGGGCAATGAACGCGCTCGCGGGCGGCGGTACCTTCGCGACGCTGCCCGCCCTGATTGCCTTGGGGCTGCCGGCAAACGTCGCCAATGCGACCTCCAACGTCGCGCTGTTGCCTGGGGCTGCGACCAGCGCCTGGGCGTTTCGCGACGAACTGGGGCCGGTCGGTGGCGTGGACTGGCGGCTGCTGGGCGCCATCACCTTCGCGTCGGCGCTAGTCGGCAGCCTGCTGCTGGTGGCGACGCCGACGCGCGCGTTCGACCTGATCATCCCCTGGCTGCTGTTGTTCGCGTTCGTTATCATCGCTTTCGGCAAACACGCGACGGACTGGCTGCACGATCGCGTGACGATCGGCCGACCGACGCTGATCGGCGCACAGGCGCTTCTGGGCGTCTATGGCGGCTATTTTGGTGGCGGCGTCGGTTTGATGACCACAGCTGTCTATGGGCTGCTCGCCGGGGTGAGCCCGCGCGCACTGTTCGCGCCACGCGTAACGATGCTGGGGATCGCGAACCTTGCTGCAGCGGGGGTGTTCGTCGCGTTCGGGCTGGTGGCTTGGGCGGCGTGCGTCCCGATGCTGCTCGGCGCGATCGCGGGTGGCTGGGTCGGGGCGAAGGTGGGAAAGCGGCTGCCGGCGCGCGCGGTTCGCGCATGGACGCTGCTGGTCACCGGCGTCACCACGGCCGTGTTTTTCTGGCGCGCCTACGCCTGACGTTCTAGCGCCGGGCCATGACCGTCGTGACCCGTTTCGCGCCGTCGCCCACCGGGCGGCTGCATGTCGGCAATCTGCAACAGGCGTTGCGGAACTGGCTGTTCGCCCGTCAGCAGGGCGGCCGTTTCCTCCTGCGCCTCGACGATACCGATCAAGAGCGGTCAGAGGCGCGATACGCCGACGCGATCCGGGACGATCTCGCCTGGTTCGGGATCGTGCCTGATGCGGAGGAGCGGCAGTCGGCACGGTTCGATCGGTACGAAGCGCGCTTTGCCGCGTTGGTCGAGGCAGGGCGCATCTACCCCGCATATGAAAGCGCGCAGGAGTTGGACCTTCGGCGCAAGGTGCTGCTGGGGCGCGGGCTGCCACCGATCTACGATCGCGCGGCGTTGGCATTGGGCGATGGCGAGCGGGCGCGGCTGGAGGCGGACGGTGTGAAGCCGCACTGGCGTTTTCGGCTCGATCACGGCCGCGCGCTGCAATGGGACGACCTGATCCGGGGCTTGCAGCTGTTCGATCCGGCGACGATGAGCGATCCGGTGGTGCGACGCGCGGATGGGTCGTGGCTGTACATGCTGCCGTCGGCTATCGACGATGTGGAGCTGGGCATCACGCATGTGCTGCGCGGCGAGGATCATGTGTCGAACACGGCCCTGCAGCTGCAGATGTTCGAGGCGATGGGCGCGACGCCGCCCCGCTTCGCGCATGCGGCGCTGCTGACCGGGTCGGAGGGCAAGTTGTCGAAGCGGCTGGGATCGCTGGGGGTCGAGCATTTCCGTGATGCTGGGATCGAGCCGGCGGCGTTGCGGGCGTTGCTGGCGCGGTTGGGGACGAGCGATGCGGTGGAGCCGCTGGTCGAAATTGGCCCGTTGGTCGATGGTTTTGCCTTCGCTAAGTTGGGGCGGGCGCCGGCTAAGTTCGACGAAGCGGAACTGGCGCAGGTCAATGCGCGGGTCGTGCATCAGCTGAGCTTTGGCGATGTCGCGGAGCGGCTGCCGGCGGGGATGGGCGAGGCGGCGTGGGACGCGGTCAGGCCCAATCTGGAGCGGGTCGCGGATGCGGCGGTCTGGTGGCGGGTGATCGAGGGGCCGGTCGCGGCCGTCGAGGAGGACCGCGAGTATTTGGCGATGGCGGCCGAGGTCGCGGCGGCGATGCCGTGGGAGGGCGACCCGTGGCATGCGCTGACCGCCGCGTTGAAGGAGCGGACCGGGCGCAAGGGCAAGGCATTGTTCCTGCCGCTGCGGCGCGCGTTGACGGGAATGGACCACGGGCCGGACATGGCGGCGCTGTTGCCACTGATCGGACGCGAGCGGGCGGTGGCGCGGCTGAGCTGACGACGGCGCTTGCAACCGTTCTCAAGCTGTGATGTTATAGTGTTACCTGAGTCGGGCGGCAGATCCGATGCGGGGACCCTTCGTCACAGGAGACAAGAGGATGTACGCGAATCGCTATCAGTCCGGAAAGCTCGACCCCGCTAGCCTCAGCCTGTCGGTAAGCATCGTCGGCGGGTTGATCGCCGCGGCGTTGCTGGCTGGCACGGTCATCACGGAAATCGATAAAGCCGACCCGCCCTTGCAGACGTACACGGTACCACCGGAGACGCCGCCACCGCCGCCCCACCCCAAGCCGAAGCCCGAGGTCGAGCCGAAAGCCCGCACCCCCGTCGTCGTCGAGCCGCGCGTGCCGGTGCCGACCCAGACCGAGCAGCCGGTGTTCAAGCCGGCCGATCCCGTCGCGACCTTCGAACCCGGCATCATCGAGGGCACGGGCAGCGCGGTGATCGAACCGCCCAAGCCGGTGCCGACGCCTGCGGTGTTGACGGGGGCGGGCGTCGACCCGCGCTACGCGCGCGACTTCCAGCCGATCTACCCTGCCACCGAGCAGCGCGCGGGCAACGAGGGCGTGGTGACGCTGCGCGTGCTGATCGGCAGCGACGGGCGCGTGCGACAGGTGGAGCGGCTGACCGCGCCCAGCGACGCGTTCTGGCGTGCGACGGAGAGCCGCGCGCTGACGAAGTGGCGGTTCACGCCGGCGACGCGCGACGGGGTCGCTTACGAGAGCTGGAAGACCATGACGGTGCGGTTCCGGATCGACGGCGAAAGGTAGGCGGCGCGGACCCTCACCCTGCCGCCTTTGGCGGCTGTCCCTCTCCCGCTTGCGGGAGAGGGAAGGGTAGCGGACCGCCGCAAGCGGCATTATCTACTTCTCATGATCCCGAAAACGCTCAAGAAGATCCAGCCGGGCGGGGCGTGGGCCGATGTCCGCTATTTCTTCGGGAAGCTGGGCGAGCCGCACCAGTTGCTGTTCCTGCTGCTGGCGCTGGCCACCACCGCGCTGACGCTGTGGGCGCTGTATGTCGAAAGCTATCGCGAAAAGGAGTATAAGCGCGAGATCATCTATGTGCAGCAATGGCGGCTGGACCGCACGGATGCCGAAATCGTCGCGCAGCAGAAGATCGACGGCATCGAACAGACGCGCCGCATCGCCGAGGAGAAGCGGCTGCAGGAAGAGCAGCGGCTGAAGTTCAAGAAGATCGACGACAAGCTGAAGAAATACGGGATCTGACGCGCAGCGGGTGAGGGAGCGTAGCGCAGCGACGATCCACACCGGCATGCGCGGACGGCTCACATCGCCGGGTGCTGCATCCGCCGCGACTTGAGATTGGACACCGAGCCGAGCTGCTACCCGCCTTCCCCGGCGGAAGCCGGGGCCCGGTCGGCCGCGCCGGGGGGAAAGCTGCGCAATGGTCTGGGGGAGGGCTTCACTCTCCAGGCGCGGGATAGCTATTGGCTCGGCACTGCGGTGGCTTGATTGTGTCCGGCATGGCCGACTGGGCCCCCGCTTACGCCGGGGAAGGGAGAAGCCGTCGCGGGGATCCGCCGGGGAGGGCAGGTCGCCGGAGACGGGTTCGGTTCTTCCGATCGTTGCGCTAAGTCCTTCGCCATGTTGAAGCCCCATGACCACCGCTGGATGGGCGTGGCCCTCGCGCTGGCGGAGCGGGGGCGGGGGACAACGGCGCCCAATCCCGGTGTCGGGTGCGTGATCGTGCGCGACGCGACCGTCGTCGGACGCGGTTGGACCCAGCCGGGGGGGCGGCCGCATGCCGAGGCGATGGCGCTGGATCAGGCCGGCGCGGCGGCGCGGGGAGCCACGGTCTACACGACGCTGGAGCCGTGCGCGCATCGCTCCGCGCGCGGGCCGGCGTGCGCCGACCTGCTGATCGACGCTGGCGTGGCGCGCGTCGTCGTCGCGATGCGCGATCCCGACGCGCGCACCGATGGGTCCGGCATGGCGCGGCTGCGCGACGCGAGCGTCGAGGTCGTCGCGGGCGTGCGCGCGGAGGACGCGGCGCGGAGCATGGCGGGGTTCCTGACCCGGCAGGCGCTGGGGCGGCCGTTCGTGACGTGCAAGCTGGCGACGTCGCTGGATGGCTGCATCGCGATGGCGTCGGGCGAGAGCCGGTGGATCACGGGACCGGAGGCGCGGGCGCACGCGCATGGGGAGCGGAGCCGGCACGAGGCGATCCTGGTCGGGCGGGGGACGTGGGAGGCGGATGCGCCGGCGCTGGACGTGCGGCTGGCGGGGCTGGAGGGACGGTCGCCCCGGCGGGTGGTGCTGTCGTCGTCTCGTCATGCCGGGCCTGACCCGGCATCCAGGCCCGATGCAGGCGCGGTGCTCAACGAGGACGCGTTGCGCGCGGAACCGCGCTGGACCCCGGATCGGGTCGGGGGTGACGAAGTACTCTGGATAAGCGATCCAACTCAGGTCGCGACGCTGCCCGGCGATCACCTGCTCGTCGAGGGCGGAGCACGGACCGCAGCCGCGTTCCTGCGCGCGGACCTGGTCGACCGGTTGCTGCTGTATCGTGCGCCGGTGCTGATCGGCGGCGGGCTGGCGGCGATCGGCGACATCGGGCTTGGGTCGCTGGGCGAGGCGCATGGGCGCTGGCGATTGCTCGACGAGCGTCAGCTTGGCGCGGACCGGCTGGAGGTCTACATGCGCAACCGATGTTCACCGGAATCGTCTCCGACATAGGCCATATCCGCTCGGTGGAGACGCGCGGCGATACGCGCGTCGTGGTCGCCACCGCCTACGACACCGCCACCGTCGATCTCGGCGCGTCGATCAGCTGTTCGGGCGTGTGCCTGACCGTTGTCGACAAATCCGGTCCTGGGGGCCCGCAATGGTTCGCGGTCGATGTGTCCGGCGAGACGCTGTCCCGCACCGCGCAGGGACAGTGGAGCGAGGGCAAGCGGCTGAACCTGGAGCGCGCGCTGAAGGTCGGCGACGAGCTGGGCGGGCATATCGTCACCGGTCATGTCGACGGCGTCGGGGATGTCGTGGGTGTCTGCCCGGAGGGGGACTCGCGGCGCATCGGCATCCGGCTGCCGCGTGAACTCGCCCCGTTCATTGCGCCCAAGGGTTCGGTCACCGTCGACGGCGTGTCGCTGACGGTCAACGAAGTCCGTGACGGCGATGACGGCACTCATTTCTCGATCAACGTCATTCCGCACACGCAGGCGATGACCACGCTGGGCGAGCTGGAAGCCGGGCAGGCGGTCAACATCGAAATCGACGTGCTCGCGCGCTATCTGCAACGCATGGAGGCCTATCGTGCCCGCAAAACCGATTGAGCTTTCGCGTCTGCGCCACGGCTTCCTGTCGTCGCCCGAGGAGATCATCGACGAGGCCAAGAACGGCCGCATGTTCATCCTGGTCGATGACGAGGATCGCGAGAACGAGGGCGATCTGGTCATCCCCGCGCAGATGGCCACCCCTGAGAAGATCAACTTCATGGCCAAGCACGGCCGCGGGCTGATCTGCCTGGCGCTCACGAAGAAGCGGGTCGAGGAGCTCGGGCTGGAGCTGATGAGCCGCAACAACGGCACGCAGTTCGAGACTGCGTTCACGACCAGCATCGAGGCACGCGATGGCGTGACGACGGGCATCTCCGCCGCCGATCGCGCGCGTACGGTCGCGGTGGCGATCGACGCGGGCAAGGGTCGCGACGAGATCGTGACGCCCGGCCATGTCTTTCCGCTGGTCGCGCGCGACGGCGGCGTGCTGGTGCGGACCGGGCATACCGAGGCGGCGGTGGATGTGTCGCGGCTCGCCGGACTAAATCCCTCGGGCGTGATCTGCGAGATCATGAACGAGGACGGCACGATGGCGCGGCTGGACGACCTCGTCGCCTTCGCCCAGCTCCACAATCTCAAGATCGGCACGATCCGCGACCTGATCGCCTATCGCCGCCGCTACGACCACCTGGTCGAGAAGCGCGCGGAGGCGAAGTTCACCAGCCGCTGGGGCGGCGAGTGGACCGCGCTGACCTTCTGGAACAAGGCGACCGGCTCCGAACAGATCGCGCTGGTCAAGGGGCGCGTCGACCCGAGCAAGCCGACGCTGGTGCGGATGCACGCGCTGTCGACCTTTGCCGACATCTTCGGCGAGGAGGGTGAGCGCGGCGACCTGTTGCACCGGTCGATGGAGATCATCGGCGCGGAAGGGGCGGGCGTCATCGTGGTCATCAATCGCCCGCGCGCGGACCAGTTCACCGTCGCGCTGCAGGCCAAGGCGGGTACGCGCAAACCGGACATGGAGGAGCTGCGCGACTATGGCGTCGGCGCGATGATCCTGACCGAGCTGGGGGTGGAGGAGATGGTGCTGCTCACCAACACGCACCACACGCTGGTGGGGCTGGACGGGTATGGCTTGAGCATCGTGGGTGAGCGGGCGATCGGCTAGATCCTCCCCGTTTGCGGGGAGGTGGCGCGCGGCGTAAGCCGTGTGACGGAGGGGCTTCTCGATCGAGGGCGGCACGCGTGGAGAGCCCCCTCCACCACCCGCCTTCGGCGAGCAGTACCCCTCCCCGTACACGGGGAGGATCTAGGAGGAACACATGGCCCATATCCTGATCGCCGAGGCGCGGTTCTACGATCATCTCAACGACCTGCTGATCGCCGGCGCGCGCGCCGCGATCGAGGGGGCTGGGCATAGCTGCGAAGTGGTGACGGTGCCCGGCGCGCTGGAGTTGCCCGGCGCGATCTCGCTGGCGGCCGATTCGGATCGGTACGACGCCTATGTCGCGCTTGGCGTGGTGATCCGCGGCGAGACGTACCATTTCGAGGTCGTCGCGGGCGAGAGCGCGCGCGGGATCATGGCGTTGACGCTCGACGGCCTCGCGGTCGGCAACGGCGTGCTGACGGTGGAGAACGAAGCGCAGGCGCTGGCACGTGCCGACCCCGCGCGAGGGGACAAGGGCGGCGGCGCGGCGCTGGCGGCGCTGGCGATGCTGGGGTTGCGGGAGCGGTTTTCGGGTTAAATCCTCCCCGTTGAAGGGAGGTGGCGCGCGGCGCGAGCGGCGTGACGGAGGGGCTCTCCCGCAGGCGACGACTGAAGAGCCTGCAAGCTGAAGTGAGACAAGCGCAGGGTTCGACACGATCCCGGCGATGCGGTGGCGGTTGGCATAGCTCAGGAACAGCCCACGCGGTCGCCGCCAGATCTCGCTGAACCGCTCGCAGCCCTCACCGACTGTCGGGGTGTATACCAGGGGCAGCATCCGCGGCATGAGACTTAAGCCGCGATGTCATGATCAATGATCCCCTCCTGCGGGCCTGGGGGACGGGAGACTATTCGGCGGCGACGACGCCTTTGGGCAGATCCTCAACGGGGCCAAGCCGACCGGCCAGCGCGGCGTCGAATTGGTCTCGATCAAGCGCGCCCTCCCACCGCGTGACGACCACCGTGGCCACAGCGTTGCCGATGAAGTTGGTCAGGCTGCGGCATTCCGACATGAACCGGTCGATGCCGAGGATCAGCGCCATGCCCGCGACCGGCACCGACGGCACGATCGACAGCGTCGCGGCGAGCGTGATGAACCCCGCGCCGGTCACTCCCGCCGCGCCCTTGGACGACAGCATCGCGACGCCGAGCAGCAACAGCTGTTGCCCCAGCGTCAGGTCGACGTTGCACGCCTGGGCGATGAACAGCGCCGCGAGGGTCATGTAGATGTTGGTGCCGTCGAGGTTGAAACTGTAGCCGGTCGGAACGACCAGCCCGACGATCGACTTCGGGCAGCCCGCGCGCTCCATCTTCTCGATCAGGCTCGGCAAGGCGCTCTCGGACGACGAGGTGCCGAGTACGAGCAGCAGCTCGGCCTTGAGATAGCCGATCAGCTTGAAGATCGAAAAGCCGCAGAGCCGGGCGACAACGCCCAGCACGACGATCACGAACAGTAGCGAGGTGAAGTAGAAGGTGCCGACGAGGAAGGCCAGATTGGCGAGCGCGCCGACGCCGTACTTGCCGATCGTGAATGACATCGCGCCGAATGCGCCGATTGGCGCCGCCTTCATCACGATGCCGACGAGCTTGAAGAAGGCGATCGAGACGTCGTCCAGCAACTCAAGCACCTTGGCCCCACGGTCACCGATCAGCGCGAGCGACACGCCGAACATGATCGACACGAACAGGACCTGCAGAATGTTACCCTCGGTCATCGACGACAGGAACGTGTCCGGGATGATGCCGGTCAGGAAACCAGTGAGCGTCGTATCGTGCGCCTTGGCCGCGAATTCGCTTACCTTGGACCCATCGAGCGTCGCCGGGTCGATGTTGAGCCCCGCGCCCGGTCGCACGACGTTGGCGACGATCATGCCGATGATCAGCGCGAGCGTCGAGAAGAAGAGAAAATAGGCGAATGCCTTGCCTGCTACGCGCCCGACCGACTTTAGGTCGCGCATGCCCGCGATGCCGGTGACGATCGTCAGGAAGATGACGGGTGCGATGACCATCTTCACGAGTTTGATGAAGGCATCGCCCAGCGGCTTGAGCGCCTCCCCAGTGGCGGGCGCGAAATGGCCCAGCAGGACACCGGCGACGATCGCGGCGAGCACCTGGAGATAAAGCTGGGCGTACCAGGGCCTGGACGCGGGTGGCGGCGCAAGCGCTCCGGAGGTTGGAATGATGATCATGAGCTTGCCTTCATCCTCCCGACGCAGGCTCCGCCTCTCCGTGGACGGTTCCCAAATGGTGCATGATGGAGGAAAGTGACCCAGCAGCACTCCGGCAACGATCGCCGCCGGGACCCGGACATGAAGGTGGCAATAGAAGGGGACGCTGGCGAGCGCCTCGGCACCCGGTGCGCGGTCCGTTTCTGATCAATGATCCGTTGCCGACCCAAGGCATCCCGCTCTTCGCAACGGAGTGCGGGCGTGCGTGAGCCGGGCATGTATGTCCCCGACGCCTGCTCCGCTCTCCGACCAGTCCATTTGGTTCGAAACAATCCGGTACTTCCTTGTTAGGTATCGAACGAGCTTAGGATCACGCGCAGGCCCAGGACTACCGCGTCCCCGAGATCCTGCCGCCAGGACGGGTTGACGATCCATTGCAGCTCAGGCTGCACATGAACGTGATCGTTAAGCCTGAACGCGGCCGTTAGCTCGGTCGAGGTCTCGGCACGCTCGAGAGGGGTGAGCATCCGCGCCGTTCTGCCGGTGCGCGCATGGGCGACCCCGATGCCAAGCCGCACAAGCTTCAGGTCGGCGACCATGCCACCGCCTGCGTAGACGGCGATCGTGTTGATCTTGGGATTGGCGGCGCCGGCGCGAACCCACAGGTCGATGCCGCGCTCGTCGCTGAAATCGAGGATGCGCTGTTGGAGCAGCGCATAGCCGCCATGATTGCCGCGGCGTGATCTGGAGGCCTTATCGAGGTGGTCAAAGCGGGACGTGTAGGTCCAGACCCCAATCTGCCCGTGACCTCTGCCGATCGCGCGCGCCACCTCGCCGATCAGCAACCCGCCGCGTCTGCCCGGAAAGCTCGCCACCGTCCGGCGCGGGTGGGTGGGGCTGCCCGCAACCCCGTCGAAAGCACCAAGCCGGACCGTCCAGTTCCCCGTCGCGTACCGGACAAACACCGCGCCCGCCGCTGTAGGGAAGATTGACGGACCGTTCTCGCCGGTCTGGGAGAAGTCGGCACCGATGCCGTGCGAAGCATTCAGGAACAGCTTGCCGGCTTCCTGCTGGTCGAATTCCGAGTTCAGGTCGATGAGGCCAGCCTTGAATGTCAGCCTGTCGCTCGCGGCATAGCCGACCCAACCTTCGAACAGCCGCAGCGCGCCGGTCGCCTCGATATTGCTGACGACCTGCGCATCGCCGACGAAGCGATCGCTGAACCGGCCGCTGACATGCTGGACGGAGACGTGTCCGGTCCATCCGCGCGCACCGCTTCGATAGCCATCGAAGGATAGCGAGGCGTCGATCTTGGTCAGGACGTCGCCACCGTGTGCCAGCCCGCCCGCAACGTTCGTCAGCGCGTCGGTCGTCACCAGCAGCGCCGGCTTCACCACCGGCTGCGCCGCCGCGGGGCAGGGCAGAGCCACTAGGCAGGTCAGGACAACCGCCGGCCAGTGCGGCAACGGTGCTTTCACCCGATCCGGCCTGCGATCGATCGGACGAAAGCGCCGCCGCACCGCCATCGGCTCCGGGAGGGGCCTCCCGCTCCGGTGACCGGGCGCGAGCTCATGTTTGCGCGAGGATCAGCACGAACGGGAGCGCCGCACCGGCCGCGAAGGCCATCGCGGCCGGCCGCCGCGTCACCCGGCTGGCGAACGCGATGATCATGCCGAGAACAATCGACACGGCCATGCCCAACGAGACGAGTACGACGAACAGTTTCATGATCAGAACCGCGGTATGCGATGCTTTTGGGCCACCGCCGGCGCGAAGCGATGCCGCGTATTTAGCGGCCTGCTGCTCGACCTCGACCGGATCGGGCGGCGTCTGATCCCTATGGATCGCACCTATCCACACCAGGACTTGCGGAGGGCGGCCGCCCCACCCCTTGGGTTCGTTGAGGCGGAAAGTCTGAAACGCGCCGCTGACCGCGAATAGCAGCAGCATCGGCGCAAAGAACATGCCCACGTACAGGTGCCACCGTCGCACTTGCCGCAATGTTTCGTTCCTCATGACATCCTCTCTCTACGAGTGTTTCTTTTCGGCACGTGCCTAAGCCCGGATCGGAATTATGCCGAGCAGCAGCGACACCGCGAAAAACACCAGGAACGATCCCAGTGCCCATTTCATCGTGAACCTCTGGTGCTCGCCAAACTCGATGCCGACGAACCCGACCAGCAGATAGGTCGAGGCGACCAGCGGGCTGAGCAGGTGGACCTGCTGGCCAACCAACGATGCGCGGCCGATCGCCTCCGCGCTGACACCGTACGCGGCACCGGTCTCTGCCAGGATAGGCAGCATACCGAAGTAGAACGCGTCATTGGAGATGAAGAAGGTGAACGGGGCGCTGATCAGCGCGGTTATCGGCGCCATGTAGGGCCCCCAGGCGGGGGGGATCGCCGCGATCACCGACGCCGACATGGCGTCGACCATCTTCGTGCCCGACAGGATGCCGGTGAAGATGCCGGCTGCGAACACCAGTCCGGCCACCGCGAGCGCGTTGCCGGCATGTGCGGCCAGCCGCTCGCGCTGCGCTTGCAACGACGGAAAGTTGACGGTGATAGCGACCGCATAGGCGAGCATGAACAGCACCGCGAGCGGCAGCCAGCCCATGATCAGCGCGACCAGCAGCCCGGCCGTCAGCGCCAGGTTGAACCAGAACAGCTTGGGCTTGCGCGCCTCAACATGGCTTTTGTCATCTTCGGCGATGATCTCGCTTGCGCTGGCCGTCTCGTCGATCGCGTCGGCCGGCAGTTTCGCGAGACGCATCCGCTCGCGCAGCCCGAACCGATAGGCGACGAACAGCACCCAGCCGGCGGTCGCCGCCATCGCCGGAATCAGCGGCACGAAGACCTGACCGGCGTCGAGCTTCAGCGCGCTCATCACCCGCGCGGTCGGGCCGCCCCAAGGCAGGATGTTCATCACCGCGCCGGCCATGATGACGATGCACGCCAGCATGCGAACGTCCATCTTCATGTGGCGGTACAGCGGCAGCATCGCCGCCGTGGTGATCATGTAGGTGGTGGTGCCGTCGCCGTCGAGCGACACCAACAATGCCAAGACGGCAGTTCCGACCAGGATCCGTACCGGGTCGCCATGCACCAACTTCACAATCACGGCGATCATCGGATCGAACAGGCCGACATCGATCATCAACCCGAAGAACAGGATCGCAAAGACCAGCATCACGCCCGTCGGCGCGAGCTCCGTCACGCCGTCCATCATCATCTTGCCGAGGTCGGTGACGTCGATGCCCGCCGTGACGCCCGCCAGCAGCGCGAACAACACGGGAATCAGAATCAGCGCCACGATCGCGGACAGCCGCTTGGTCATGATCAGCGTCATGAATGTCGCGACCATCGCGAAGGCCAGAAACGACAGCATGATCACTCCCCGTGGTGGCCGCCGGTTGGCTCCGACTCGCCGATCAGACCCACGTCGATGCACATCGACCCACGCCTGTTGCAGCGATGTAGCGGGGCGAAGCTGTCATCCAACTGTCAGGGGCTTAGAAGCGCACCAGCACGCGCAAGCCCCTGCCACTCGCGGGGGAACGCAATTCGATCTCGGCGCCGATCGCCTCGGCCAGCGAACGGGCAATGGGCAGCCCCAGCCCGCTCCCGGGCACGTCCGAACCACGATTGAGCCGCGTGAACCGCGTAAACGCGCGCTCCCGATCCTCAGGCGCGATCCCCGGGCCGTCATCCTCGATCGCGATCGACCGATGGCCCACCTCCACCGTCACGGTGCCGCCGGCCCGGTTGTAGCGGATCGCGTTGTCGATGATGTTCAAGACGAGCTCGCCCGCAAGCGCAGCGTTGCCTGGAATCAGCGCCGGACGTCGCGTTGCGGGCGAAAACACCAGCTCTATGTTCGCGCGCACTGCGGCGAGAGCGCATTCGCTGGCGGCGGCGGCGGCGACCTCGTTGAGATCGGTCGGTACCAGCGCGACCGTACTGGGCCCGGCAGCGTCGGCGCGCGCCAGCGTCAGCAACTGCACGAGCAACTGGCGGAGCCGTTCGCTTGCCTGATCGATGTCGTCGATCGAGGCGGTTGCCTCGGCACTGCCGGGCGCCGTCCGGCGCAGCAGTTCCACATGCGTGCGCAGGATCGACAGCGGTGTGCGCATCTGATGCGAGGCGTCGGCCGTGAAGCGACGGATACCGGTTACACTCGCGTCGAGACGTCCCAGCATAGCGTTGAACGCCCTGACAAGGTCGCGCAGTTCGCGCGGCACCGAAGTCAGTGAGAGCGGGGTCAGGTCGGCTGCCCCACGGCGATCCATCTCGTCGCGCACCTGCGCCACTGGGCCTAGACCCCAACGCACGGCAAGCGGCAGCATGATGGCCGCCGCACCAACCAGAGCTGCTTCAAGCAGCGCGAGCGCAATAAGCATCTGCCTCGCGGTGCGCTCCCGGGTATCGAGCGTCTCGGCCACTTCGATCAGTACCGGCCCCGAGATCTGCGGGAGGCTGCGCGCCTCCGCAACGATCCGGATGTCGCGTCCGAGATAGCGTCCCGTGCCGAATGCCACTTCGGTGTCCGCCAATCCCGGCGGCGCGATGCTGGGGAGATCGGCATAGCCAGTCAGCACTCGTCCGCGGTGACGCACGCTGTAATAGACGTTGTCCCGCGCGGTGCTCTCCAACATGCCGAAGATCGCCGGCGATAGCTCCAGGGCAATAGCCCCATCCTCCACCGACAGTGACTCCGCCATCGCGCGTGACGCCGCGCTCAGGATGCGGTCGTTCACCGTTTCAACGGTCTCACTGATTGCCCAAGCGCCGCCAAAACCCAGTATTACTGCAAGCGCGACCATGGGTAATGCCATTCCGACTAGCAGGCGAACGGCCAACGACCGGCTTTCTTGCCCGTGTTGTTGCGTCGCGCCGCTCACAACGGATCCAGCACGTAGCCAAGCCCCCGGATCGTGCGGATGGAGGGACCGTCGGGTTCCAGTTTCCGGCGAAGCCGCGCGACATACACCTCGATCGCATTGGGCGCGACCGGTTCGTCATAGCCAAATACTTCGGAATTAAGCCGCTCCTTTGAGATTACCTTGCCTGCACGGAAAGCCAATCTTTCAAGTACGGCCCATTCGCGCCGCCGCAGCTCGAGCGGCCGCCCGTTGATGGTCGCCACGCCCCGCGAAGTGTCGATCGTCAAGGATCCAACCGCGATGATCGGCGATGCCTCTCCCTCGGATCTGCGCAGCAATGCGCGGATGCGTGCCTCGAGCTCTGTCGGCTCAAACGGCTTGAGAAGGTAGTCGTCCGCGCCAGCGTCGAGCCCGCCTACTCTGTCATCGAGGGCGTCACGCGCGGTGAGGACCAGTACCGGCGTCTTGTTTCCCGCGCGTCGCAGGCGGCGCAGCACCTCAAGGCCGGATATGTCCGGTAGCCCAAGGTCCAGGATCACGAGCGCAAACGGCTCACCATCCAACATCATCAGCCCCGTCTCGCCATCCGAGGCGATGTCCATGACGTGGCCGGTGACGCGCAGCATGCCGGCGATGCCGCGCGCAAGTGAGGGGTCGTCCTCGATCAGCAGGATACGGGCCATAATCTCCGCGTCATCTGCGGCATTGACAGGGCGCAAGTCCAGTCGAAGATGGTCAGATGACGTGGATCATGTCGATCGCACGTGCGACCCGGTCACTCGCGACAATGCTCGTTGTCGCTGCAATGGCGGGATGCGCGCCGCGGCCCAATCCGGAAGTGCCTGCCGGCTACGACGCAAGCTATGCGGACGTGATTGCTGCCGCCCGAAGGGAGAGGCGGCTCGACATCTGGTCGACGACGGACGCAGGCCAGGTGAAGGAACTGCTCGCCGGCTTTCGCCGGCGCTACCCCGGAGTGGCCGTGGCCTATCACGACCTGCCCTCCAGCGAAATTCACCGGCAGTTCCTGGCCGACCTGGAGGAGGGGCGCCCGACGGCGGACCTGTTGTGGAGCTCGGCGATGGACCTCCAGATCAAGCTGGTGAACGACGGCTTCGCCCAGCGCTACGCCTCGCCGGAGAGCGAGGCGCTTCCGGAATGGGCCAACTGGAAGAACGAGGCCTGGGGCATCACCGCCGAGCCGATCGTCATGATCTATAATCGACGGCTGATCGCACCCGCCTCTGTTCCCACCAGCCACGTGGAGTTCCGTCAGCTGTTGGAGCGACGCTCGGATGTCCGTCTTCGCGGCAGGGTCGCGACCTATGACCCGCAGCGTTCCGCGGTCGGCTATCTGTATCTCTTGCAAGATGCCGGAGCGACGCGCGACTTGTGGCGTACCGTCCGTGCGCTTGGCGCCGCCCGCGCGCGACTGTTCACCACCACGGAGGCAATCATCGCCGACGTCGCGTCGGGCCGTTCGGCGATCGGCTACAACGTGGTCGGATCCTACGCCGCCGACGAGATGCGGCGCAGTCCGCAATTGGGCCTTGTCCTGCCGCACGACTATACGCTCATCATGTCTCGCATCGCGGTGATCCCGGCACGCGCTGCGCACCCGTCCGCTGCGCGCCTCTTTCTGGACTATCTGCTGTCGAGGGAAGGACAGCATGCGCTCGCCCTTCATTCCATGCCGCCCGTCCGCCGCGACGTTGCCGCGCCGCCTGCACTGGCCGTTCGCGCCGGCTCGGCGCGCGCGATCCGCGTCGGTCCGGCGCTGCTCGTGCATCAGGATCAGCTTACCAGGAAGGGCACGATGGCGAAGTGGCGCGCCGCTTTCAGCAATGGTCAGTCAGTCGGCCCAGCCAATTAGAGCTTCCACGGGACCATCCGGGCGGATTGCATGGCGAGCGACGCCGGA
>NZ_JAQGLJ010000021.1 GCF_028292945.1 Sphingomonas bacterium | reverse complement strand
TGTTCAACGCCCGTCGCTATTGCGCCGATCTCCATGCCGCACGCCCGCTCCTTCGTCACGCTGCTTGCGCTCGCCGCGGCACCGGGTGCCGTCGCTCAGGAGCGTCCCTTGATCGGCGAGCAACTGGCGCAACTCTCCATCCAGCAGCGCATCGTCATCCGCGTACCGCGCATGCCGGCTGCCACCTCGCCGGCGCTCAAGCCGATCGAGTGGAAGGAGAAGAAGGGACCCAAATGCGTGCCCGCGCAAGGCATGGCGGGCGCGCTGATCTCGGCTGGCAAGCAGGTCGATCTGGTGCTGGTCGGCGGCAAGCGCGTGCGCGCGAAGCTGGACCGCGACTGCACGCCGCTCGACTTCTACTCCGGTTTCTATGTCCGCCCCTCCAAGGACGGCATGATCTGCGCCGACCGCGACGCGATCCGCGTCCGCTCGGGCGCCAGTTGCCAGATCGACGAGTTCAAGCTGTTGCAGGCCGGCAAATAAGCCGCTTACCTTGACTTTTCGCGAGCGTCGGGCGAACGCGCGGGCGGGACTGCGCTGCCGCAGGCCCATCAGCCGGACACCTGCATGAACTTCGCCGATCTCGGCCTTTCGCCCGAATTGCTCAAGGCGGTAAATGACGCCGGCTATACCGAGCCGACAGCGATCCAGGCGGCGGCGATTCCGTCGGTGCTGATGATGCGCGACATGATCGGAATCGCGCAGACGGGCACGGGCAAGACCGCGAGCTTCGTGCTGCCGATGATCGATATTCTGGCGCAGGGCCGCAGCCGCGCGCGCATGCCGCGATCGTTGATCCTGGAGCCGACGCGCGAACTCGCGGCGCAGGTGGCCGAGAACTTCGTGAAATACGGCGCCAACCACAAGCTGTCGATGGCGCTGCTGATCGGCGGCGTGTCGATGGGTGACCAGACCGCAGCGCTGGAAAAGGGCGTCGACGTGCTGATCGCCACGCCCGGTCGGCTGATGGACCTGTTCGGACGCGGCAAGATTCTGCTCACCGGCTGTTCGCTGCTGGTGATCGACGAGGCCGACCGGATGCTCGACATGGGGTTCATTCCCGATATTGAGGAAATCTGCACAAAGCTGCCCAAGACGCGGCAGACTTTGCTGTTCTCGGCGACCATGCCGGCACCGATCAAGCGGCTTGCGGACAAGTTCCTGACCAACCCCAAGACGATCGAGGTATCGCGTCCGGCGTCGTCGAACCTCAACATCACGCAATATCTGGTGCCGGTCGATGGCCAGCGGGCGAAACAGACCCGGCTGCGCGCGCTGCTGGCGCAACCGGAGGTCGAGAGCGCGATCATCTTCTGCAACCGCAAGACGACGGTGCGCGACCTCAACAAGAGCCTGAAGCAATATCGCTACCGCTCGGGCGAGATCCATGGCGACATGGAGCAGTCCGAACGCATCGCCGAGCTGGACCGGTTCAAGGCGGGCGAGATCAACATCCTGGTCGCGTCCGATGTCGCCGCGCGCGGACTGGACATCAAAGGCGTGTCCCACGTCTTCAATTTCGACGCGCCCTGGCATCCGGACGATTACGTCCACCGCATCGGCCGCACCGGCCGTGCGGGCGCGACGGGCGTGGCCTATACGCTGATCGCCGCCGAGGATGCGGAGAACATCGCCAATATCGAGAAGCTGACCGGCCAGACGATCGAGCGGCTGGGCGCAGCGGCAGCCCCGTCAGAGGCTCGGGAAGAAGCACCGGCCGAGCGTGCTCCCCGGCGCGGTCGTGGGCGGGCGGCAGCGAACTCGGTCGAAGCGCCGGAGCTCTCGACCGAGGAGGCACCGCCCCAGGCTGAACCAGTCGCCCGCGCTCCTCGCGAAGCGCGCCCGCCGCGAGAAGCCCGGGTGCCGCGGGAAACTCGTGCGCCCCGCGAAGCGCGTCCCCCGCGCGACACCGACGCGCCCCGCCGCGACGAGCCCAGGCGCGATGAGCGGCCGTACCGCCGCGACGAGCGCGCGGACGGTCCCGAGGCCAAGGACGACGGCGGCTGGAACGGCCCGATCCCAGGCTTCCTGTCGGCCACCATCCTGGGCTGAGCTGCCGTGATTGAATATGTCGCACCGGTCGCGGTCGTGTCTCCGTGTGTCGGCGTCTGCGTCATTGAAGATGCAAGCGGCTGGTGCGAAGGCTGCGGCCGCACGATTGACGAGATCGCGGGGTGGATCGCTATGGGAGAAGCGGCGCGGGACGGGGTGATGGGGGAGCTGCCGAGCCGGATGGGCGAGCTTTGCGACCAGCCCATCTCTGCTAGATCAGCAGTCCAGTAGCCACCGCAGCACCTCGACATTGGGATGGACCTGCTCGGGTCGTCCCCCTCTCATCATGAAGCTGATGCGGTCCAGCCGAAAGCTCCTCGCATCCTCGCGAAGGTGGCAGAAGCCGCTGATGTAGACCTGGCAGGTGCAGCTGATCACCTCTTTCACCGTAAGCTGGCGCGTGCTGACCGAGCCGGCCGCGTCACGGTAGCCGATGATGACCCGACGATCATGTACAGTATAGAAGCTGGCCTCGCGGCCCATGAACTCACCGACCCGGACAGAACGGAAGTTGTAGGGCAGTGCAAGCGTCAGCGGGGCCAGCGACCGTTGCTGTTCTGGGAATGCGTCGAGTTCCACCGTGACTATTCTCCTGCTCTCAACGGCATCCGCCCTGTGCTGGCGTCACATATTCCCGTCACCCTGAACTTGTTTCAGCATCTATGCGCGACCGCTCGCCGATACCAGCGGATCGCATGGACCCCGAAACAAGCTCAGGGTGACGAAGCAAGTCAGCTGGATGTGGACGGCTGCCCATTTGTCGCTGCCGCGATCAGCGCATCGTCGATCGCCTTCGCCTTCCGGTACGCCGAGCGTGCGGTCAGCCGTTCGACATAGGGCAAGAAGCTGTCGCGCTTGGGCAGCGAGCCGAACGAGACGCCCCAGACGATCTGCGAGCCGAAACAAGTGGAACCCGTGCCGAGCGCAACGTCAAGTTGCGTGGTACCACCACACGCCGTCGCGCACCTCGCGCCGCGCCCTGCCCGTCACCTCCAGGTGACGCAGATGCGCCAGCGCCTCGCCGGTCGCCATGCCGAGGACGTCGGGGCCAATCGGGCGGCGGAAGAGCTGCGTGAAGCAATCCACCGCACGCGCGGGGTTCGCGAGGTGCGCGGCGACCGCATCGAGCCGCTCGGCATGCTCGGTGTCGAGCTGGTCAAGCCGCGTGTGCAACCCGGTGAACGGGTCGCCATGGCCAGGGAGCACGAGCAGATCGTGAGGCAGCTGGCGCAGCTTGGCGATCGACGCAAGCCAGTCGCCGAGCGGATCGCCTTCGGGCTCGCTGACGCCCAACGAGACGTTGGAGCTGATGCGCGGCAGCACCTGGTCGCCGGCGATGAGGATCCCCCGGTCGCGATCGAGCAGGCAGGCGTGTTCGGGGCTGTGTCCGTTGCCCGTCACTACCTCCCACCGCGTGCCGCCGATGGTCAGCACGTCGCCGTCAGCGATGCGGCGGAAGGCGAGCGGCAGCCCCGACACGATCCGTGCGAAATTGCCCCAGCCACGGCTTGCGGCATGCGCGACCTGCTCCTCGGTCCATCCCGCCGCGCGCCAGAAGGCGAGCATCTCGGCGGGCGTCTCGTCGCGGGTGTCGGCGGTGAGCAGGCGGAGCTGCAGCCACTCGGTCCGGGTCATCACCAGAGGCGCGTCGTGCTCGCGACACAGCCAGCCGGCGAGGCCGACATGATCGGGGTGGAAGTGCGTGCACAGCACCTGTGCCACAGGTTTGCCCGCGAGCATCGCCCGCCACGCGGCGACGCTCGCATCGTTGTTGAAGCCGGTGTCCACGATCGTCACGCCGGCGGGATCACCTGCCCCGGCCTCCGAGCCGGCGTCGAGAATGAAGCCGTTGACGTGTTTCAGCGGCCCGAACATCGGCAACCGCCACCAGTGGACGCCGGGCGCGACCTCGATCAGCTCGCCGGGTTGTGGAGCGAGGTTGCCGAAGGGGTAGCGGAGGCCATCTCGCTCGAGGGCATCGTTAAGGGTGAACGCGTGTGTAGCCATCGGTTGCGCGTAGCAACGGATCGGAGCGGCGTCACCCAAGCCGCTCGGAACTTCCGCAACTTCCGCCCAGGCCATGCTGGAAACGCCATTCCCCCTCCTGCCGCGCCTCGGAAGTCCCGCTCCGGACGGAAGTTCCGAGCCTGGAAGTTCCGCGATCGTGGAAGTTCGGCTGAGGCAAGGTTCGGACCGGCGATCGCATCCGCCGTGGCGTCGTCATCATTCGGCAATGCGAAGCTTGCGGGTCTCGGGTGCAGCTACGCTGCGCCCGTGCGCGTCAGCGCCGGAAAGGATCGAACAGCGCGTCCACCTTCACCGGCACGATGCCGTTCTCCAGATCACGCGCGGCCTGTTCGCGCTCGGCCCGAAGCTGGCCGATCAGCGCCTCGCGGTCGCCGTCCAGCTTGGGGTCGAAGGTCGGCGCCTCGATGCCCGCCGCCTTGGCCGCCTTGGCGACCGCGGCATCCAGCTCGCGCTGCGTCGTCAGCCCCAGCGTCACCGGATCCTTCGGCGTGATGTTGGCCATGTTCCAGTGCGACCGGTCGCGGATCGCGGCGATCGTCGTGCGGGTGGTGCCGATCAGCAGGCCGATCTGGCCGTCGGTGATCTCCGGGTGGTTGCGGATGATCCAGGCGATGCCGTCAGGCTTGTCCTGGCGCTTGGAGACCGGCGTGTAGCGCGGCCCCTTGGTGCGGCGGACCTTGTCGGGCTCCTTGTGGATCAGCAGCCGGTACACGGGGTCGGTCTGGCCGCGCTCGATCTCCTCCTGCGTGAGCTCGCCGGCGCGAATGGGGTCGCGGCCGGTGAGCTTGGTCGCGGCGGTGTCGTCGGCGATCGCCTGCACCTCGAGGATGTGCAGCCCGCAAAAAGCGGCGATCTGCTCGAAGGTCAGTGCAGTATTGTCGACCAGCCAGGAAGCGGTCGCATGGGGCATGAG
>NZ_JAQGLJ010000016.1 GCF_028292945.1 Sphingomonas bacterium | reverse complement strand
AAGACGTCGCTGACGGCGGCGATCACCAAGGTGCTGGCCGAGACGACCGGCGGCGTCGCGGTCGATTTCGCCAACATCGACAAGGCTCCCGAGGAGCGCGAGCGCGGCATCACGATTTCGACCGCACACGTCGAGTACGAGACGACGGCGCGCCACTATGCGCACGTCGATTGACCAGGCCACGCCGATTACGTGAAGAACATGATCACGGGTGCCGCGCAGATGGACGGCGCGATCCTGGTCGTGTCCGCCACCGACGGTCCGATGCCGCAGACCCGCGAGCACATCCTGCTCGCGCGTCAGGTCGGCGTGCCGGCGATGGTCGTGTTCATGAACAAGGTCGATCTGGTGGACGACGCCGAGATCCTCGAGCTCGTCGAGCTGGAAATCCGCGAGCTGCTCAGCTCGTACGAGTTCCCGGGCGACGACATCCCGATCATCCAGGGTTCGGCCACCGCCGCGCTGCAGGACAAGCTGCCCGAGATCGGCAAGGAAGCCGTGCTGAAGCTGATGGCAGCGGTCGACGAGTATATCCCGCAGCCCGAGCGTCCGCTCGACAAGCCCTTCATGATGCCGATCGAGGACGTGTTCTCGATCTCGGGTCGCGGCACGGTTGTTACCGGTCGCGTCGAGACGGGCATCGTCAAGGTCGGCGAGGAAGTCGAGATTGTCGGCATCCACCCGGCCGTGCGCAAGACCACGGTCACAGGCGTCGAGATGTTCCGCAAGCTACTCGATCAGGGTCAGGCCGGTGATAACGTCGGCGCGCTGATCCGCGGCGTGGCGCGTGACGAGGTCGAGCGCGGCCAGGTGCTCTGCAAGCCGGGCACGATCAAGCCGCACACCGACTTCAATTCGGAAGTATACGTGCTGTCGAAGGAAGAGGGTGGCCGTCACACGCCGTTCTTCGCCAACTACCGTCCGCAGTTCTACTTTCGCACCACGGACGTGACCGGCACCGTCGAGCTGCCCGAGGGCACCGAGATGGTGATGCCGGGCGACAATGTCGCGCTGGGCATCAAGCTGATCGCGCCGATCGCGATGGACGTCGGCCAGCGCTTCACCATCCGCGAGGGCGGTCGCACCGTCGGCGCGGGCGTGGTCAGCGGCATTACCAAGTAAGCCGCTAACCCGGTTTAGTCGCCGCCCGGCGCTCTCCAGAGCGTCGGGCGGTTGCTTTTTGTAAAGGTCTCTGTCAGAGGCCGCGCCTTCGAGTTTCCACGAACAGCAAGAGCCGTCGCAGCGGCCCGCTCTTTCATATCGGTAGGGTACCATGGACAACAACATTCGCATCCGCCTCAAGGCGTTCGATCATCGTGTGCTGGATCAGGCCGCCGGCGACATCGCCGACACTGCGCGCCGTACCGGTGCGCTGATCCGTGGCCCCATTCCGTTGCCGACCCACATCGACAAGTTCACCGTCAATCGCGGTCCGCACATCGACAAAAAGAGCCGCGAGCAGTTCGAGACGCGCACCTACAAGCGCCTGCTCGACATCGTGCAGCCGACGCCGCAGACGGTGGACGCGTTGATGAAGCTGGACCTCGCTGCCGGTGTTGACGTGCAGATCAAGCTCGCCTAACGGGTTGTCTCCCGCGGTCGACCAGATGGTCCCGCAGGAGCAACGACATTGAGATACCGCCAATCGCTTGCGGTTGGGACAGCGTCTCCCGTCATGCCTCGCAAGGGGTAACCAGCCCGGGACGGGGGCCACGCTTCGCTTTTCCGGGCTGACACGCACCTGGCAATTTCGCCCTGTGCCTCTGTGAGGAGATTGGTCATGCGCACCGGCGTGATCGCGAAGAAGATGGGCATGACGCGCCTGTTCGGCGACGATGGGCGGCACGTGCCGGTCACCGTGCTTCAGCTCGAGCAGCTGCAGGTCGTGGCCCGCCGCGAGATGGACAGGGACGGCTACACCGCCGTCCAGCTTGGCGCGGGCGTCGCCAAGGCGAAGAACGTTGCCAAGCCGCAGCGCGGCCACTTCGGCAAGGCCGAGGTCGAACCCAAGGCGTATTTGGCCGAGTTCCGGGTGTCCGAGGACAATCTGCTCGACGTCGGCGCGGAGCTGTCGGCCGAGCATTTCGTCGCCGGCCAGCTGGTCGACATTCAGGGCCGTACGCAGGGCAAGGGCTTCCAGGGCGGCATGAAGCGCTGGAACTTCGGCGGTCTGCGCGCGACGCACGGCGTGTCGGTGTCGCACCGCTCGCTGGGTTCGACCGGTCAGCGCCAGGATCCGGGCAAGGTCTTCAAGAACAAGAAGATGGCCGGTCACATGGGTGACAAGAACCGCACCCAGCAGAACCTTGAGATCGTTTCCACGGACGCGGAGCGCGGCCTGATCTTCGTCAAGGGCTCGGTGCCCGGGTCGAAGGGCGGCTGGCTGCTCGTCAAGGATGCGGTCAAGGTTCCGGCATACGCAGGTATTCCGATGCCTGCCGGATTGAAGTCGGTGGCTGCAGCAAACGACAGTGACACCATGGTTGCCGACACGACCGCCGACGAGACGATCGTCTCCGGGGCTGACGTGACGACCACCGACGGCCAGGAGGGCTGAGCGTGAAGGTCAAGATTTCCTCCTTCGCCGGCGAGAGCAATGGCGAAGTCGAGCTGAACGACGAGGTGTTCGGTCTCGATCCGCGCGCCGACATCCTGCATCGCGTCATTACCTGGCAGCTCGAGAAGCGCCGCGCGACCGCGCGCGGTACTCGTGAGCGTGCCGATGTCGCGCGCACGGGCAAGAAGTTCGGTCGTCAGAAGGGCGGCGGTACGGCTCGTCACGGCGATCGCCGCGCACCGGTGTTCGTCGGCGGCGGCAAGGCGCACGGCGCCCGCGTCCGTGACTTCGACCCGTCGCTGAACAAGAAGGTCCGCGCGCTCGGCCTCAAGATGGCGCTCAGCAGCCACGCCAAGGCAGGCTCGCTGATCATCCTCGACGGCTTTCAGGTCAGCAAGACCAGCGAGCTGAAGGGCCACTTCGCGACCCTGGGTACGGGCAACCGGACGCTCGTTATCGATGGCGTGATCGCCGAGGGCCATCGCGCCGGTCGCAACCTGCCGGGCGTGGACATGCTCCCGGCGGTTGGCGCGAACGTCTATGACATCATCAAGGCCGACACGCTGGTGCTGACCCGCGCCGCCGTCGAGCAGCTGGAGGCCCGCTTCCATGGCTAAAGACAAGCAGGCGGTCGACAATCGCCATTACGACGTGATCCTCGCGCCGCACATCACCGAGAAGGCGACGCTGCTGACCGAACAGGACGCATACGTGTTCAAGGTCGCGACGAAGGCCACGAAGCCCGAGATCAAGGCTGCGGTCGAGGCGATTTTCGGCAAGACGGTGAAGAGCGTCAACACTATCCTGCAGAAGGGCAAGACCAAGAAGTGGAAGGGCACGCCCTACACCAAGTCCGACATCAAGAAGGCGATCGTGACCTTGGCGGCAGGCGAGTCGATCGACATCACCGAAGGGGCCCGCTGACATGGCGCTCAAGCAATATAATCCTACCAGCCCCGGCGTCCGCGGGCTGGTGCTGGTCGACAAGTCGCAGCTCTGGAAGGGCAAGCCTGTCAAGGCGCTGACCGAGGGCAAGCACAAGTCGGGCGGCCGCAACAACAAGGGCCATGTGACCTCGCGCGGCATCGCCGGCGGCCACAAGCAGCGCTATCGCTATGTCGATTTCAAGCGTCGCAAGTGGGACGTCGAAGGCATCGTCGAGCGGCTGGAATATGATCCCAATCGCACTGCGTTCATCGCGCTGGTGAAATATGCCGACGAGGAGCTGGCCTACATCATCGCGCCGCAGCGGCTCGCTGTGGGTGACAAGGTCGTCGCGGCCAAGCGCACCGACGTGAAGCCAGGCAATGCCATGGAGCTCGCGTCCGTCCCCGTCGGCACCATCGTCCACAATGTGGAGATGAAGCCGATGAAGGGTGGGCAGATCGCACGGTCGGCCGGCACCTATGTGCAGGTCGTCGGTCGTGATCGCGGGATGGTGATCGTGCGGCTCGGCTCGGGCGAGCAGCGCTATATCCATGGCGAGTGCATGGCGACCGTTGGCGCGGTCTCGAACCCTGACAACCAGAACCAGAACCTCGGCAAGGCCGGGCGCTCGCGGTGGATGGGCAAGCGCCCGCTGACGCGCGGTGTCGCCAAGAACCCGGTCGACCATCCGCATGGCGGCGGCGAAGGCCGTACCTCCGGCGGCCGTCATCCGGTCACGCCGTGGGGCAAGCCGACGAAGGGTGCGCGCACCCGTCACAACAAGTCGACCGACAAGATGATCATCCGGTCGCGTCACTCCACGAAGAGGAAGGGCTAAGATGGCTCGCTCGGTATGGAAGGGCCCGTTCGTCGAGCTCTCGCTGCTGAAGAAGGCTGAGACCGCGCAGGACACCAACGCGCGCGCGCCGATCAAGACCTGGTCGCGCCGCTCGACGATCCTGCCGCAGTTCGTTGGTCTGACGTTCAACGTCTATAACGGCCGCAAGTTCGTGCCGGTGTCGGTGAACGAGGATATGGTCGGCATGAAGCTGGGTGAGTTCGCGCCGACGCGCTACTTCCCGGGTCACGCCGCGGACAAGAAGGGCAAGCGCTGATGAGCAAGCCAGTCTCCCCGCGCAGGGTCGGCGACAAGGAAGCCTTGTCGGTCGGCACGCAGATCCGAGGGTCCGCGCAGAAGCTGGGCCTCGTTGCGGCGCTGATCCGCGGCAAGAAGGTCGGCGATGCGATGAACATCCTGCAGTTTTCGACCAAGGGCATGGCCATCGACGCACGCAAGGTGCTCGCGTCCGCGATCGCCAATGCCGAGAACAACCACAACCTCGATGTCGACGCGCTGGTCGTGTCGGAGGCATCGGTGGGCAAGTCGATCACCATGAAGCGGTTCGCCACGCGCGGTCGCGGCAAGTCGACCCGCATTCTCAAGCCGTTCAGCCGTCTGCGCATCGTCGTGCGCGAGCAGGAAGAAGCATAATGGGTCAGAAATCGAACCCGATCGGCCTGCGTCTGCAGATCAACCGGACGTGGGACAGCCGCTGGTTCGCCGAGGGTGCGGACTATGGCCGTCTGCTGCTGGAAGATCTTCGGATGCGCCAGTACATCATGAAGACGCACCCGCAGGCTGCAATCTCCAAGGTCGTGATCGAGCGTCCCGCCAAGCTTTGCCGCATCTCCATCTATGCCGCGCGCCCTGGCGTGATCATCGGCAAGAAGGGTTCGGACATCGAGAAGCTGCGCAAGACGCTCGGCCAGATGACCAAGTCGGATGTGTCGCTGAACATCGTCGAGATCCGCAAGCCCGAGGTCGATGCCCGTCTGGTTGCCCAGTCGATCGCCGATCAGCTGGAGCGCCGGATCGCGTTCCGCCGTGCCATGAAGCGCGCGGTGCAGTCGGCATTGCGCCTGGGTGCCGAGGGCATTCGCGTTGCTTGCGGCGGTCGCCTTGGCGGTGCCGAGATCGCGCGTGCCGAGAGCTATCGCGAGGGCCGGGTGCCGCTGCACACGCTGCGCGCCAACATCGACTATGCCGAGGCCGAGGCGCACACGTCTTATGGCGTGTGCGGCGTCAAGGTCTGGGTGTTCAAGGGCGAGATCCTGGGTCACGACCCGATGGCGACCGACCGGCTGATGATGGAAGCACAGACATCCGGCGTCCGCCCTGCGCGTGACGACGATCGTCGCCGCTGAGGACTAGATCATGCTGCAACCGAAAAAGACCAAGTTCCGCAAGGCGTTCAAAGGTCGCATCCACGGCGATGCGAAGGGCGGCACGTCGCTCAACTTCGGCTCCTATGGCCTGAAGGCGATGGAGCCCGACCGCATCACCGCGCGTCAGATCGAGGCGGCTCGCCGCGCGATCACGCGGCACATGAAGCGTCAGGGGCGGTTGTGGATCCGCATCTTCCCGGACGTGCCGGTGTCGAGCAAGCCCGCCGAGGTCCGCATGGGCTCGGGCAAGGGTTCGCCCGAGTTCTGGGCGGCGCGCGTCAAGCCGGGCCGCATCCTGTTCGAGCTGGACGGGGTCGATGGCAAGGTTGCGGCCGAGGCGTTCGAGCGCGCGGCAATGAAGTTGCCGATCAAGGTCAAGGTCATCGCGCGCCTTGGCGACACCTCGCACCTGGGAGGCGAGTGACATGGCCAAGACGACCATCGACTTCACGGGCTCCAGCGACGATCAGCTGGGCGAGCAGCTGGGTCAGCTGAAGCGCGAGCAGTTCAACCTGCGCTTCCAGGCGGCGACCAACCAGCTCGAGAAGCCCAGCCGCGTGCGCGAGGTCCGCAAGGATATCGCGCGCATCAAGACCATGCAGGCGCAGCGCACCGCTGCCGCCGCGAAGTAAGGAAGAGCACATGCCAAAGCGCGTGCTGACCGGGCTGATCGTTTCCGACAAGGGCGACAAGACGGTGGTGGTGAATGTCGAGCGGAAGGTGAAGCACCCGCTCTATGGCAAGATCATCCGCCGCTCGAAGAAGTATCACGCCCATGACGAGGCGAACGAGTTCAAGCAGGGCGAGACGGTACGGATCGAAGAGACCGCGCCGATCAGCCGGCTGAAGACGTGGAAGGTCATGGACCGGGTCAACACCCACGCGACGCCCGAGCGGGTCGAGCTGTCGGGTGAAGAGGCCGCGTCGACACCATAATCGTTCCCGTCCCGTTTGCGGGAGGGGAGAACAAGGCGGGGCTGGGTCAGCAATCCACCCCAAGGTAAGAAGGAATCGGATCGATGATCCAGATGCAATCCAATCTCGAGGTCGCTGACAATAGCGGCGCGAAGCGGGTGCAGTGCATCAAGGTGCTGGGCGGCTCGAAGCGTCGCGTGGCCGGTGTGGGCGACATCATCGTCGTCTCCATCAAGGAAGCAGCACCGCGCGGCAAGGTGAAGAAGGGCGATGTCCATCGCGCCGTCATCGTCCGCACCGCCAAGGACATTCATCGCGCGGACGGCTCGACCATCCGTTTCGACAGCAATGCCGCCGTTTTGGTCAACAAGAACGAGGAGCCGATCGGCACCCGTATCTTTGGCCCGGTCGTGCGCGAGCTGCGCGGCAAGAAGCACATGAAGATCATCAGTCTCGCGCCGGAGGTGCTGTGATGAGCAGTGCTTCTCAGAAGGCTGGTCCGAAGCTGAAGATGCGGATCAAGAAGGGTGACCAGGTCATCATCCTGTCCGGCAAGGACAAGGGCCGCACCGGCACCGTCACCCAGGCGATGCCCAAGGACGGCAAGGTAATCGTCGGCGGCGTCAACATCGCCACGCGCCACACCAAGCCGAGTCAGGGCGATCCGCAGGGTGGCCTGCAGAAGTTCGAGGCGCCGCTGCACGTGTCCAAGGTCGCGCATGTCGTTGACGGCAAGCCCACTCGGGTTCGGTATGAAGTGCAGGATGGCAAGAAGGTCCGCGTGGCCGTGAAGACGGGAGCGAAGATCGATGGCTGAGGGCAACGAGACGGTGTCCGCGTACACCCCGCGCATGCGGTCGATGTACGACGACACGATCGCCAAGGCGATGACCGAGAAGTTCGGCTACAAGAACAAGCTCGAAGTCCCAAGGCTCGACAAGATCGTGCTCAACATGGGCGTCGGTGAGGCGACCCAGGACAAGAAAAAGGTCGAGCAGGCTGCGCAGGAAATGGAGCTGATCGCCGGCCAGAAGCCGGTCGTCACCAAGGCCAAGAAGTCGATCGCACAGTTCAAGCTACGCGAGGGCATGCCGATCGGTGTCAAGGTGACGCTGCGTCGCGAGCGCATGTACGAGTTCCTGGACCGCTTCATCACGATCGCACTGCCGCGCGTTCGCGACTTTCGCGGACTGAACCCGAAGAGCTTCGACGGTCGCGGCAACTATGCCTGCGGCATCAGAGAGCAGATCGTGTTTCCCGAGATCAACTATGACCGCATCGACAAGGTGCGCGGCATGGACGTGATCGTCACCACCACGGCGAAGACTGACGACGAAGCGCGTGAGCTGCTGCGCCTGTTCGGCTTCCCGTTCCCGCAGGAAGAGACCGAAGAGGTCAAGAAGGCGGCGTAACCGAGTTCCCCTCCCGCTTGCGGGAGGGGTCAGGGGTGGGCCTGTGACACAGGTCCGGGCCTGCCCACCCCCAAGCCCTCCCGCAAGCGGGAGGGGAGAAGACGAAGAGAGCTTAAGTCCATGGCGAAACTGAGTTCCATCAACAAGAACAACCGCCGGCGCGAGCTGGTGAAGAAGTACGCACCCAAGCTGGCGAAGCTGAAGGCGCAGGCGAACGACCAGTCGCTTGACGAGGGCGAGCGCCTGATCGCGCGGCTGAAGATGGCCGAGCTGCCGCGCAACGGCAATCCGACGCGGATCCGCAATCGCTGCGAGCTGACCGGGCGTCCGCGCGCTTATTACCGCAAGTTCCGCCTCGCCCGCGTGATGCTGCGCGATCTGGCCAACAAGGGCCTGATCCCCGGCGTCACGAAGTCGAGCTGGTAAGGACAGTATAATGGCAGTGACCGATCCATTGGGTGACCTGCTCACCCGTATCCGCAACGGACAGCGCGCGAAGAAGGACTCCGTCCTTTCGCCCGCGTCCAAGCTGCGCGTCCACGTCCTCGACGTGCTCCAGCGCGAAGGCTACATCCGTGGCTATTCCGAAGAGCAGATGGGCCCCGCCGCCGGCGTGCGCATCGAGCTCAAGTATTTCGAAGGCCAGCCGGCTATCAAGCATGTCGCGCGCGTCTCCAAGCCGGGCCGCCGCGTCTACAGCGGCAGCCAGTCGCTGCCGCGCGTGATGAACGGGCTGGGCATCACCATCGTCTCGACGCCGCGTGGCGTGCTCTCGGATGCCGAGGCCCGCGAGCAGAATGTCGGCGGCGAAGTCCTCGCGGAGGTGTTCTGATGAGCCGCATCGGCAAGAAGCCGGTCTCCGTACCGGCTGGCGTGACCGCGACGATCGAGGGCAAGCAGCTGAGCGTCAAGGGCCCCAAGGGCATTCTGACGCTCGCGATGCGCGACGAGATCACCTACTCGGTCGAGGGCGACGGCATTTCGGTGCAGCCCGCCAACGCCACCAAGCAGGCTCGCGCCTTTTGGGGCATGCAGCGGACGCTGGTTCAGAACCTGGTGACCGGAGTGACCGAGGGCTTCACCAAGAAGCTGCTCATCACCGGCGTCGGCTATCGCGCCGCCGCGCAGGGCCGGAACCTGAAGCTGCAGCTCGGCTATAGCCATGACGTCAACATCGACGTGCCGGAAGGCGTCGAGGTGAAGACGCCGGACGCGACGACCGTCGAGATCAGCGGGTCGGACAAGCAGAAGGTCGGCCAGCTGGCCGCGGAGATACGCCAGTGGCGCAAGCCTGAGCCATACAAGGGCAAGGGCATAAAGTACGCCGGCGAGTTTATCTTCCGCAAGGAAGGGAAGAAGAAGTGAGCAAGCACCTTTCGCTTTTCGAGAAGCGTCGTCGTCGCAATCGTACCGCGCTGCGCTCGCGCGCCGGCGTTCGGCCGCGGCTGCATGTGCATCGCTCGGGCAAGCACATCTATGCGCAGGTCATCGACGATGAGGCCGGCCGTACGGTCGCGGCCGCTTCGACGCTGGCCGGGCATGAGGGGGCGACGTCGAACGTCGCTGCCGCCACCGAAGTCGGCAAGCGGGTAGCCGAGGCAGCCAAGGCCGCCGGTGTGACCCGCGTCGTGTTCGATCGCGGCGGTTTCCTGTTCCACGGACGCGTGAAGGCGTTGGCCGAAGCTGCGCGCGAAGCCGGATTGGAGTTCTAATACATGGCCGATGCAAACGATATCCAGTCTCAGCCCGGCGCTCCCGCCGCGGTCGAGGCTCCCGTCGGTGATGCCGGCGCTAACACCGGCTCCAATCCAGGCGGTTCCGGTGGCGGTTATCAGGGTGGCGGCGGTGGCGGCTACCAGGGCGGCGGCGGCGGTGGTCGAGGTCGTGGTGGTCCCGGTGGGGGCGGCGGCGGCGGTCGCGGCCGCGGCGGTCCTGGCGGCGGCAATCGCGGTGGTCCGGGCGGCAATCGCGGTGGTCGCGACAATCGCGGTGGCCGTGGCGGCCTCGACGATGGTGGCGAGGAGCTGATCGAGAAGCTGGTCCACATCAATCGCGTCTCGAAGACGGTCAAGGGCGGCAAGCGCTTCGGCTTCGCGGCGCTGGTCGTGGTCGGCGACGGCAAAGGCCGGGTCGGTTTCGGCCACGGCAAGGCGCGCGAAGTGCCGGAGGCGATCTCCAAGGCGACCGCGGCGGCCAAGAAGGCCATGGTCCGCGTGCCGCTGAAGGAAGGCCGCACGCTGCATCATGACGCCAACGGCCACTTTGGTGCCGGTCGCGTCACGCTGCGCGCTGCGCCGCAGGGTACGGGCATCATCGCCGGTGGCCCGATGCGCGCCATCTTCGAGTCACTCGGTGTGGCTGACGTGGTGACGAAGTCGGTGGGGACGTCCAATCCCTACAACATGATCCGCGCTACCTTTCAGGCGCTGGGCGAGCAGACCAGCCCCAAGAGCGTGGCGCAGCGGCGCGGCAAGAAGATCGCCGATCTGCTGGGTCGCGGTCACGGCGCTGACGCGCAGACCGCCGAGGCCGAAGCCTTGGCCGTCACGGAGTAATCGAGATGGCGACGATCAAGATCAAGCAGACGGGTTCGCCCATCCGCCGCACCGGCGATCAGCGCGCGACGCTGGTTGGCCTTGGCCTCAACAAGATGCACCGCGTGTCGGAGCTGACGGACACGCCGGAAGTGCGCGGCATGATCCGCAAGGTCCAGCACATGGTCGAGGTGCAGGAGGGCTGAGCCCACCTGCATGTTGGCATGGTGAACGGCGCGGCCCGAAAGGTTCGCGCCGTTTGCATGTCAGCAGCCTCGCAGCCGATGTATGGCATCAAGGATATCGGCCGCCGCCGCGTCCGGCGTAAAGGGCGTGATCACGGACAGACACGAGACGGCGGACGGTGAGTCCTCCCCGGCCAACGCGGCCATCCCGTCCCGGAGCGCCGCTTCATTGAGCGGATCGAAGGCAAGGCCGCTCAGACCCGGCCTGACTAGCTCAGGCAGACAGCCACAGCGGTCGCTGACGAGGACGGGGCAGCCATAGGCAAGCGCTTCGTTGACCACCAAGCCCCAGGGCTCGCGCAACGAAGGCAGGATGAGGGCCGTGGCGGCGAGATACTCGTCCGCGAGCGCGTGCTGATCTAGGCCGCCGACGAATGCCAACCTGTCGGTAATGCCGAGCGCTTCCGCCTCCCGAACGAGCTGCAACTGCAGCGGGCCGGCTCCGACCAGACGCAGCCTTGCGGAGGGTTGCTCGACAACGAACCGCGCAAACGCACTCAGGAGGCGTGACAGGTTCTTTTCGGGTGCGAGCCGTCCGACATAGAGGAAACTCGGGGAAGGGCTGCGGAGATGGGCGCGGAGTTCTGGTATGACGGCGGCGTTGTAATCGTCGGGAAGCGCCGCCGCCTGGCACCGCGTCACCAGCGCTTCTGGCCGCGCGCCGAAGTGCAGGGCCATCGCCTGTGCTCGCTCGCCATAGCAGAAGATCAGATCGCAGCGGCGGAAGAAGAACCGTTTGAGTCCCGCGCGCAGTCGCCCGGGTCGGCTCTCGCCCAAGGTCGAGTCGCAGAACACTCCGCGTGGCCTTCCCTGCAGCACCAGGCCGAGCAACTGTGCCCAGTCCTGCGCGCTGGCATAGCCCGCGATGATCGTGAAGTCCGCCCGACCCGTCAGACCGCGCCAGAAGAAGTACGGTACCGATCGCCAGCGCGGGATCGCGTTGAGCGCGCCTCGGTACAAGAGTTCGAATGGATAGCGATGGTAGTCGAGATCCACCGCTCCCAATCCCACGCGGTTGCCGTCCGTCTCCGCCATCTGGACGAAATGCACCAGATCGCCCGACGCCTGCGCCTTTCGATG
The DNA here is from genome assembly GCF_028292945.1 of Sphingomonas bacterium. Lineage (GTDB taxonomy): Bacteria > Pseudomonadota > Alphaproteobacteria > Sphingomonadales > Sphingomonadaceae > Sphingomonas. The sequence continues at coordinate 2,919 of NZ_JAQGLJ010000016.1, read as the reverse complement.
CAGCGCGGAGAAGACCCGGCCCTTGTATCGGGACCAGAGAACGTTGTGCCAGATGTCGATCTTCACCGTGGGTCAGCCCGTCAGTGCGGCGCGAGCATGCTCGGCGATCGCACGGCGGAAATCGCACCATTGCCACTTCGCGGCGGCGGCATGGATGGCGGCTCGATCCAGATGGCCTGCCAACGCCGCGTCGCGCGCCGTCGTCAGGGCTGTGGCCAGCGCCGTTAGGTCACCGGCACGCACCAGCGTCGCCGCCTCGCCGGGCAACGCCAGGTCGGGCAACCCGGTATTCTCGGTGCCGATGATGTGGCAGCCCTGCGCCAGCGCCTCCAGGTACACCAGTCCGAATCCTTCCACGAGCGACGGCATCACGAACACGTCGGCCTGCGCGTAGAGCCGATCGAGCCCTGCGCGATCCTGCCGCCCGAGCAGTCGGATCGACGGGTCGGTGATCATCTCCTGGATGCCGGGATCGATGCTATAGCAGACCAGCGTCAGCCGCGCATCGGCCAGCCCGCTCGCCTGCCATGCTTCGATCAAGTGGTGCAGTCCCTTGCGCTGTATGCCTTGCCCGACGAACAGGAACTCCGCGCGCCCGCCTCGCGGCACGATGGCGGGGAGAGACGATGGTGCCGTGCCGTAGGGAATGACGGTGATCCGGTCGGGCGGACAGCCGTCATGCTCGAGCGAACGCCGCGTCATCGCGCTTGCGCAAACCACGGCGTCGGCCCGCTTCCAGGCGTCGTTCCGGCGCGATCGCGACAGTGCGGCACGTTCCAGTTGGTACGACCATCGGGTCTGCGGAAAGCGCGCATGATCCGCGTCGAGGACGTCTAGCGATAGGGCCGGGGTGGGGTGGTATTCGAAGATCACGCGCCGCGTGCCCTGTGCGATCGAGCGCTCGTCGGGAAGGTGTGGAGCGTAGCAATACAGGTGCGCATTCACGCGGCGTGCGACGCGCGCCGCTCGGGCGGCGAGCAGACGGTCGGTGACCGGGAAGATGCGGCCCATCGGCAGGCGCAGCGATTGCGCTGCGGATTGCAGCACGAAGCTCAACGGCGCGTTGCGCGTGACCGTCGCGGGCAAACCGGGGGTCCGCCGACGCCGCAGCGCGGTTGGCAGCCATTCGGGCGGGCCGTCGGGTGCATAGTAATCGGTGACGAAGCACGCCAACAGCCCCGCCTCGTGCAAGGCGAGCGGCACCTGGTAGCCGTCGCGTCCGCGATTGATGGCGCAGACATAGCCATCAGCCATGGGGGTGAGCCGGTCGATGAGGCTTGTGATACCGGCGCATACAGCACCGCTAGCGGGGCGAGCCGCAAAAGGGGAGGGTGACAATCACGACCGGCCCGGCTATGCGCGCCGGCTTGCCCAATCAGCGCGACCATAGCGAAAGCGAGTGCCTACCCATGAAACTGAACGAACTCCGCGACAACGACGGTGCCCGTAAATCCAGGATGCGCGTTGGACGCGGCATCGGTTCGGGCAAAGGCAAGACCGCTGGCCGTGGCCAGAAGGGCCAGAAGAGCCGCGAGGGCGTGTCCATCGCCGGGTTCGAGGGCGGGCAGATGCCGCTCCACATGCGGCTGCCCAAGCGCGGCTTCAACAACATCTTCGCCAAGGATTATGCCGAGGTGAACCTGGGCGCGATCCAGCGCGCGGTCGACGCTGGCAAGATCGAGGCGAACGCGACGTTGGACCACGCTGCGCTGCAGGCCGCAGGCCTTGCGCGCGGTGGCAAGGACGGCGTCCGCCTGCTCGCCAAGGGCGAGATGACGGCGGTGCTTTCGTTCACGGTTGCGGGTGCGTCCAAGGGTGCCATCGAAGCGGTCGAGAGGCTTGGCGGCAAAGTCGACGTGATCCACGTCGTGCCGGCGGCGGAGAAGGCGGCCGCCAAGAAGGGCGTCAAGTACAAGGAGCGCCAGGCGCACAAGGCCTCGTTCAAGGCCTGAGCTTCCCCGCGCATTAGACATGGCGTTCGCTACGCCTATATGAGCGGCGGGACGGGTTAGCTCGTTCCGCCGTTCACGTTTCCAGGACACCTCATGGCATCCGCAGCCGACCGAATGACTCTTGGCTTCAATCCCGGCAAGATCGGGCAGGCGACCGACCTGAAGAAGCGGCTGTGGTTCACGATCGGCGCGCTGATCGTGTTCCGGTTGCTGTCCTATGTGCCGTTGCCGGGGATCGATCCGGTCGGCCTGACGAACCTGGCCAATAACGCCCGAGGAGGGGTCCTCGACTTCTTCAACACCTTTTCGGGTGGCGCGCTGGAACGTGCGAGCCTGATCGCGTTGGGTGTGATGCCCTACATCACCGCCTCGATCGTGGTGCAGCTGGCGACCTCGCTGTCGCCGCAGCTGGCGGCGATCAAGAAGGAAGGCGAGAGCGGGCGCAAGAAGCTCAACCAGTACACCCGCTACGGCACTGTGCTGCTGACCGCGATCCAAGGCTATTTCATCGCCGTCGGGTTCGAAGCCGGGGGAGCGGTGGTCGAGCCTGGCACGCTGTTCCGCGTCGCCTGCGTCATCTCGCTAATCGGGGGCACGATGTTCCTGATGTGGCTGGGCGAGCAGATTACCAGCCGCGGCATCGGCAACGGCGTGTCGCTGATCATCATGGCCGGCATCGTCGCGCATCTCCCAACGACGCTGTACCAGCTGCTGGAGAGTGCGCGGTCCGGGCAGGGCAATATCGGTGGCATCCAGCTTGTCGGCATCGTCGTCGCGGTGATCGGGCTGATCCTGTTCATCTGCTTCATGGAGCGGGCGCAGCGTCGCATCCTGATCCAGTATCCCAAGCGCCAGACGCAGCGTGGCATGCAGGCCGAACGCAGCCATCTGCCGCTGAAGATCAACACCGCTGGCGTCATCCCGCCGATCTTCGCGTCGTCGCTGTTGTTGATGCCGCTTACGGTGT
>NZ_JAQGLJ010000090.1 GCF_028292945.1 Sphingomonas bacterium | reverse complement strand
GGCCTGCGCGCGACGGCGGCGCTGCCGATCCATTGGGGGACGTTCCGGCTGTCGTTCGAGGGCTGGGACACGCCGCCCAGGATGCTGGACCTGATGATGGCGTGCGCGGGCGGCCCACCGGGGCGGTTCACGCGGCGTGGGTTTGGGGTGCCGTGGGAGGTGCCGGCGGTGGGTGCGACGGCGGCGCTGGACTTGGGCAAGCTGGATGCGTGCGAGAAGAGCGGGGCGGTGCGCGCGTTGCCCTGAGCCCCCAAGCCCCTCCCTGGCGGAAGCCGGGGCCCAGATGGACCATGTGCAGGATCACGCGCTTCGGTTGCCTATGTGACTCAGCTGGACCCCGGCTTCCGCCGGGGAGGGACACACCTAAGCCGGCACCACCTCAAGCACCGGCTCCTCCAACCCCCACCACGTCACGATCAGCGCCATCAGCACCACGCCCCACGTATACCAAAGCCCGGAGAACGGATCGCCCGTCTGCGAGACGACATAGGCGCTGATCAGCGGCAGGAAGCCGCCGAAATACCCCGTGCCGAAATGATAGGGGATCGACATCGAGCTGTAGCGGATGCGAGCTGGAAACATCTCCGCCAGCAACGCCGCGACCGAGCCATAGGTCAGGCCCGACAAGGCCATCAGCCCCAGGATCGCCGCCACCATCAGCACGATCTGGCCTGGGCCGGGCACGAACTTCTCTCCGCCGGGGACCGCACCCGCCGACGCCCAGCCCAGCATCCAGAACAGCGGGAACAGCAGCAGCAACGTCAGCGCATAGCCGATCACGATCGGCTTCTTGCGCCCGACCCGGTCCGACCACGCGCCCGTGGCGATGTAGAAGACCAGCCCGCCCAGCGCGCCGGCAGCGGTAATCAGCTGCGCGGCCGTCTCCTCGATCCGCATCGGTCCCTGCAGGAAGGCGAGCACGGAGAACATCGACGTATACCAGATCACCGTCAGCCCCGCGCCGATCCCGAACAGCGCCACGAACAGCCGCTTCAGATTGCCCGGATAGGTGAAGCTCTCGACGAACGGATTGCCCGCCGTCCGCCCCTCGGCCTTCATCGCCTTGAACACGGGGCTTTCGGACAGCCTGAACCGCATCCACAGCGACACCACCAGGAGCAGGATCGAGAACAGGAACGGCAGCCGCCACCCCCAGTCCTGCCAGCCGTCCGTGCTGACCAGCCCCTTGAAGAACAGCACGACCGCAAGGCTGAGGATGAACCCGCCGACGACGCTGGCCTGGATGAAGCTGGTATAGAACCCCGCCCTGCCCGGCGGCGAATGTTCGGCGACATAGATCGCGGCACCGCCATATTCGCCGCCCAGCGCCAGCCCCTGCGCGATCCGCAGCGCGATGATCAGCACGGGCGCCGCCGCGCCGATCGCGGCGTAGGAAGGCACCAGGCCGATCCCGGCGGTGGCCCCCCCCATCAGCGTGATGGTGACCAGGAACGTGTATTTGCGCCCGAGCTTGTCGCCCAGATAGCCGAACACGATCGCGCCCAGCGGCCGGAACGCGAAGCCGACCGCGAAGGTGGCCCAGGCGAGCAAGGTGGCGAGCACCTCGTCGCCCGCCGGGAAGAACACCCGTTGCAGGATGCCGGACGTCGTCAACGTCCCCCAGATGAAGAAGTCGTACCATTCGAACACCGTGCCCAGCGACGAGGCGGTGATCACCTGGCGGATTTCCCCCGGCGATCGTGCGGCGGTGGTCGTCATGCCCTCTCCCTTTTGGGGTGGGTGTAGCGTGGAGGACGCGAGGGGCAAGCGGCATGACCGGCGGGGATTAGCTCCTGACAGGCCCCAAGGCGCCTCCCCGGCGAAAGCCGGGGCCAGTCCGCCGCGCGGCTCCAACCGTTGCGTCCTGTGATCGGCGCGGTCGACTGGGCCCCGGTTTCCGCCGGGGAGGGAATGTAACGGCGTAGCTACTACCCAGCCAACCTCATCCCAGCAGCTTGATCACCGCCGAAAAGTCCTTCCCTCCCTGCCCGTCCGCGACCATCGCCTCGTACAGTCCGGCCGCCTTGGCGCCCATCGGCGTCTGCGCGCGCGCCTCCGACGCGGCCTGCATCGCCAGGCGCAGGTCCTTGAGCATCAGCGCCGCCGCGAAGCCGCCCTCGTAATCACGGTCGGCGGGCGTCTCCGGGCCGACGCCGGGCACCGGGCAATAGCTCGTCATCGACCAGCTCTGCCCCGACGAGACACTGGCGATGTCGTAAAAGGCCTGTGCGTCCAGCCCGAGCTTCTCCGCGAGCAGGAACGCCTCGCAGGTGGCGACCATCGTCGCGCCCAGGATCATGTTGTTGCAGATCTTCGCCGCCTGCCCCGCGCCCGACGCGCCGGCGCGGATAACCGCCTTGCCCATCGCCGACAGATACGGTTCGGCGCGCGCGAACGCATCCTCCGGGCCGCCGACCATGAAGGTCAGCGTGCCCGCCGCCGCCGCCGCGATGCCGCCCGACACGGGCGCGTCGACCGCGCTCAACCCTTTCGCGAGCGCCATCGCCGCGACGCGCTTGGCGGTGGCGACGTCGATGGTGGAGCAATCGATCAGCACCGCGGCGGGCGCGCAGGC
>NZ_JAQGLJ010000083.1 GCF_028292945.1 Sphingomonas bacterium | reverse complement strand
GCACCCGTTGCCCGTATTTCTACGATACCAACATGGCCTGCAACAAACGCAGGCCGGGGTCCGGATGCTCGGCGATCGGCGGCTATTCGCGTCAGCTCGGCGTGATCGGCGTGTCCGACAAGTGCATCGCCACCTTCCCCGGCGACATGGCGGTGGCCATGCGCGTTCTTGATGCCGTAATCGAGACGGTGGACGCCAGCGGGCAGCAGCGTTCCATCCCGATTGCCGACTTCCATCGGCTGTGGGGCGACCGCCCGGAGATCGACACCAACCTGCGCAGCGGAGAACTCATCACCGCCGTGACGCTGCCGCGCCCGCTCGGCGGCAGGCATTTCTACGAGAAGGTTCGCGACCGGGCGTCCTATGCTTATGCCCTGGTGTCAGTGGCTGCGGTGATCCACGACAACGGCACGGGCCGCGTGGCCTTCGGCGGCGTCGCCCCGAAGCCGTGGCGCGTCGAAGCAGCGGAGGCCTTGCTGCCGCAGGGCGCCGCCGCGGTCACCGCGCGCGCCTTCCAGGGCGCGACGCCGCGGGAGGACAATGCGTTCAAGCTGCCGCTCGCCACCCGCGCGCTGGCTGCGGTCATCATGCAAGCCGCCGACCAGAAGGGGGCCTGATCCCATGAAATTCGACACTCCCGCAACGACCAACCCGATCGATCGAATGAAGGTCGTTGGGCGCGCCCATCCCCGGATCGACGGTCCGCTCAAGACCACCGGCCTTGCTCCTTATGCATACGAATACCACCGTGAGGTGAAGAACGCGGCCTATGGCTACGTGGTGGGTTCAGCGATCGCGAAGGGCCGCATCCGCTCCATGGATCTGGCCGACGCTCGCGCCGCGCCGGGCGTGCTGGCGATCGTCACGGCGGCGGACGCGGGCAGGCTCGGCAAGGGCAAGTACAACACCGCCAAGCTGATCGGCGGTCCCGACGTGGACCATTACCACCAGGCGATCGCGATCGTCGTGGCCGAGACGTTCGAGCAGGCGCGAGCGGCCGCCGGCCTGGTGCGCGTCGATTACGTGCGCGCAAAGGGCCGATTCGATCTCGACGAGGAGATCAAGACCGCGCCGCTGCACGGCGGCGACAGCGGCGAAGGCAGCGAGTCTCCGCCCGAGCACCGCGTCGGCAAGTTCGAACAGGCGTTCGCCGCAGCGCCGGTGAAGCTCGACCAGCGCTACACCACGCCCGATCACAGCCACGCGATGATGGAGCCGTTCGCCTCGATCGCGAGCTGGACGGGCGACGAGCTGACCGTGTGGACGTCGAATCAGATGATCGACTGGGGCCGCACGGACCTGGCCACCACGCTGGGCATGCCCAAGGAGAAGATCACTTTCCTGTCGCCCTATGTGGGCGGCGGCTTTGGCGGCAAGCTGTTCCTGCGCACCGACGCGGTGCTCGCGGCGCTCGGCGCGCGCGCCGCGAAGCGCCCCGTCAAGCTGGCGCTGCAGCGTCCCATCATCGCCAACAACACCACCCATCGCCCGGCGACCCGGCAGCGGATCCGGATCGGCGCGATGCGTGACGGCACCATCACCGCGATCGCGCACGAAAGCGGGTCGGGCGATCTGCCCGGCGGGGGCCCCGAAACGGCGGTGAACCAGACCGAGCTGCTTTACGCGGGTGCCAATCGTCTCACGTCGCTGCGACTCGCGGTCATGGACCTGCCCGAGGGCAACGCAATGCGCGCGCCGGGCGAGGCGCCGGGGATGATGGCGCTCGAGATCGCGATGGACGAGATGGCCGAGCAGCTGGGCATGGACCCGGTCGCCTTCCGCGTGAAGAACGACACGCAGGTCGACCCGAAGGACGCCAAGCGGCGCTTCTCGCAGCGCCAGCTGGTCCGTTGCCTCGAGGAAGGCGCGGAGCGGTTCGGCTGGTCGAAGCGCAATCCCAAGAGCGCTCAGGTGCGTGACGGTCGTTGGATGGTCGGGATGGGCGTCGCATCCTCGTTCCGCAACCACATCAACGTGCCCTCGGGCGCGCGGGTCAGCCTGGATCGCGACGGGGTGGTGACGGTCGAGACCGACATGACCGACATCGGCACCGGCAGTTACACCATCCTGGCGCAGACCGCGGGCGAGATGATGGGCGTCGCCGCCATGGATGTGGTCGTCAGGCTGGGCAGCTCGGCCTATCCCGTGTCGGCGGGCTCGGGTGGGCAGTTCGGCGCACCGTCATCGACGGCAGGGGTCTACGCCGCGTGCGTGAAGCTGCGCGAACTGGTCGCTCAGCGGCTTGGCGTCGAGCCCGCCGATGCGGTCTTCGAGGGCGGCAAGGTCCGCGCCGCAGGTCGGACGGCCGACCTGCGGCAGGCCGCCGCCAGCGGCGCACTGGTCGCCGAAGACAGGATCGAGTTCGGCAAGCTGGGCAAGACCTACCAGATCTCGACCTTCGGCGCCCATTTCGTCGAGGTCGGTGTCGACGCCTATACCGGCGCGACCCGGCTCCGACGGATGCTGGCTGTCTGCGCGGCCGGCAGGATCATCAACCCCACTTCGGCGCGAAGCCAGGTGATCGGCGCGATGACAATGGGGGTGGGTTCGGCGCTGATGGAGGAGCTGGCGGTGGACAAGCGTTTTGGGCTGTTCATCAACCACGATCTCGCCGGTTACGAAGTGCCCGTGCACGCCGACATCCCGCACCAGGAGGTCGTGTTCCTCGACGAGGCCGATGAGATGGCCAATCCGCTCAAGGCCAAGGGCGTCGGCGAGCTGGGGCTGTGCGGAGTCGGCGCTGCAGTCGCCAACGCCATGTACAACGCGACCGGAGTGCGCCTGCGCGACTACCCGTTGACGCTCGACAAGCACTTGGACCGGCTGCCGGCGATCGTTTGAGGCATCTGCATACGGCTGCCGGGGAGGGTGAGCTGTGCTGGACTGACCGGCTCGATGGATGGGGGCGGCCTCGCCCGTATTTGGTCTTGGAGGTGGCAGCACGGTCCTCCCCGTGCGCGCCTTTTCATTCCCCACCGCTTCGCTGGCGGACTCTCGGGGATGCGCGGCCCTAACCGGGATTGTTACAGGACGGCCAGCGGTGTCCCGCAGGTAGAGCATGCGGCGGTGGCTGGTACTGCAGCTATGAGCCCCGCGGCGTCGGTCGTGCGCTGGAATGGCGCACTCCCATGGCTCAGCGCGAATGTGGAGCGGGTGAAGGGAATCGAACCCTCGTCATAAGCTTGGAAGGCTTCTGCTCTACCATTGAGCTACACCCGCCCGTTACACTCCGGGCACAACGGCGCGTGGCACAGGCCGCGCGCCGCCGTCAACAATCACCAGATCTTCACGCGCTGCTCGGGGGCAAGATACATCTTGTCGCCGGGTTTGACATCGAACGCCGTGTACCAGGCGTCAACGTTGCGCACGATTCCGTTGACCCGGTAATAGGCCGGCGAGTGCGGATCGGTGAGCAGCCGGGCGCGCGCGGCGCCCTCGCGCAGCTTCGCGCGCCATGCCTGGGCATAGGCGAGGAAGAACCGCTGGTCGCCGGTGAGGCCGTCGATCACCGGCGCGCGGCCGTTCTTGGCCTGATATCTCTGATACGCGCCGTACGCCGCCTCGACGCCGCCAAGATCGCCGATATTCTCGCCCAGCGTCAGCTCGCCCTTCACCTTGGTGCCGGGGATCGGCTCATACTGGTCGAACTGGGTGACCAGCACCTTTGTGCGCTCCTTGAACGCGGCGCTGGCGGCGGGCGTCCACCAGTTCTCGAACTTGCCGGTGGGGCCGAAGCGGCTGCCCTGATCGTCGAAGCCGTGCCCCATCTCGTGACCGATGACCGCGCCGATCGCGCCGTAATTGACCGCCGCGTCCGCCTTGGGATCGAACATCGGCGCCTGCAGGATCGCGGCTGGAAAGGTGATCTGGTTGGCGAGCGGGTTGTAATAGGCGTTCACCGTCTGCGGCGTCATGTCCCACAGTGCGCGATCGACCGGCCTGCCCAGCCGCGACAGCTGGAGCTGATGCCCGAACTCGGCCGCGCGCATGGCGTTGCCGACCGGGTCGCCGCGCGTCACCTTGAGGCTGGAGTAATCGATCCATTTGGTCGGGTAGCCGATGCGCGGATCGAACGCGGCGAGCTTGACCAGCGCCTTGGCGCGGGTCGCCTCGTCCATCCACTTGGCGCCGGTGATGCGCTCGCCGAAGCTGGCGCGAAGGTCGGCGATCAACTCGCCCATCTTGGCGTTGCTCTCCGCCGGATAGTGGCGCTTGACGTAGATCTGGCCGACCTGTTCGCCCAGCACACCGTTGACCAGCCCGATACCGCGTTTCCAGCGGTCGCGCTGGGCCGGCTGCTCGCTCAACGTCTTGCCGTAGAAGTCGAACGTTGCGTCATCGAACGCCTTGGGCAGCACGCTGGCACGCCCGCGCACGAAGTTGAACTTCAGCCAGTCCTGCCAGGTCGACACCGGCGTCACGGCGTACAGCTTGCCCAGCTCGGTCAACGCCGTGGAGGTCGCCATGATGACGGTGGGAAAGCGATCATAGCCCGCCGTCCGCAGCATCAGCGGCCAGTCGAATTGCGGTGCCAACGCCGCGCGGCCCGCAGCGTCCATCGGCTTGAGCATCGCCATCAGGTCGCGCTGCTGGACGGGCGACCAATGGACCTTTGCCATCGCGGTCTCGAGCGCGATGATGCGGTCGGCCCGGGCGCTGGCGTCCGACAGGCCGGAGAGAGTCAGCATCTTCTCGACATAAGCACGGTAGGCGGTGCGGTAGGTGTCGTACTTCGCCCCCTCGAGCAGGTAATAGTCGCGGCCGCCCATGCCCAGGTCGCCCTGGTTGGCGGCGGCGACATATTGGGTCGGGTCGCTGGGGTTGGGCAACTGGCCGATCTCGACCGGCGACGCATAACCGACCGTGGCGAACAGCGTCTGCAGCTTGTTCTTGTCGTTGGCCGCGTCGATCTTCGCGAAATAGGGGCGCAGCGGCGTCGTTCCCGCGCGTTCGATCGCTGCGGTGTCCATGAAGCTGGCGTAGAGGTCGCCCATCTGCTGCGC
>NZ_JAQGLJ010000082.1 GCF_028292945.1 Sphingomonas bacterium | reverse complement strand
TTCCGCAGCCTCGCCACGCTCGCCTATGAGGGCCGCCGCCGCTCGCTGTTCGCGGGCGAGTTCGTCGCCGCACTCAAGATGCTCGATCGCGGTGTGCCCCGCGCGCGGATGCGCGGCAGCTGGGCGGGCGCGTTCGGCGGGCCGCAATTCCTGCCGTCGGTGTACCTGCGCCTGGCGCGTGACGGTGACGGCGACGGCTTTGCCGACGTATGGAACAGCGACGCTGATACGCTCGCCTCGATCGGCGCATATCTGCAGGACGCGGGCTGGCGGGCGGGTGAGCCGTGGGGCTTCGCCGTCAGCGTTCCCGCCGATCTGAACCGCGCCGCGTTGCGCACCCGTGTCAGCGCGCCGCGCTGCCCGCGCGTGTTCATCCGCCACTCCGGCTGGCGCTCGATGGCCGAGTGGCGCGCCGTCGGTCTGGTGCCGCAATCCGGTCGCTGGCCCGCTGACGCCGTCCAGGCGACGCTGATCGAGCCGGACGGCGCTGGCGCGACCGCCTATCTGACCACCACCAATTACCGCGCAATCCTCGATTACAACTGCTCCAACTTCTACGCACTGTCGGTCGGGCTGCTCGCCGATGCCGTCGCGCGTTAGTCTAACCCTGGCGCTGCTCCTCGCCGCCTGCGCAGGCGGGCCGGAGGTTCGCGCCGCCTCGGGCAATGAGGAGACCGGCGTCGCGAGCTGGTATGGCGAGGAGCTGGCGGGCCGCCTCACCGCGTCGGGCGAACGCTTCAATCCCGCCGGGCTGACGCTCGCGCATCGAACGCTGCCGCTCGGCACGCTGGTCCAGATCACCGCCGTGGCGACCGGCCGCAGCATCATCGCGCGCGTCAATGATCGCGGCCCGGGTCGCCGCGATCGGCTGGTCGACCTGTCGCGCGGCGCGGCCGTGCTGCTCGGCACCGATCGCAACCCGCTCAGCCCTGTCCGCGTCCGCGTCCTCGCGGCGGGCGAAGGGCGGCCGGGCCTAGTCCGCGCCGGCACGCGTGCGCCCGTCCGGCCGGGCGCGACACCGGCCCCCGGCGGGTATTGGTTGCAAGCGGCGAGCTTCACCTACGCGCCGCGCGCACGAGCACTCGCCGACCGTCTCGGCGGCGAACTCCTCTCAAGCGGCTCGGTCCACCGCGTCCGTCTCGGCCCGTTTCCCACCGCCCGCGCAGCGGCACAGGCGCGTGACGCCGTCGTCGCGCAAGGCTATGCCGACGCGAAACTCATTCCCATGACGCCCGAATACAGAGATACACCATGACCCGCACCCTGCCGTTCGCCGCCCTGCTGCTCGCCGTTCCGTCCGTCGCAGCCGCGCCGCAATTCCCCGCCACCGCGCCGGTCGCGTTCATGCAGGACCTCTCGACCGGAGCCGTCCTGTTCGCGCGCGACGCCGACCGCCGCATGCCGCCCGCCTCGATGGCAAAGATGATGACGGTCTATGTCGCCTTTGACATGATCAAGAAGGGCGAGCTCAAGCTCGACCAGACCTTCCCCGTCCGTCCGGAGACGTGGCGGCAATGGCACGGCCCGCAGGCAGGCTCGACCATGTTCCTGTCGGTCGACGAGCAGGTCAGCGTCGACAATCTGCTGAAGGGCATCGTCACGTTATCTGGCAACGACGCCTGCGTCGTGCTCGCCGAGGGTGTCTCGGGCACCGAACAAAGTTTCGCCGACCGCATGAACGAAGCTGCCAAGCGACTCGGCCTCACCAATAGCCATTTCGGCAACTCGAACGGCTGGCCCGACAACGGCGTCACCTATGTCACCGCGCGCGACCTCGCGACGTTGGCGGCCGCGACGATCCGCGACCACCCGCAGCTCTACAAGCGGTTCTATTCGCTCAAGGAATTCAGCTGGGGCAAGACCCTGGGCGCGGGTGCTGCGATCACGCAGGCGAATCGCGACCCGCTGCTCGGCCGCGTCGCGGGTGCGGACGGGCTGAAGACCGGGCATACCGAGGAGGCGGGCTATGGCTTCACCGGCTCGGCCGAGCAGAACGGGCGGCGGCTGGTGATGGTTATCGCCGGACTGACGAGCTTTAACGGGCGGATCGACGAGTCGGTCAAGTTCATGGACTGGGGTTTTCGCGCTTGGCAGGCCAAGCCGATCGTCGCCGCTGGCCGGCGCGTGGCCGCAGCCGAGGTGCAGCTGGGCGAGGAGAGCGAGGTCGGCCTTGTCGCGCCGCGCGAGCTGAAGGTTGCGCTGCCCTCGGGCGCGGTGCCGGTGCTGGCGGCGCGCGTCGTCTACCAAGGCCCGCTCCGCGCCCCGATCGCGAAGGGTCAGCAGGTCGCCGAACTGGTGATCACCAGCCCCGGTTTGCCCGAACAGCGCCTGCCGCTGGTCGCCGAGGCGGCGGTCGGAGAGGCCGGCTTCTTCGGTCGCGCCTGGGCCGGCCTGACGGGGATGTTCGGCTGAAGTACCTCCGTCAGTCGGCCTTGAGCCGGGATCGGACGTGCCGCAGGCAGCACGCTCGCGACCAGCGTTGTGCCGGTCGCTCGATGGATTCCGGGTCAAGCCCGGGATGACGAAGTGATTTGACTTCCATCATCGGCAACACCGCCGCGCAGGATGCGTTCGCCGCCGCGCTCGCGGGCGACACGCTCCACCACGCTTGGCTCCTCGCCGGACCAAAGGGCGTCGGCAAAGGCAGCTTCGCCCGGCAAGCCGCCGCCCGTTTGGTCGGCGGTGGCGCGCAGCGCGACGATCTGATCGCCGCGCGCGCGCACCCCGACTACCGGCTGGTCGAGCGCGAGCAGTGGGAGACTGGCAAGAAGGACGTGCTCACCCCCTATGACGAACGCAAGGAGGGCGAAGCGCCGGCGCGGTCGATCCGCGTCGTGCAGATCCGCTGGCTGCGCCAGGCCCTCACCGTCCGACCGTCGATGGGGGAGCGCCGCGCCGTCATCATCGACGCCGCGGACGACCTCGAGCCGGGCGGCGCGAACGCGCTGCTCAAGAGCCTGGAAGAGCCGCCGCCCGGCACGGTCTTCCTGCTCGTCAGCCACGCGCCCGGCCGGTTGTTGCCGACGATCCGCTCGCGCTGTCGGCTGCTGCGTTTCGGCCTGCTCGACGAGGCCGACATGTCCTCTGCGTTGCGCAGCGCAGACCCGTCGCTCGACCCCGACGAGGTCGCAGCGCTGGTCGAGGCGGGGGAGGGCGCCCCCGGCCGCGCACTCCGCTTCGCTGGTCTGGACGTGAAGGGCCTCGACGCCGCGATCGCAGCGATCGCCGCTGACGGCGACCCGGACAACGCACGGCGCAGCGCGCTTGCCCGTGCCCTCGCCGGCAAGGCGGCGCAACCGCGTTACGAAGCGTTCCTCGACCGTGCACCCAGCTTCATCGCCCGCGCCGCACGTCGCCGCTCCGGACCCGCACTCGCCCAGACGCTCGACGCGCACACAAAGGCCCGAGACATGGCCGGCGCGGCGGTCGGCCTGTCGCTCGATCAGCAGGCGACGGTCTGGGAAATGTCCGGCATCCTGGCAGGGCTGCCGCGCCCCTAGCCCTCTCCCGAAAGCGGGAGAGGGACAGCTCTCGTAGCGAGCAGGATGAGGTCACGACGGGGGTTCGAGGGCTGGCGTCCTGATCTCCCTTCAGGCCCTCACCGTGGCAGCTTCGCTGCCTGTCCTCTCCCGCGTGCGGGAGAGGGGTTGGAGGTTCACCCCCGCGCCACCCTCTGCTACCGCGCCCCACATGGCCGACCCCTTCTACATAACGACTGCGATCCACTACCCCAACGGCCGCCCGCATATC
>NZ_JAQGLJ010000077.1 GCF_028292945.1 Sphingomonas bacterium | reverse complement strand
AGAGGTTGCGCGAGAACAGCGCGCTGGCGTCGGCGGCGAGGCGGGACGGCACGTTGCGGTGACCGACGATCCTGACGCCGTGGCGCTCCACCACCTCGCCGGCGACCGCGCCCTCGACATTGCCGCCCTGTTCGACCGCGAGATCGATCACCACCGAGCCCGGGCGCATCGTCGCGAGCTGCGCGTCCGACACCAGTCGGGGTGCTGCCCGGCCGGGGATCAGCGCCGTGGTGATGACGATATCCTGCTTGGCGATGTGCGTGGACACCAGTTCCGCCTGCGCGGCCTGGTACTCGGCTGAGGTCTCGCCGGCATAGCCGCCGGCGCCCTCGCCCTCGATCCCGGCGACGTTCTCGACGAACACGGGCTTCGCGCCCAAACTCATGATCTGCTCGCGGGTGGCGGAGCGCACGTCGGTGGCGGAGACCTGCGCACCCAGCCTGCGGGCGGTGGCGATCGCCTGCAAGCCCGCGACGCCCACGCCCATCACGAACACGCGCGCCGCCGAGATCGTGCCGGCGGCGGTCATCATCATCGGGAACGCTCGGCCATATTCGGCCGCCGCGTCGAGCACCGCCTTGTAGCCCGACAGGTTGGATTGCGAGGACAGGATGTCCATCGACTGCGCGCGCGTGATGCGCGGCATCAGCTCCATCGCGAGCGCTTCGACGCCTGCGGTTGCATAAGCATCGACGCGCTGGCGTGCGCCGAACGGGTTGAGCGAAGCGACGATCCATGCGCCGCCGCTCGCACCGCCAAGGTTGGCCGGGTCCGGTCCCTGCACGCCCAGCACGATGTCCGCGCCCGCGACCGTTGCCGCGAGGTCGCCCACCGTTGCGCCGGCTGCCGCATAGTCGGCATCCGCGATCGACGCCGCCGTGCCCGCACCTGCCTCGATCGCCACGCTCGCGCCGAGCGCGACCAGCTTCTTCACCGTCTCCGGCGTCGCGGCGACGCGCTTCTCGCCTTCGGCACGCTCGCGAAGAACGGCGATCTTCATCAGGTCGCGATCAGCCAGATCACCAGCGCGGCGATGACCACGCTGACCGCCGTGCCCCATTTCAAGAGCGCGATGACACCGTCATAGGTCTTCAAGTGCGCGGTCACGCTCGGTTGTTCGATCCCATCCGAATGGTTGTTGTCGGCCATGCATCCCTCCCTCGCGTCCGCTTTGCACGAGCCTTACCCACCAGCCCCCTCACCCTCAAGCGTGTTTAACCGAGCTTACACGCCTGCGCGGCTAAGCGGGGGGCAATGGCTCACGAGCTCCACCCATGACGCGCAACGGCCAGCGGCTGCTGCTCCTGATCGACGACGAGCCGGCGCAGCGGCGGCTGGTGGCCGCGCTGGCCGCGCGCGGCGGCTGGCGCGCGGTCTTCGCCAGCGACGGCGAGATGGGCGTGGCAACGCTCGGCACGCAGGACGGGATGCAGCTGGACGCAATCCTGCTCGACCATGCGCTGCCGGACGCCGACGTGACCGGCACCATCGCGAGCTTGCGCGAACGGCGGCCCGCGCTGCCGATCCTGCTGCTGACCGCCAACGGCTCGGTCGCGCAGGCGGTGGCGTCGATGCGCGCGGGCGCGACCGACTTCCTGGTCAAGCCGCTGGCGCCCGAACGCCTGCTCGCAGCACTCGAAGCGGCGGTGGCGGGTACGGCCGCGGGGGAATTGCGCCCGCTGACGGAGAAGATCCCCGCGTTGCTGGGCTTCGACGAGATCGTCGGCTCCGCGCCCGAGTTCCGCACCGCGCTGGCGATCGCGGCCAAGGCGGCGCGCGCGCGGGTGCCGGTGCTGATCGAAGGCGAATCGGGCGTCGGCAAGGAGGTGGTCGCCGAGGCGATCCACGCCGCGAGTCCACGCGCGAAGAAGCCGATGGTGACCGTGAACTGCGGCGCGATCCCCGCCAATCTGGTCGAATCGGAACTGTTCGGGCACGAAAAGGGCGCGTTCCCTGGCGCATTCGAGCGCAAGATCGGGCGCTTCCAGCAGGCCGACGGCGGCACGCTGTTCCTGGACGAGATCGGCGAGATGCCGCTGGAGGCGCAGGCGAAGCTGCTGCGCGTGCTGCAATCGGGCGAGGTGCATGCGCTGGGCGCGCGCCACCCCCGCGAGATCGATGTCCGCGTCATCGCCGCCACCAACCGGCGGCTGGTGGACGAGGTGGAGGCGGAGCGGTTCCGCGAGGATTTGTATTACCGCCTCAACGTGGTGCCCGTCCTCATCCCGCCGCTGCGCAAACGCGCCGGCGACATCCCGGCGCTCGCGCGCCACCTGCTCGCGCGGATCGCGCAGCAGCCGGGGTTGCGCGAGTTGGGCATCACCGACGACACGTTGCGGCTGCTCGAGGAATATGACTGGCCGGGCAACGTTCGCCAGTTGGGCAACGCCTTGTTCCGCGCGGCCGTGCTGTGCGAGGGTTCGGCGCTGACCAAGGCGGACTTCCCGCAGATCGCCAGCCTGGGCGCGCGCCGCAGCGCCACCACGCAGGCGGCGATGGCGGGTGGCGTCACGCTGTTCCGCGCCGACGGCAACATGCGCCCGCTGGAGGACATCGAGGCGGACGTCATCCGCCTCGCGATCGGCCATTATCGCGGCCGCATGACCGAGGTCGCGCGACGGCTGGGGATCGGGCGGTCGACGCTGTACCGCAAGCTGAGCGAGCTGGGGATCGAGTCGGCCGCCTAGGCGCGGAGCGGCCGGCGGGCGCGACGCGCGCGGCCCACGGCGCGGCTTTGCCGCGGCGCTTACTTGACCTTCTTTCGACTTCCCCGCCCCCCCAAATCCGGCTTCTTCGGTGCGACCCACCCCGGCGGCGGCACGACGCGCGGCACGCCCGTACCCAGCCCCATCGCGCCTGGCTGCTGCCGCGTTAGTCCGCTCGTGTCCGACCGCGCCGCCGCCACCGCATCGGCACCCCCTCGCAACAGACTGATGCGGTCGCGCAATCGCCGCGCTTCCTCGAAGTCGAGTGCCGCGGCAGCGGCGGCCATACGGGCGTGAAGGTCGTCGATCGCGTCGCTCATGCCCGCCAAACGCCTGAGCCGGCATCGAGCCGCACTTCCTCCCGCGCAAGAGACGACCGCGCTACCCCACGAATGCCTGATCCCGAAGTCCGCGCCAGACGCGGATCGCCTGCACCGTTTCGGCGACATCGTGGACGCGGAGCAGTTGCACGCCCGCCTCGACCCCCTTCATCGCGAGGGCCAGGCTACCGCCGAGCCGCCGGTCGACAGGTGCCTCGTTCGACAACGCGCCGATCAGTCGTTTCCGGCTCGCGCCGAGCATGACGGGGCAGCCCAGCCCGTGGAACAGCGCCAGCCCGTTGAGCAGTTGCAGGTTCTCCGCCACGGTCTTGCCGAAGCCGATGCCGGGATCGACGAAGATCTTCGCGCGATCGACCCCGGCCCCGACCACTGCCGCGACGCGGACTTCCAGCCAGTCGAACACCTCGGTGAGCACGTCGGCGTAACCGCCCTTGCCGTGCCCGCCTCCTTGCGGATCGGGCGAATGCATCAGCACCACCGGACAGCCCGCGCGGGCGACGACGTCGAGAGCACGGTCGTCCCACAACAGCGCCGATACGTCGTTGACCAGCCCCGCACCGACGCCAAGCGCCGCCTCCATCACCGCCGCCTTGCGGGTGTCGATCGACACCGCCGCGCCGGCGCGCGCGAGGCGTTCGATGGCGGGAACGACGCGCGCGATCTCGTCGCCTTCCCACACCGCCGTCGCCCCCGGCCGCGTCGATTCGCCACCGACATCGACCAGCGCGGCGCCGGCGGCGAGCATGTCGGCACCCGCCGCCGCCGGATCGTCCAGGCGCGCGCCGCCGTCGGAGAAGCTGTCGGGTGTCACGTTGAGGATGCCCGCGACGAGCGGCTGATCGAAGCGCAGCGTGCGTTCGCCGACCGTGATCGGGGCGCGCACCGCGGTAATGCGGGCGTGGAGCTGCGCCGCGCGCTCGCCCAGCGTTGCGACCTCGCCGATGGACACGGTGCGCCGCCTCGCGCCCGCGATCACCTCATAGGCGGCGAACCACTGCATGCCGCCAGCCAGCCGCGCGACGGCGCCGTCGGGGTGGTGGATGGGGGAGGCGACGAAGTGGGTGGGGAGGAGGTGCATGGCGGTTCCTTACACCCCTCTCCCGCAAGCGGGAGAGGGACAGGCGCCGCAGGCGGCAGGGTGCGGGATCGAGGTGGGTCCGGGCGCATTCACCTGGAACCCGCATCATACCCTTACCCTGCCCGCTTCGCGGTCTGCCCCTCTCCCGCGTGCGGGAGAGGGAAGTTCAGGGCTGCGTCGCGAGCAGGTACGTCTGCCGCAGCGTGTCGATCGGCTTCATCTTGCCGCCATCGTCATGGTGCCAGAACACCCACCCATTGCACGCGGGCGCGGCCTGCAGCGTCGCGCCGAGCTTGTGGATCGAGCCGACCGAGCCGCACGCGCTCAGCAGCGAGCCGTCGGCGCGGACCGTCGCGGACCAGCGGCGCTTCGCGTCGGTAAGCACCGCGCCGGGCGTCAGGTAGCCGGTCTCAACCAGCGTCCCGAACGCCACCTTGGGGGCCGAGCGCGGGCTTTGCATCGTCGCCAGCGCCGATTCGTCGAGCGGCAGCGCCGCCTCGATCCGCGCCGCCGCCGCCGCGCAATATTCCGCCTCGCGCTCGATGCCGACCCAGTGGCGGCCCAGCCGCTTCGCCACCGCGCCGGTCGTGCCGGTGCCGAAGAACGGGTCGAGCACGACGTCGCCGGGCTTCGTGCACGCGAGCAGCACCCGGTACAGCAGCGCCTCGGGCTTCTGGGTCGGGTGGACCTTGACGCCGCCCGCCTTCAGCCGCTCCGGCCCGCCGCAGATCGGGAATTCCCAGTCCGAGCGCATCTGCAGTTCGTCGTTGAGCGTCTTCATCGACCGGTAGTTGAAGGTGTATTTCGCCTTTTCGCCCTTCGACGCCCAGATCAGCGTCTCGTGCGCGTTGGTGAAGCGGGTGCCGCGGAAATTGGGCATCGGATTGGCCTTGCGCCAAATGATGTCGTTGAGGATCCAGAAGCCGAGATCCTGCAGGCCCACGCCGACGCGGAAGATGTTGTGATAGCTGCCGATCACCCAGATCGTGCCGTCGTCCTTGAGCACGCGATGCGCTTCGGCCGCCCAGGCGCGGGTGAACGCGTCGTAATGCTTGAGCGATTCGAACTTGTCCCAGTCGTCCGTCACCGCGTCGACATGGCTGCCGTCGGGCCGGAACAGCTCGCCGCCGAGCTGAAGGTTGTAGGGCGGATCGGCGAAGATGCAGTCGACCGACTTCGCCGGCAGCGATTTCAGCACCGCGATGCAGTCGCCCATGACGATGCTGTCGAGCGGCAGCACCGTCGGCTCCGCTGCGACTGGCGCAGCCCGCCGGACCTTGTCGATTACCCCCATCCCTACAAACGCCTCCCGCCCGCATGAGGCCCGCGAACCGCGGACTCCGTCAAGCAGACATTGGTTAACGTGGCGCGTGAAGATCGCGTTAACGAAGCGGAACGGAGTTGGGGTGGACCTAGATATTGAGTCCTGGCGCCTGCGCTACCCTCAAGCTGTAGCGGTGTGGCACGAAAGACTCAGCAGATCGATCGCTTGCGCGACGGGGGCGAAGGAACGGCGGTGGAGCGGCGTGACGCCGTGTTCGGCGAGCGCACGGCGGTGTGCGGGGCAGCCATAGCCCTTGTTCGAGTGCCAGTCGTACTGCGGATATGATTCGGCATGGGCGAGCATGATCTGGTCGCGCGTGTGCTTGGCGACGATCGACGCGGCGGCGATCGACAGGCTCAATGCGTCGCCGCCGACGATGGCGGTCGCGGCATGGCTCCAGCGTGGCAGGCGGTTGCCGTCGACCAGCACATGCGCCGGTTCGCAGCCGAGTGCGGCGACCGCCAGCTCCATCGCCTTCATCCGTGCCCAATAGATGTTGAGCCGGTCGATCTCGTCCGCCTCGACGATGCCGACGCCGACGACAGCGCAGGCGAGCAGCCGCGCGCACAGCCGCGCGCGTTCGGTCGCGGGCAGCTTCTTCGAGTCATCGATGCCACGTGGAACGCCGCGCGCGGGCAGGATGACGGCGGCCGCCACCACCGGTCCGGCAAGCGGGCCGCACCCTGCCTCGTCAACCCCGGCGACGGGGGCGAGGCAGAGCTTTTCGTGGCGCAGCGACGGGCGTTTAGCGGCCATCGAATGTCCGGAATTCGGTGACGAACTGCTGCCCCATCGGCCCATGCCCGTGCCCCAAGCCCGGCGCGCGCTCAAGGCTGGCGCGCACGAACCCGATCGCGCGGCCCACGGCGGCGGGCAGGTCCAGCCCCGCGCCCAACCCGGTCGCGATCGCACTCGCGAGCGTGCAGCCGGTGCCGTGGGTGTGCGGCGTGTCGATGCGGGAGTAGGTCCACACGATGTCAGAGCCATCAGGCAGCACGAGATTGTCCGCCAGCAGGTCCGTCGTGCGACTCTCTTCCGGAAGCGAAACCTGCCCCGTCCGATCGGGCGCGAGATGACCGCCCTTCGCCAGGACGGGAACTTTCAGGTTGGCGGCGAGCGTGCGGCCTGCGGCACGTGCCTCGCCTTCGCTGCTGACTTCCGATCCGGTCAGCACTGCCAACTCAGGGACATTTGGCGTCACGACTGCCGCAATCCGCATCAACCGCTCGAACGCCGCGATCGTGTCAACATCGGCGAGGATCGAGCCCGACGTCGCGATCATCACCGGATCGAAGACGATAGGCACTCCGACAGCCACCAGCGTATCCGCTACGGCCCGCGCTGTTTCAGCCGTGCCGAGCATCCCGATCTTGATCGCGTCGACGCCGATGTCGTCGATGCACGAGCGTATCTGTGCAACCACCATGTCGGCGGGGACGGGCATAACCGCCTGCACCCCCAGCGTGTTCTGCGCCGTAATGGCGGTCACCGCCGTCATCGCGTGGCCGCCCAGCATGGTGACGGTCTTGATGTCGGCCTGAATGCCCGCGCCGCCGCCTGAATCGGAGCCGGCGATGATCAGGATGCGGGGGGTGGGAATGAGGCTCGCAGAGTTACCCATGCGCAAGGCCAAACGACATGGCGACACTCACCCCTCCCCGGCGGAGGCCGGGGCCTAGTCGGCCGCGCCGCGAATCTGGCCCCGGCTTCCGCCGGGGAGGGACGATCACGCAGGTGGCCTTCATTTGCGAAACCGCCGCTCGCTCGCCGCGGGATGCTCCTTCAGCGCCTTGCCCGTGCGCGTCGGCCGGTCGGTCAGTTCGCCGCCGCAATTCGGGCAGCGCTCGTCGAGCGCGTCGGCGCATGGGGCGCAGAAAGTGCATTCGAACGAGCAGATGAAGGCCGCTGGCGCGTCGGCGGGCAGGTCCGCGCCGCAGCGCTGACAATCGGGATGCATCGCGAGCATCGAAGACACCTAGAAGCGCGCGGGCGTAGAGAGAAGGACTTTACGTGGCCAAGCATCATGCCTCCCGCCACAACCGCGTCGCCCGTCACCAAAAAGCCGGGTTAACTTAAGTTGCGGCGATTGTTGGGAACGACGTGGCTTCGGTGCTGGTTGCCTGCGCGTCGAATTACTCGGCGAACGGGAGGATCATGCATGAAGCGCACGTCGATAATGCTCATGGCCCTGGCGGTGGCCGTAACTGGGCCAGCAATGGCTCAGGAAAGCAACACGCAGGTCATGCCGGAGACGCAGACGCGGCAAACCGATGACAACGGCTTTCCCTGGGATTTGCTGGGCCTGCTTGGCCTTGCAGGCCTGCTTGGCCTGCGCCGCCAAGAGAAACACGTCGTCGGCCGCCCACGCGTCTGAGCAATCCGGCCGCACTTGATCTGCTTTCACCTAATTCAGGAGATTAAGAATGAACTCGAAGAAGCTCACGGCCGTACTCGGTGCCGCGGTTCTCGCCAGCATCTCGCCGTCGATCGCGTCGGCGCAGACCGTCGACAACACGTCCACGGCCTACACCACCACCGAGCGCGAGGACGATGACCGCTTCCCTTGGGGCTTGCTTGGCCTGCTCGGGTTGGCGGGTCTCATCCCGCGCAAGCGCAACGTCCATGTCGACGTCGACCGCACGACCCACACCACACCCACCGACAGGCGCTGACCGATCGGACACCGGCATCGTCATCGATGCCGGTGTCCACGTCATTCCACGACATAGTTCAAGCGGCGGCGCGCACCGCGTCGCAGACGCGATTCACCACGCGTTCCACCTGCGCCGCGTCGTCGCCCTCGGCCATGACGCGGATCACCGGTTCGGTTCCCGAGGGACGGATGACGAGGCGACCGCAACCGGCCAGCTCCGTCTCCGCTTCGGCGATGCACGCCTTGACCGCCTCCGCCTCCAGCGGCTTGCCGCCCGCGAAGCGGACGTTCTTCAACAGCTGCGGCAGCGGGTCGAAGCGGTGCAGCACCTCGCTCGCCGGCGCGCCAGCGCGCTTGAGCTCGGCGAGGATCTGCAGCGCGGCGACCAAGCCGTCGCCGGTGGTGCCGTGATCGGACAGGATGATGTGCCCCGACTGCTCGCCGCCGACATTATAGCCTTGGCCGCGCATCGCCTCCAGCACGTGGCGATCGCCGACCTTGGTGCGCACCAGCCCCAACCCTTGCGCCTCCAGATGCCGCTCCAGGCCTAGGTTCGACATCACCGTCGCCACCAGCCCGCCGCCGCGCAGCTCGCCCCGCTGCGCGTAACCCGCCGCGATCGTCGCCATCAGCTGGTCGCCGTCGATCACGCGGCCGCCCTCGTCGACCACGATCAGCCGGTCGGCGTCGCCGTCCAGCGCGATGCCGATGTCCGCGCCCGACGCCACCACCGTCTCCGCACAGGTCGCCGGCGCGGTGGAGCCGACGCCGTCGTTGATGTTGGTGCCGTTGGGCGCGACGCCGATCGCGACGACGTCGGCGCCCAGTTCCCACAGCGCCGACGGCGCGACCTTGTACGCCGCCCCATTGGCGCAATCGACGACGATGCGCAGGCCATCGAGGCGCAGGTCTTCCGGAAAGGTCGACTTGGCGAAGTGGATGTAGCGGCCCTGCGCGTCCTCGACCCGGCGCGCGCGACCGATCTGGCCGGATGGCGCGAGCGGCACATCCCCGTCGATCAGTGCCTCGATCGCCGCCTCCGCCTCGTCCGAGAGCTTGTACCCGTCGGGACCGAACAGCTTGATACCATTGTCGGCATACGGATTGTGGCTGGCGGAGATCATCACGCCCAGATCGGCGCGCATCGACTGGGTCAGCATCGCCACCGCCGGGGTCGGCATCGGCCCGACCATCACCACGTCCATGCCGACGCTGGTGAACCCCGCCACGAGCGCGGATTCGAGCATGTAGCCGCTCAGCCGCGTGTCCTTGCCGATCACGACGCGGTGCTTGTGATCGCCGCGGAGGAAATAGGCGCCCGCCGCCATGCCGACCTTCATCGCCATCTGGGCGGTCATCGGGCTGGTGTTGGTAAGCCCGCGAATCCCGTCGGTGCCGAAATATTTTCTTGCCATTACGCCGACTTCCAGTGCGCTATGTGTACTCCCGGCGGCGATAGCGCGGCCGCAACCGAAGAGCGAGCATGTCGCAGGCCACCCGCATCCTTCTGTCGCTGCTCCTGGGCCTGATCGCGGGGATCGCGACCGCCGCCCTCGCCCCCGGCGCGGTCGAGCCGACCGCCGCGATCGCCGAGCCGATCGGCAATGCCTGGCTCGCGGGGCTGCAGATGACGGTGATCCCGCTCGTCACCGCGCTGCTCATCACGGGCGTCGCGCAGACCGCCGAGGCCGCCAGTGCCGGCAAGGTCGCGGCGAGGGGCATCGCGCTGTTCATCACCGGCGTGTTCGTCACCGGCGCGATCGCGGCGCTCGTCACGCCGCTGATCCTCGACCTGTTTCCGGTGCCGGCGGACGCCGCCGCCGCGCTCCGCGGTGCGCTGACGGGCGTCGCCCCAGTCGAGCCGCCGCCGCCCTTGTCCAAGTTCTTCGCGACGCTGGTGCCGACCAACGTGGTCGCCGCCGCTGCGAGCAACGCCCTGCTGTCGCTGATCGTCTTCACGCTCGCCTTTGCGTTCGCGATCACCCGGCTGTCGGCCGAGAGCCGCGACCTGCTGGTCCGCTTCTTCGCCGCAATCCGCGACGCCTCGCTGATCCTGGTCGAGTGGGTGCTGAAGCTCGCGCCGATCGGGGTCTTCGCGCTCGCCTATGTCGTCGGCGCGCGCGCGGGCGCGGCGGCGCTCGGTGCGTTCGTTCACTACATCCTGGTGGTCGCGGCGATCGGTGTCGTCGTCATCCTCCTCGCCTATGTGCTGGCGGGCATCGGTGCAGGAATGTCCCCGCTGCGCTTCGGGCGCGTCATCCTGCCCGCGCAGGCGGTGGCCGCGAGCACGCAATCCTCGCTCGCGACGCTGCCGGCGATGATCGAGGCGGCGCGCGCGCTGGGCATCCGCACGGAGGTGTCCGGCGTCACGCTGCCGATCGGCGTCGCCATGTTCCGTGCGACGCAGCCGGCGATGAACGTCGCGATCGCGGTGTATATCGCGTACTGGTTCAACGTGCCGATCCAGCCCGCCAATCTGGCGGCGGCGGTGGCGGTCGCGGCGCTGGTGTCGCTCGGCAGCGTCAGCCTGCCCGCGCAGCTGACCTTCTTCGCTTCGGTCGCGCCGCCGTGCGTCGCGCTGGGCGTGCCGCTCGCGCCGCTCGGGCTGTTGATCGCGGTGGAGACGATCCCCGACATCTTCCGTACCTTGGGCAACGTATCCATGAACCTGGCCGCGACCGCCACGCTGGCGCGGCACAGCGACGGCATCGAGCCGACCCTTTTGGAGACACCATCATGATGAAGCGCTGGCTGGGGCAACGGTTCCAGGTGTCCGCGATCGGCATCGGCTGCATGCCGATGGTGGCGGGCGGCAACATCACCTATGGCAAGGCGAGCCCCGACGAGGGTGTCGCCACCATCCGCGAGGCGATCGATCTGGGCGCGACCTTCTTCGACACCGCGCAGATCTATGGCCCCTTCACCAACGAGGAGCTGGTCGGCGAGGCGATCAAGGGGCGGCGCGAGGGCCTGGTGATCGCCACCAAGTTCGGCTTCAAGTTCGACGGCGGCCAGATCGTCGGCGTGGATGGCTCACCAGCCAACGCACGCGCGTCGGTCGAGGGCTCGCTCAGGCGGCTCGGCATCGACACGATCGACCTGTTCTACCAGCATCGCGTCGATCCACAGGTGCCGATCGAGGAGACGGTCGGCGGGATGGCGGAGCTGGTGCGCGAGGGAAAGGTCCGCCATCTGGGCCTGTCCGAAGCCGGGCCGGAGACGCTGCGCCGTGCGGTCGCGACGCACCCGATCGCAGCGCTGCAGAGTGAATATTCGCTGTGGGAACGCGGGGTGGAGGATGAGATCCTTGCGATTTGCAAGGAGAACGACATCGGTTTCGTGCCTTATTCGCCGCTGGGTCGCGGCTTCCTGGCCGGCGGCATCCGTTCGCTGGACGATCTCGCGCCCGACGACTGGCGGCGGCAGGACCCGCGTTATTCGGCGGAGAACATGCCGGCGAACCTGGCGATCGTCGATGCCGTCGCGGCGGTGGCCGCGCGGCATGGGGTGTCGAACGCGCAGGTCGCGCTGGCCTGGCTGCTCGCGCAGGGGCCGAGCATCGTCCCCATCCCTGGCGTCAAGCGCCGCCAGACGATGCGCGACTCGCTAGGCGCACCGATGCTGGCGCTGACGGTGGGCGACCTGGCGGAGCTGGACGCCGCCGCCCCGGCTGGGGGCACGGCGGGGCCGAGATATGGCGAGCGGGGCATGCGGATGGTGCGGATCTAACTCCCCTCGCCCGGAGCGGGAGGGGTCGGGGGAGGGCCTGTCACATCAGCCACTTCTCCGTGGACGGTCCCCTAGCCCTTCCGCCCAAGCGGGAGGGGAATATCTACATCCATCGCCAGATACCGGCCGCCCAGCCGGACAGCGGTCCATGCGCCCAGGTTGCGGCCAGCCAGATCACGACGCCGCCGGCCAGATCATGCGGCCGGAACCCGCCGAACCGCGCGCGACCCGCAGCGATGGCGGCGAAGGGCCAAAAACTGGTGCGTGATTGCCAGGTCGGCCAGCTGTCGGGCTGTGCCCGCGCCTTCTTGCGGTCCTGCATCGCCGCGCCGACCAGCGCCAGCACGCCAATGGCGATCGTCACGACCGCGTTCGGGGCGACGGGGTAGACGGCGAGGTGGACGGCGGCCCACAGCGCGAACGCCCACATCATCGGATGGCGCGTGATCGCAAACACGCCGCTCGCTTCCGCAGGCACCGCCGCCGCCTTGCCGCCGGTCGGCAGCGCGGGATTGCCGAGCAGCGAACCCATCAACAGCACGCTCGCGGCCAGCATGACGACCGTAGCGACGATCGACAACGGATCCGACGGCGCCCACCACAATGGCTCCATCGGCGCGGCACGATAGGCAAGCGCCAGCCAGATCAGCGTTGCAAGCGAAACCAGCGAGTAGACGCCCAGGAACCCGCGCTCGCCCAGCGCACGCACCATGCCGGCACGCAGCGGGTGGGACATCAGAAAGTGCGTGCCGACGAATGCCACCGCCGCGACGATCACGGCGGCGACCGTAATCAGCGCGTCTCGCGCTCGGGGTGCATGCCTGCCCCCTGCGGCTCCGCCAGCTCCGCCTGCCCTGCCAGCTCGTCGGCATCGCGCAGCGTGTCGAGGTGCATCAACTTCTTCACCAGCGGCGACACCAGCAGCACCGCGACCGCGACGCCGATGCTGATCCAGCCGAACATCTCGTACACGTCCAGCAGCCCCTGCTTGCTCATCGCGCCGCCCTCGCCGCCGGTCGCCTCGCCGATCTTGCCCGCGACGAAATTGCCGACCGCGGTCATGTAGAACCACGCGCCCATGATCAGCGACGCGAGGTAGCTCGGCGCGAGCCGGTTCATCGCCGACAGCCCGACCGGCGACAGGCACAGCTCGGCCATGGTGGCGAGCAGATAGTACATGAACACCAGGATGACCGGCGTCATCGCCGCGACGCCATAGGCCTCTGCGCCGTACACCAGCACCAGGTTCGCCAGGCCCATCTGCACCAGCGCCAGCCCGAACTTGGCGGGGGCCGACGGCTCGCTGCCGCGCCGCCCCAGCCATTGCCACAGCCCGGCGAAGATGGGGGCCAGCAGGATGATGTAGATCGGATTGATCGACTGGAAGATGCCCGACGGCACGCCGCCACGATCGACGAACTTGTCGGTGAACAGGTTCATCGACCCGCCCGCCTGCTCGAACAGCCCCCAGAACAACGGATTGAGCGCGATCAGGAACAGGATCGCGAACATGCGCTCGCGCGGCTCCTTGGGCAGTTTGAAGCTTTCGAACAACACATAGCCGAGCAGTGCTACGCCCGAGATCGCGAGCAGCGTCTGGATCACGTCCTGATACTGGATCAGCGCCCAGATCACCGCCACCGCGCCGATGCCGATCGCATAGATCGCCAGCTCGCGGTTGCGTGCCAGCGGCTTGGGGGCTTCGCCCGCGCCACCCAACGCGCGCTTGCCGAGCACGAACACCACCAGCCCCGCCAGCATGCCGATGCCGGCGAGGCCAAAGCCGACGCCCCAGCCCACCGTCTGGCCCAGATAGGCAACCAGGATCGTGCCGATCGCCGCACCCACGTTGATGCCCATGTAGAAGATCGTATACGCCCCGTCGCGGCGCACGTCGGTCAGCTTGTACAGCTGGCCCACCATCACCGAGATGTTGGCCTTCAGGAATCCCGAGCCGACGATGATGAAGGCGAGTGCCGCCCAGAACACGTTGATCGTCGGATCGTCCTGACCGCCGACGCCCTCGACCGCCATCAGGCTGTGCCCGACCGCGAGCAGGAGGCCACCGAACACCACCGCCTTGCGCTGGCCCAGATAACGATCGGCCAGATACCCGCCGAGCACGGGCGTGATGTATACCAGGCTGGTGTACGCGCCATAGATCAGCGTCGATTTGCTGTCGGAGAACAGCCAGTGCTGCGTCAGGTAGAAGATCAGGATCGCGCGCATGCCGTAGTAGGAGAAGCGCTCCCACATCTCGGCGAAGAACAGCATGTACAGGCCCTTGGGGTGGCCCGCGAACTCCGGCTCACGCTGCGTCGCGACCTTGACGCCGACCGCCAGGAAGCCAGCCAGCACCAGCACCGCGATGGCGGCGATCCAGTCGCCTTCAGTCCACAGACTCATGCTCTTGAAGTTCACGCCTACTCACCCCTTGCCTGCTCGGGTCGAACCCCAAATCGTCGAGTCAACCTAACGGCATGCTGGCGCGTGTAAATCCTCCCAAACGGCGGCCGGATATTGCAGCCTCCCCGGTCGAAGCCGGGGCCCAGTCGGCCGCGCCGCGGATAGACCCCGGCTTCCGCCGGGGAGGGGCGGGTAGCGAAGTAGTCAGCCTTCAGGGTAGTAACGGGGCGCCCGCAAGCTACATGCGCCCCATGTTCAACGACCGCTCCTCCTACCTCTCAGCGCTCGTGACCCGCCGCTCGGGGAAACCGCGCGACCTTGTCGAGCCGGGGCCGAGTGACGCGGAACTGAACCAGATGCTCGCCATCGCCGCGCGCACGCCCGATCACGGCAAGCTCGCGCCGTGGCGGTTCGTCACCATCGGCCTGGAGCAGCGGGCTGCGTTCGGGGACCTGCTGGTGCGGGCCTATGCGCACGACAATCCGGGCGCGCAGCCGCGCGATCTGGCGAGCGCGCGCGCGTTCGCCCACCAGGCGCCGACGCTGGTCGTGGTGCTGTCGCAGCCGGTGCCAGATCACAAGGTGCCGGTGTGGGAACAGGAGCTGTCCGCCGGGGCCGCGACCATGAACCTGCTCCATGCTGCGCACGCGATGGGCTATGCCGGCGGCTGGCTGACCGGCTGGGCCGCCTTCTCGGACACGGTCCGCGCCGCGTTCGGCGGACCCGGCGCGCGGATCGTCGGCTTTGTCTTCATCGGCACGCCGTTGCGAGCGCTGGAGGAGCGCCCCCGTCCGCCCATCGACGCGGTGGTCAGCGCCTGGCGCGGACTCGACTAGTCGCTCCTTTGCTGTATTAGCGCACCATGACAGCAGCAGCGTGCGCATGGTGATCGACGGCGACAGCCCGGTGTACCTGCGACTGCGTGCGACGATCGCGGCGGGGATCCTGCGCGGCGATTTTCGCGCGGGCGATCAGCTGCCCTCGGTACGCGCGCTCGCCGCCGAGCACGGGGCCAATCCGCTGACCGTCGCAAAGGCCTATCAGAGCTTTCAGGACGACGGCTATGTCGAGGTGCGGCGCGGCGTCGGCATGTTCGTGCTGCCGGGCGCCGCCGAACGCCTGCGCGTCACCGAACGCGCGCAGTTCGTCGACCAGCATTGGCCCAGGATACGCGGGTACATCGAGCTGTTGGGGCTGGATGCGGCGGACTTGCTGGAACGCGAGCGGGTCTGAAATCCTCCCCGTTCACGGGGAGGATTTAGAACAGCCCCAGCGCCGCTACTTCTTCCCCCGTCAGGTCGATCCCGAACATCAGGCTGAGCCGCAGGCGATACACGCGCGGGTCGGTGATCTCGCTCTCGGTCTGGGTGTCGCCGGCACGGCGACGGTACAGGCGGTCGGTCAGGCTGGCGAAGCCGGCCGGCAGTGGCAGGCTGACGACGGCCAGCCGCGTGAAGCGGCTGTCTGGCGAGGTGCAGGCCCATGCATTACCCGCTGCGAGGTCGTCGTCCCCGACCTCGTCCAGCGTGAAGCTGTACTGCCGCTGCCAGCCCGGTCCGGCGCTGCGGCCGTCTGATGTCGCCGCCGGTCCGTCGCGCAACAACTGCCAGCCAAGCTCGGCGTCCTTCTCCAGCCGGAACCGCGCGCCGTCGGGCGCGCTGCTTTCGGCTCCGTCGACCAGCGGCATCGCGGGCGAGTAGCTGCCGCCGAACCCGGCATCGGCGAGCCAGTCCTGCCCCTCGATGGTCACCAGCGTGGCGGCGTGGTTGAGCGGCGGCGTCGCGGTCGCGTTCAGCCAGACTCGCGCCAGCAGCGGGCGTGCGGCGAAGCCCAATGCTGCCAGCGAGTCCCCGAACAGCCGGTTGTGCTCGAAGCAGAAGCCGCCGCGCCTCGCGGTCACCAGCTTGGCGAACACCGCATCTGTGTCGATCGCGATCGCCCGGCCGAGGGCCACGTCGAGGTTCTCGAACGGGATCGCCAGCCGATGCGCGCGTTGCAGGCGTTGCAGGCCTTCGGCGTCGAGCGTGACGCGGGCGGGGAGCTGGATGCGGGAGAGATAGGCGTCGAGGTCGAACATGGGCTGCCTTCTGCAATCCTCCCAGTTTAGGGGGAGGGGGAGTGCCGGGTTGGATCGCCCCCGGCAATCCAAGGTCATGCCGGGTGCATGACCGACCCGACACTCTCGGCGCAGCCGAGGGTTGGCGGGGGACGGGCCACCGGCGCTGCGCTTGGGGAGAGTTCCCCCGTCACGCCTTCGGCGCGCCACTTCCCCGCGAACGGGAAGGATTTCACGTCGCCAGCACCTCCGCCTCGACCGCGTACAGCACTTCGGCGCTGGCCGTCGCCGCCGCGCGCAGGCCGAGCGCCTCCGGCACGATCTGCTCGACGTAAAAGCGCGCGCAGGCCTGTTTCATGCGGCCGAAATCGCCGTTTCCGGCCGCGCGTCCCTGCCGTTCCATCAACCAGCCGCACACCGCGACCGACAGCATCGTCAGGAACGGATAGCTCGCCGCCAGCCGGTCGTCATGGCCCGCGCCCGCCAGCCGCTGACCGATCACGTCGCAGGTCTCGACCAGCGTCAGCAACTCGTCGCCGGTGACCTCGGCGCGCATGTCGGCGATCAGGCTGGCAAACGCAGCGCCGCCGTCCAGCCCCAGTTTGCGCCCGACCAGATCGGCGGCCTGGATACCGTTGGTCCCCTCGTAGATCGGCGTGATGCGGGCATCGCGGAAGAACTGCGCCGCGCCCGTTTCCTCGACATAGCCCATGCCGCCATGGACCTGGATGCCGAGGCTCGCGACCTCGTTGCCCAGATCGGTGCCGTGGGCCTTAGCGAGCGGGGTGACGATCTCCAGCCGGTTCTTCGCGGCGGCGTCCCCCAGCCCGGCGCGATCGACCTGCCCCGCGGCATAGTAGACCAGCGCGCGCGCGGCCTGTGTCTGCGCCTTCATGCGTAGCAGCATGCGGCGTACATCGGGGTGCTCGACGATCTTGACCGACTCGCGACTTGCGGACCCCGCGCGCGCCGACTGCACGCGGTCGAGCGCATAGGCGACCGCCGCCTGCGTCGCACCTTCGGCCACCTGTACGCCCTGCAACCCGACGTTGAGGCGCGCGTTGTTCATCATCGTGAACATGGCGCGCATCCCGCCATGCTCGGGGCCAATCAGCTCGCCGATGCAATCGTCATGATCGCCGAATGACAGCACGCAGGTCGGCGAGGCGTGCAGCCCCATCTTGTGCTCGATCGAGACCACGGTGACGTCGTTGAACGCCTCCGGCGCACCGCTAGCGTCGAGCCGGTATTTCGGCACCAGAAACAGGCTGATCCCGCGCGTTCCGGGGGGTGCGTCGGGCGTGCGCGCGAGCACCAGGTGGACGATGTTCGGCGCCATGTCGTGGTCGCCGAACGAGATGTAGATCTTCGTCCCCTTGATGCTCCACTTGCCATCACCGCGCGGCGTGGCGGTGGCGCGCAGCGCGCCCACATCGCTGCCCGCCTGCGGCTCGGTCAGGTTCATCGTCCCCGTCCACTCGCCCGTGGCGAGCCTGGGCAGGTACAGCGCCTGCTGTTCGGGTGAGCCGTGGTGTGCGAGCGCCTCGATCGCGCCGACGGTCAGCGTCGGGCACAGCGCAAAGCCCATGTTCGCCGCGCCCAGACTCTCCAGCACCGCCGTCTGCACCGCGAAGGGCAGCCCCTGGCCGCCCCATTCCTCCGTGACACCGATCGTGCCCCAACCGCCGTCGACATAATCCTTGTAGGCGCGGGCATAGCCCTCAGGCATCCGCACGCCGTCGGGCGTCCATTTCGCGCCGACCGTGTCGCCGATGCGCGCGAGCGGGGCCCATTCGCCCGCCGCGAACGCGCCGACACCGTCGAGCACCGCGTCGATCACGTCGGGCGTCGCGGCGGCGAAGCGTTCGGTGGCGGCAAGCTCCGGCAGGTGCACCACCTGCTCCAGCACGAAGCGCTGCTCGGCGACCGGCGCGGAAAACGGCATGAGTTTCTCTCCAAGGAACGCCGCGCCTATAGCGGGCGCGCATGGCCGGACCAACCATCCTCCCCTTTGGCGATAACGCGCTTGAACAGGCGGCGCGGCTGATCGCGAACGGGCAGGTCGTCGCGGTGCCGACGGAGACGGTTTATGGCCTCGCGGCGGATGCGATGCGCGCCGATGCGGTCGCTCGCATCTATGCCGCCAAGGGCCGGCCGAGCTTCAACCCGCTGATCGTGCATGTGCTCGACATTGCGGCGGCGCGCAGGCTGGCGGTGTTCGACGAGCGGGCGGAGGCGCTGGCGGCAGCGTTCTGGCCGGGGCCGCTGACTTTGGTGCTGCCCGTACACGCCGATGCCCGGCTCGCGCCGGCGGTGACGGCCGGGCTGGACACGGTGGCGATCCGCGTGCCCGCGCACCGCGCGATGCGCGCGCTGCTGGAGGCGACGGGCACGCCGCTCGCCGCGCCATCGGCCAATCGCAGCGGCGGCATCAGCCCGACCTGCGCGGCGCATGTGGCCGCGAGCCTGGGCGCGGCGGTGCCGCTGATCGTCGACGACGGCGAGTGCCCGGCGGGCGTGGAGTCGACGATCGTCGCCGGGGACGAGGTGCTGCGGCCCGGGCCAATCACGCAAGCAATGATCGCGATGGTTCTGGAGAGCGTACCGACCCGTCTGCTCCTCCCCGGCGAAAGCGGGAGCCCAGGTCCGACCTCGGGATCGAGGTCCGGCGCCTTCCCGCCGGCGCGGCCGACTGGGCCCCGGCTTCCGCCGGGGAGGGGCTTGCTGCCGGAAAAGGTGACGGCGCCTGGCCAGCTCGCCTCCCACTACGCCCCGAACAAACCGCTACGCCTGAACGCCACCACGGCCGCTCCGGACGAATGGCTGATCGGCTTCGGCGCGGTTGCCGGCGACGACACGCTATCCGCCACCGGCGACCTCACCGGAGCCGCCGCCCGCCTCTTCACCGCCCTTCACCGCGCCGACGCGAGCGCGCGCACGAAGATCGCGGTTGCGCCAGTCCCGGAGGACGGCATCGGCGAAGCGATCAACGACCGGCTGCGACGCGCGGCGTATCGCCCCTAGGTCAGGCCGTCGCCAGCGACTTCGTCCGCGCGGCGAAACTCTTGCGCAGCTTCTGCAGCTTGGGCGGGATCACCGCCATGCAATACGGGTTCGACCGCCCGGAACTCTGCCAATAATCCTGATGATAGCCCTCGGCTGGATACCAGGTCGAATCATCCTCGATGGTCGTCACGATCGGCTTGGGCGAGTTCGCCTGCGCACGCGCGATCGCCGCCCTTGCCTCGGCATCCTGCTCGGCCGTGGCAGGGAAGATAGCGGACCGGTATTGCGTGCCGACGTCGTTGCCCTGCCGGTTCAGCTGCGTCGCGTCGTGCGTCGCGAAGTGGATGTCGAGCAGATCGGCGAGGCTCAGCTGCGCCGGATCATAGCCGATGCGGATCGCCTCGGCATGGCCGGTCGTGCCCTCGCACACCGCGCGATAGGTCGGATCGGCGACATGGCCGCCGATATAGCCGCTCTCCACGCTCTCGACGCCGATCACGTCCTTGAACACCGCTTCGGTGCACCAGAAGCAACCGCCCGCGACCGTTACATATTCCGTCATGTGCACGCTCCTTTGCTCCCCATGTAGGAAGCCGGTAACCGCATGCCACCTCGTTCGTTGAACAGGTGGTTGGTGTGGAGGCATGATGCTGGACGGCAAGGTTCTGGTCACGGGCGGCGCGGGCTATATCGGTAGCCACGCGGTGCTGGCGCTGCTCGATGCGGGCTATGAGGTGGTGGTGGTCGACAACCTCGTCACCGGCTTCGCCTGGGCGGTCGACGCGCGCGCCACCCTGATCGAGTTGGACGTCGCCGACCCTGCCATGCCAGACGTGCTGCGCGAGCATGAGGTCAAAGCGATCATGCACTTTGCCGGTTCGGTGGTGGTGCCGGAGTCGGTCAGCGACCCGCTGAAATATTACCGCAACAACACCGCCGCCAGCCGCGCGCTGATCGAGAGCGCGGTGATGGCGGGCGTGCCGCATTTCATCTTCTCGTCGACGGCGGCGACCTATGGCACGCCTGACAAGGTGCCCGTCGCGGAGGGCGATCCGACCGTGCCGATCAACCCCTATGGCACGTCGAAGCTGATGACGGAGGCGATGCTGCGCGATGTCGCCGCCGCGCATCCGATCAACTTTGCCGCCTTGCGCTATTTCAATGTCGCCGGCGCGGACCCGCAGGGACGCACCGGCCAGTCGACCGTCGGGGCGACGCATCTGATCAAGATCGCGGTCGAGGCGGCGACCGGCAAGCGCGACGCCGTGTCGGTGTTCGGCACCGACTTCGCGACCCGCGACGGCACGGGGGTGCGCGACTATATCCATGTCGCCGACCTGGCGGCGGCGCATGTCGCGGCGCTGGCGCTGCTGGTGGCCGAACCGGCGCAGAGCCACACGCTCAACTGCGGATACGGCCGTGGCTTCTCCGTGCTGGAGGTGCTCGATGCGGTCGATCGCGTCACGAACCTGAAGCTGGAGCGCCGGCTGGAGCCGCGCCGCGCCGGCGATCCCGCCGAGCTGATCGCGGACAACCGCGCCATCCTGGCCGCGCTGCCGTGGCGGCCCGCGCGCGCCGACCTGGACACGATCGTCGCCGACGCGCTTGCCTGGGAGCGCAAGCTGGCGGAACGTACATGAGGCTGCGGTCGCTGCTGTTCGTGCCCGGCGATCGACCGGATCGCTTCGTCAAGGCGGCGGCTTCGGGCGCGGACGCGCTGATCCTCGATCTGGAGGACTCGGTCGTGCCCGCACGCAAGGCCGAAGCGCGGGCAGCGGTGGCGGCCTATCTGAATGGGGAGAGGACGCTGCCGCTCTTCGTCCGCGTCAACCCGCTCGACTCCGGTCTGATCGACGACGATTTGACGGCGACGCTCTCGGGCAGTCCCGACGGGCTGATGCTGCCCAAGGCGGAAGGTGCGGTCAGCATCGCGGCGCTGGCGGCAAAGGCGCCAGGCGTCCCGATCCTGCCTGTCGCGACCGAGACCCCTGCCGCGATGTTCCAGCTCGGCAGCTACGCGCAGGCGGCCGGGCATCTAGCCGGCCTGACCTGGGGCGCGGAGGACCTGCCGGCCGCGATTGGTGCGTCCACCGCGCGCGAGGCGGACGGCAGCTACACCGCGCCATACCAGCTCGCCCGGTCGCTGACGCTGTTCGGCGCACATGCGGCCGGGGTGCCGGCGATCGAGACGGTGTATCCGGATTTCCGCGACGAGGCGGGGCTGGCCGCCTATGCCGCGCGGGGTCGGCGCGATGGCTTCGCCGGCATGATGGCGATCCACCCGGCGCAGGTGCAGGTAATCAACGCCGCCTTTACGCCATCCGACGAGGAACTCGCCCATGCGCGCCGTGTGGTGGCGCTGTTCGCGGCCGATCCGGACGCGGGCGCGCTGCAGCTCGACGGCCGCATGGTCGATGCGCCGCACCTGAAGGCCGCCAGGCGGTTGCTCGCCTCCGTCTGACGCGACGGTCAGCCGGCGCGCGTGCCGATCACCAGCACGGCGCCCACCTCATTCGCCGTCAGCGGCATCACGAATGTGACCCCGAACCGCTGCCCGCGCACCCACGCCACCCGGGCCGCGCGTCGGACCTCGCCGACGCAGAGACTGACGAAGCTGCCGAGCGCCGGGGGGTTCACGCCGTTCACCTGCGCACCCGTCTCCGACAGGTCGAGCACGTGCACGCGCCGTCGACCGCCCCCCACGTCCAGCTCGGCCGGCTGGAACAGCTTGCGGCGCGGCCGTGCGCGCGCGACCTGAGCCATGTTATCGTCGATCATTTCCGCCCCTCGCGTCGGCCCTAGCGCACGAACCGCTACGTCGTTCCCGACAAAGAGGGTTAGCGCGACGTTAGGGCTGAATTCGCCGAAGTGGCGCTGGTGGGTCCGCCGGGGCTCGAACCCGGGACCTCTCGATTAAAAGTCGCTTGCTCTACCAACTGAGCTACGGACCCCGCCAACGTACGCTGGCAAGCGATCACCAGCGCGACGGCGACCTAGGCACGGGGCGGGACCGGGTCAACCGCGCGAGCAGCTGGCGCAGGGTCAGGCCGCTACCTGGATCACGCCAGTCGGGGGCAACCTGCACCAGCGGCTCAAGCACGAATTGCCGCTGGCGAAACTCGGGGTGTGGCACTGTCAGTCCCGGCGAACGCCACGTCCCGCCCGACCACAGGATCAGGTCCAGATCGACCACCCGCGCTCCCCAGCGTCGCCCGCGCCGCCGCCCGAAACGTCGCTCGATCGTCTTGCACAACGCCAACATCGCGGGCGGGTTCAGGTCGCTGTCGACGATCGCCACCGCGTTGGCGAAGCGGCGGATCGATGGCCCGATCGCCGCGCTGACGATCACCGCCGACATCGTGCGCGCGCCGAGCGCCGCGGCTGCCGCCGCGATCTCCTCGCGAGGCGCGCCGTGACGTCCACGCCGATTGCTGCCGAGCGCGATCAGATAGAGTGTACTCACCCCGTTCGTGTCGAGCGAAGTCCAGACACCGTCAACGCTTCTCGACTTCGCTCGAAGTGAGCGGCAGTGACCTGGAATGTTCTCGACCCTCCCCGAAACAGAGCCGTCACCCGATTGTCCCCGCTGTCCGCGGCTGGTCGCCTTCCGCGAGCAATGCCGGCAGGATCATCCCGGCTGGTGGAACGCACCCGTGCCCGCCTGGGGCGACCGAGGCGCGTGGCTGGCGGTGATCGGGTTGGCGCCGGGCAAGCACGGCGCCAACCGGACGGGGCGGCCGTTCACGGGCGACTTCGCGGGCGAGCTGCTGTTCGCGACGCTGCTGAAGCACGCGCTGGCGACCGGCACCTACGCCGCCGACCCGAGCGATGACCTGCGGCTGACCGGCTCGGTGATCGTCAACGCGGTGCGCTGTCTGCCGCCCGCCAACAAGCCGACGCCGGAGGAAATCCGCACCTGTCGTCCGTTCCTGGAGGCGCCGCTCGCCGCGCTGCCGCAAGTCCGCGTGTTCGTCGCGCTGGGGCAGATCGCGCACGACTCGGCCGCCCGCGCGCTGGGACTGCGGCCGAGCAGGGCCAGGTTCGGGCACCTTGCCGAACACGCCCTGCCGGATGGGCGCGTGCTGCTGAACAGCTATCATTGCTCGCGCTACAATCAGAACACCGGCAAGCTGACGGTGCCGATGTTCGAGGCGGTGTTCGCGCGCGCCCTGGCGGTGCGGGGGGAACTTGCGCGTTCACCGCTCGCTCTGGAGGCTCAGATAAAAGGTGAATCGGATGGCGAAGCGTAACTGGACGGCGGTTGGCGTCGGCGCGGCGGCGGTCGGCGCGGGGCTGGCGCTGTTCTCGCAGTTCATCGGCAGGCGCGCGGAGGCACAGGTGCCGGCCGACGGCAAGTTCATCGATATCGAGGGTGCGCGGCTGCATTACCTCGACATCGGTGAGGGTCCGGCGATCGTCCTGATTCACGGGCTGGGCGGGCAGCTGCGCAATTTCAGCTATGCGCTGACCGATCGGCTGCCGGGCCACCGCCTGATCCTGATCGACCGCCCGCGCTCAGGCTACAGCACGGTCGCAGGCGACGAGCCGGGACTGAAGGCGCAGGCGGACTTCATCGCCGCCGCGATCCGCAAGCTTGGGCTGGAGCGGCCGCTGCTGGTCGGCCATTCGCTCGGCGGGGCGATTTCGCTGTCGCTGGCGCTCGATCATCCGGGTCTCGTCTCCGCCCTGGCGCTGATCGCGCCGTTGACGCAGCCGCAGACCGAGGTGCCGGCCGCGTTCAAGGGGCTGGCGGCAGGTGGCACGTCAAAGGTCGCGCGCGGGGCAATCGCGAACCTCGTCGCCGTGCCCGTGGGAGCGCTGACGGGGAAGGCCACGACCAAGGCGGTGTTCGCCCCCGAGCCGGTGCCGGATGACTTCGCGATCAAGGGCGGCGGCCTGCTCGCGATGCGGCCCGGCAACGTCTATGCCGCGATGTTCGAACTTCAGGCCGCGGGTGCCGAGATGACCGCCATCGCCGCGCGCTACGGCGAGCTGCAGCTGCCGGTGTCGATCCTCTACGCGCGCGAGGACAATCTGCTCGACTATCGCCGCCACGGCGAACAGACGGTGGGCGAGATCGCCGGCGCGCGGCTGGAGCTGACCGACGGCGGCCACATGCTGCCGATCACGCAACCGGAGCTGACCGCGTCGTTCATCGGGCGCGCGCGGGCGGCGGGCTGAAAATCCCCCCCCCCTGCGGGGGAGGATTAGACGTCCTGCACCAGCCGCCCGTACAGCTCCGGCCGCCGGTCCCGGAAGAACCCGAACGCCGCGCGGTGGCGCTTCACCCGTGCGAGGTCGAGCGTGGCGACGATCACACCCTCCTCTTCGCGCCCCAGCTCGGCGAGCATATCACCGCGCTCGTCGGCGATGAAGCTGGTGCCGTAGAAGGTCTGGCCGTGCTCCGTTCCGACACGATTGGCGGCGACGATCGGCACCACGTTCGACACCGCATGTCCCACCATCGCGCGCCGCCACAGCCGCGCGGTGTCGAGCGACGTGTCGTGCGGCTCCGATCCGATCGCGGTGGGGTAGAACAGCACCTCCGCCCCCATCAGCATCATTGCGCGCGCGGTTTCGGGATACCATTGGTCCCAGCACACGCCGACGCCGAGTGTCGTTCCAGCGCCCGGCCATACCTTGAACCCGGTGTTTCCGGGGCGAAAATAGAACTTCTCCTCATAGCCCGGCCCATCGGGAATGTGGCTCTTGCGGTACACGCCCTGCACCGCGCCGTCCGGCCCAATCATCGCCAGCGAATTGTAATGATGCGGCCCGTCCGCCTCGAAGAAGCTGGTCGGGATGGTGACGCGCAGTTCCGCCGCGAGCGCCTGCATTGCGAGCACCGCACGGTGCTCCGTCACGGGGTGTGCCTGGGCGAACAGCCCCTCGTCCTCGACCCGGCAGAAATACTCGCCCTCGAACAGCTCCGGCGGCAGGATCACCTGCGCGCCTTGCGCGGCGGCCTCCCGCACCAGCCGCGAGACGTTGGCGATGTTGCGCTCGAGGTCGGGGGTGAAGCCGAGTTGCAGCGCAGCTACGGTGATCTGGGTCATGGTGCCTTGCTGTCCCCCTCCCGCTTGCGGGAGGGGCTAGGGGAGGAAATGTAGGGCGGCGTGACATGCCCTCCCCCAGCCCCTCCCGCAAGCGGCAGGGGAGCTAAGCCGGCAGCTGTTGCGAGATGCAGTGGAAACTCCCGCCCCCCGTCAGGATGGCATCCGCGCGCAGGCCCACCGCATCGCGCCCGGGGAACAGCGCGCCGATCGCCGCCACCGCAGCCGCGTCATTCTGCGCGCCGTATAGCGGCACCACGACGCCTGCATTGCCGATGTAGAAGTTCATGTAGCTCGCCGGCACGATCTGCTCGTCGCGAAGCACTCGGCCGGGCGAGGGAATGGCCACCACCTCCAGTCCGCCCGCCAGCGCGTCGCGTTTTGCGTGCTGGTACACCTGCCAGTTCGGGTCGTTCTCCGCCGCCTCCGGGATCGCGACCACACCCGGTGCCACGAAGCGCGCGAGATTGTCGACATGGCCGTCGGTGTGATCGTTGAGCAGCCCCTCCCCAAGCCAGACAACCTTTGTGTAGCCCAGGTCCGCCGCCAGCCGCGCCTCGATCTCGGCCTGCGGCACCAGGCCGTTGCGGTTGGGGTGGAGCAGGCATTGCTGCGTCGTCACCACCGTTCCCGTCCCGTCACCGTCGAGCGCGCCGCCCTCCAGCACCCAGTCGTGCGTCGTCGCCTTCAGCCCGCGTCCGCGCGCAAGCCCCGCGCCGA
The DNA here is from genome assembly GCF_028292945.1 of Sphingomonas bacterium. Taxonomy (GTDB): domain Bacteria; phylum Pseudomonadota; class Alphaproteobacteria; order Sphingomonadales; family Sphingomonadaceae; genus Sphingomonas. Next base: position 3,778 of record NZ_JAQGLJ010000077.1, on the reverse strand, counting down.
CGCTGCCGTCGCCCGGCAGATCGTACTTGCCGCCCCAGCCGTTGAAGCGGAACAGCCGCGCCACGCTGTCGCCGCCGACGATCGGCCCGGTGTCGCGCAGCCAGATGTCGCCGAACGGCTCGACGATGACCTTGGCGAACGGCGCCATCCTGTGCGCCGCCTTCGCCGCCTCGGCATCGGCGGCGACCAGCAGCACGCGCTCCCCGCGTCCCTCGGCATGCACCGCGCGCGCGAATGCCACCACCTCGTCGCGCGCTTCGTCCAGGTCGTCGGCCCAGAGCTCGGGATGGCTAGGAAAGCCGATCCACACGGCGGCATGCGGCGCCCATTCGGGGGGTGGGGGGAGGGTCATCGGACCACCTTACTCAATCCTCCCCGGGACGGGGAGGGGGCCCGTCGTCGCGTAGCGGCGATGGTGGAGGGGGCTGGCCGGGGGGGTGATCCCGTCGAGAGCCCCCTCCGTCACGCGGCTATCGCCGCGCGCCACCTCCGCGTGAACGGGGAGGATTTTACCTCGTCCCCGCCCGGCTCTTGTCCCGAACGCCACGAAACTCCGCGCTCGGATACCAGTTCGGCCACGACCCCGGCTCGTCCGCCAGCTTGCGCCCGAGCGCGTAGAATATGCGCAGATCCTCGACCGCCCCTGCCCAGTTCCAGCTGGGGTCATAATGATCCGAAGGCTTGTGATAGCGGTTGGCGACATAGTCCTCGGCCGCCGCCTTGCCTGCCGCCGCCCCGCCTGCAACCAGATCCTGCCCCGACTCGCCGTACAGCATCGGCACGCCCAGCTTCGCGAACGAGAAATGATCGGACCGGTAATAGAAGCCGCGCTCCGGCGTCGGCTCCGGGCTGATGCGGCGGCCCTGGCTGGCGACGATCGGGCGCACCAGATCCTCCAGTTGCGACTTGCCCGCCCCCGTCAGCACGAAATCGCGCGCGCGTCCGTCGACGTTCAGCCCGTCCATGTTGACGCCGCCCACTGTCCGCCCGAGCGGGAACACCGGGTGCTCGGCATAGTATTTCGATCCGAGCAGCCCCGACTCCTCGGCCGTCACCGCCAGGAACACCAGGCTGCGCCTCGCCGGCCCCGCCCTGGCATGCGCCTCGGCCAGCGCGACCAGCCCCGCCGTGCCCGTGGCGTTGTCGAGCGCGCCGTTGCAGATGTCGTCACCCGCGACCGCGTCGCACCGGCCGAGATGATCCCAATGCGCTGAATAGAGGACATGGTCGTTCCTGGCGGTGGTGCCGGGCAGCACGCCGATGACGTTCTTCGACGCCTGTCGCCGGATCGTGTTGGTGAACCCCGCCGACATCGCGACGCCCAGCGGCACGGCCCTGAACCCCTTGACCTTCGCCGCCGCCGACAGCCTCGCGAAATCCTTGCCCGCGCTCGCGAACAGCTCGCGCGCCTTGCCCTGCTGCATCCACCCGACCACCTGGCTTGTTGGGCCGCTGGTCTCGTCCAGTTGGAGCTGCGGCCCGGTCCAGCTCGACTGCACCACCGGCCACCCGTACGCGGCGGGCTCCGTCTCGTGGACGATGATCGCGGCGGCGGCGCCATGCTTAGCCGCGTTCTCAAACTTGTACGGCCAGCGTCCGTACCAGGTCATCGCCCGGCCCTCGAACGGTCCCGCGCGGGTACCCGACGCCTTTGTCTGCCAGTCCGCATCATTGATCAGGATCACCACCGTCTTGCCGCGCACGTCGACGCCGGCATAGTCATCCCACCCCTTTTCGGGTGCGGTGATGCCATAGCCGACAAACACGACGGCTGAGTTGGCGATGCTGATCGACGGCACGGTACGATAGGTGCCCGCGACCATGTCGGTCCGGTACGCCATCGTCACAGGCGTCTTGCCGCCGGTAAAGGTCAGCGGCGCCACGTCGCCGGCGGTGATCTCCACCATCGGCACGTCCTGCGTCCACGAACCCTTGTTGCCGGGCTGCAACCCCGCCGCCTTGAACCGCTCGATCAGGTACGCGACCGTCTTGTCCTCGCCCGGCGTGGTCGGCGCGCGGCCCTCGTAAGCGTCGGAGGACAGCGTCTGCGTCACCGTCTTCAGCGTTTCGACCGAGATAACGGGGGTGCCGGTCTGAGCGACAGCCGCACCCGCGAGGAGCAGGGCGGCGATGGGAGCGATGCGGCGCATGGGCGACCCTGTGCGGGGAGGGGAGCGGGTCAATCTGGCATGGGATCGGCGGGCCGGCAACGGCTTCGCAGCCGCTTCACTTGGGGCTGTCCTACACGGGCAAAGCTGATTATCCTGCGCCATGGCTCTACTCCCACTCAGTTCGGTCGCGGCGCGCGAATGGAGAGCGATCCCGGCAACTTCGACAACTTCGCTGCCATGATCCTCGCCCTGCTCCTGCTCGCCCAGTCCGCCGACCCCGCGACTGCCACCCGCGTCGACCGCGTGCTTACGCGTCAGCCGGTGATCGACGGGCATAACGACCTCGCCTGGGAGCTGCGCGAGGCGCAGGAGGGCCGGGTCGAGGCCACCGACCTGACGCGCGACACGTCCGCGCTGCCGCGTCCGTTGCAGACCGACGTCCCACGGCTGAAAAAGGGTCGCGTCGGCGCGCAGTTCTGGTCGGTGTGGATCCCCGCCGACGTCACCGGGCCGCGGGGCGTCGAGATGGCGCTGGAGCAGATCGACGTGGTGCGCCGGGTCGTCGCCGCGCACCCGCGCGTCTTCGGCCTGGCGACCACCGCCGCCGACATCCGCCGTCTGCAACGGGAGCGCCGCATCGCCTCGCTGATCGGCGTCGAGGGCGGACACATGATCGACGGCCGCCTGTCGGTGCTGCGCCAGTTCAAGGCGCTCGGCGTCGGCTACCTGACGCTGACGCACGGGCGCAGCCTGAACTGGGCCGACAGCTCGACCGACGTGGTGCGCGCCGGCGGCCTTTCGCCCTTCGGCAAGCAGGTGGTGGCGGAGATGAACCGGCTGGGCATGATCGTCGATGTCAGCCACATCGCCGACACGACGCTGCGCGACGTGCTCGCGGTGTCCGCCGCACCGGTGATCGCGTCGCATTCCTCTGCACGCGCGCTGGCCGATGCGCCGCGCAACATCCCCGACGACCTGCTCCGCGCGATCGGTGCGAAGGGCGGGGTGGTGATGGTCAATTTCTACCCCTCGTTCTTGTCGGCGCAGTGGCGCGCCTGGGACCGCGCGCGCAGCGCCTTCGCCAAGTCGGCCGGTGTGCCCGCGGATACCTATGGCGCGCGCGCGCCCGCGCCGCTGATCGGGTGGGACGCACAGAACCCTGAGCCGAGCGTCACGGTCGCCACGGTGGCGGACCACGTCGAGCACATCGCCCGCGTCGCCGGCCGCGACTCGGTCGGTCTCGGCGGAGATTATGATGGTATCCAGGGCACGGGCCCGGTGGCGATGAAGGGGGTCGACGCCTATCCGCTGCTGTTCGCCGAACTGGCGCGGCGCGGCTGGAGCGATGCCGACATGGGCAAGCTCGCTGGCGGCAACGTCCTGCGGGTGATGGAGCGGGCGGAGGCGGTGGCGGCGACGCAGGCGGGCTTGCCGCCGACCGACGCGACGGACGTGGCGTCGCGCTGATCTCAGATCAGCCTGAGCGCCCCCAACCCGAGCCAAACCGCCCCCAGCAGGAACAGCGCGCCGATCACGCGCCGTGCGGTCGCCAGCGGCAGCCGGTTCCAGCCCCGCTCCCCCAGCAACGCCGCCGGCGCCAGCACCGCCAGGCCACCCAGCGTCGCGCCGACCGCCGCGAACGCCGCCGCGTCGCTGCGCGCGGCCAG
>NZ_JAQGLJ010000064.1 GCF_028292945.1 Sphingomonas bacterium | reverse complement strand
AATCGCAACGGTCTGGCGCGGACGTCGAACACGCCCGGCCGGACACAGGAGCTCAACTTCTTCGATGTTGGCAAGCCGATCGTGTTCCGCCTCGTCGACATGCCCGGCTATGGCTACGCCAAGGCACCGCCGCAGGTCGTCAAGCAGTGGCGGTTCCTGATCAACGATTACCTGCGCGGCCGCCAAGCGCTCAAGCGCACACTGGTGCTGATCGACTCGCGCCACGGCATCAAGGAAGTCGATCGCGAGGTCATGGCGATGCTGGATGCGGCTGCGGTCGGCTATCGTCTGGTGCTGACCAAGGCCGACAAGATCAAGGCGACCGACCTCGCCGAAGTGACCCAGCGCACGGCCGAGGAAGCGCGCAAACGCCCCGCAGCGCACCCCGACATCATCGCCACCTCCAGTGAAGGTGGCATGGGCATTCCAGAACTGCGGGCGGCGGTGCTGGATGCGCTCGGCTAACCCGCAGCCCCTGACCGACCTTCCACGAGGCAAGCGGCTCTAAGGCCGATTATCGCGCGGAGCCTTGCAGGCGGTGAACCAGCGTGGGGAACGGCTGGCGACGCCCGCCGCGAGGCGCTAAGCGCTCAGCCATGAAGCTCATCATCGGCAACAAGGCCTATTCATCCTGGTCGCTGCGCGGCTGGCTCGCGTGCAAGCAGTCGGGGCTGCCGTTCGAGGAGGTGGTCGTGCCGATGTACGACGCCGACTGGAACCAGCGTCGACAGGGTGACGAGTTCGCACCTTCCGGCGGCAAGGTGCCCGTCCTGTGGGACGGCGACGAGGTGGTCGTGTGGGACAGCCTGGCCATCGTCGAGTATCTCGCCGACAAGGCAGGCCGCGACCGTTTCTGGCCCCCCGACGACGCCGCCCGGGCGATGGCGCGGTCCATGGCGGCGGAGATGCATTCCAGCTTCGCCGCTTTGCGCCGCAAGCATTCCATGAACGTGCGCCAGATCTTCCCGGCGCAGCGCCCCGATGAGGACGTGTTCGCCGACCTGCAGCGGATCATGCAGCTCTGGGCGCAGGCGCGCGCGCGATTCGGCGGCGGCGGCGACTTCCTGTTCGGCGAGTTCGGTGCTGCGGACATCATGTTCGCCCCTGTGGTGACGCGACTGCTCACCTATCAGCTCCCCGTCCCGCGCTTCGCCGCCGGTTATTGCGAGGCGATGATCCAGCATCCCTGGATGCAGCAGTGGATCGCCGAAGCGCAGGAGGAGGAGTGGGTGATCGAGCAGTATGAGCAGCCGACGCCCACCGACACGAAGACGCCGTGATCGATGTCGTCGCCCTTCTCCGGCAGCTGATCGCCTGTGACAGCGTGACGCCAGCGCGGGGCGCGGTGTTCGACATCCTGGAAGCTGCCCTGGTGCCGCTGGGGTTCGAGGTCGACCGCTTCGTTTCGGGTGAACCACCGAGCGGTCCGGTGGAGAACCTGCTGGCCCTGCGCGCTGGTTCCGGACCGATGTTCGCGTTCGCGGGTCACCTCGATGTGGTTCCCCCCGGTGAGGGCTGGACGGATTCGCCGTGGTCGGGCGAGGTCCGGGGGGGCATGCTGTACGGTCGCGGCGCGTGCGACATGAAGGGCGCGGTGGCGGCATTCGTCGCCGCCTGCGCGGCTCTGCCCGATGCGCACGTCGCGCTGATCATCACCGGCGATGAAGAAGGGCCAGCGCTCTATGGCACCCGTGCGCTAATCGAGCGCATGGCAGCGCGCGGCATCAGGCCGGATTTCTGCCTGGTTGGCGAGCCGACGTCGGTCGCGAGACTTGGCGACACGGTAAAGATTGGTCGGCGTGGTTCGGCGTATATGTGGATCGATGTGCCAGGCAGGCAGGGTCACGTCGCCTATCCCCAGCTGGCGGACAACCCCGTACCCAAGCTGATCCGTGCGCTGGCGGCGATCGACGCGCTAGTGCTGGACGAAGGCACCGACTGGTTTCAGGCCTCGAACATAGAGTTCACCGATCTTGAAGTCGGCAACCCGACCGGCAACGTCATTCCGGGCCGCGCGAAGGGGCGGCTTTCCATCCGCTTCAACGATCTTCATCGTGGACCTGAATTGATCGAGCGTCTCTCCGCGACCGTGCGGCTGCACGCGCCCGAGGCGATCATAGATCATCGCATTGCTGGGGAAGCCTTCCTGACCGCACCCGGCCCGCTCTCGATCCTTCTAAGCGGTGCCGTGGCGGAGGTGACTGGTCAGGCGCCGGCGCTGTCCACCAGCGGCGGCACGTCGGACGCGCGCTTCCTGGTCGCGCTCTGTCCGGTCATCGAGCTGGGTCTGATCAACGCGACGATGCACATGGTAGACGAGGCGATTGCGGTGGAAGATCTACATGCGTTGGCAAGCATTTACGTGGCCGTGCTGCGACGGGTCAGCGCCGGGGGAGCGATCCCGACCGACACTGCCGCGGGACGCCACGCTTGAGCGAGCGTCCGAGTACTGCGCTGAACGGCTGACCCTCGATCATCTAAACGAAAAGGGCGGGCAACGGTTCAACCCGCGCCCGCCCTGCCATCATCCGACCTTGTAACCGTGCCGCAGATCGTCAGCCTGATGACTGCTGACTGGCTCGCCCACTTAGAACTTACTGTAATATTGCTCGTTGCCGATGAAGCCCAGCTTGGTGATCGGCGAGCGTTTGATCACCGCCAGCGTCCGGTCTACCACCTCGTACCGCGCTTGCGCATCGGGCTGAAAGTGCAGCTCGGGTTCGGGAACGATGCCGGCGCTCTGGACAAGATATCCCGCCAACGTCGCGTCATTCACCGGTACCCCGTTCCAAGCAATCGCCCCAGCCGGGTCGATCGTGATCTTGTTCTTCGTCGGGTCGACCGGAGGCGGCCGGTTGTCGTTGCTCTGCACCGGAAGGTCTACCTTCACCGCATGCGTCTGGACGGGGATGGTGATGATGAACATGATGATCAGTACCAACAGGACGTCGATCAACGGCGTCATGTTCAGATCCACCATCGGGCCGCCGTCGTCTTTGCCGCCGCTCACTGCCATGTCGAACTAACTCCTGAAACTATTTGCCGAGCATGCAACGTTACAGCCGCGGAGCATTGCCTGTCGCAGCCGGTTCGGAAATGAAGCCGACCTTGGCAAATCCCGCGCGTTGCATGTTATAGATCGCGCCGCCGACGCACTGCCACGGCACGTTGATGTCCGCGCGGATATGGACCTCCGGCAGCTCCAGATCGGGGTTGCCGATACCACCCTGACGCGCGATCTCTGCCTTCAGCTTGTCCACGGCACGCTGCGTCAGTTCCTGATGCCCGACCTGTGTCATTCCCCAGTAAACCTGGCAATTGCCGCCAGTGTCCTGGACTACGGAGAGCGAGACATTCTCAGGCTTCGTCTCGGTGGGATCGAAGCGCACGTCCGGCAGCTTCAGCTTCACCGACTGTACGACCACCGGCACCGCAATGAGAAAGATGATCAGCAGAACCAGCATGACGTCGACCAGCGGCGTCGTGTTGATGTCCGACATGGTCTCGGCTTCGTCGCCACCTACACTCATGGCCATCGGAAAAACTGTCCTTGTTGCGGTCGATCGAGGTCGACCTTAGCCTTCGAAACTGTCCGGCATCAGAACCGGCCGGCGCATCTGGACACGCCGGCCGTTCGGACGATCAGCTCTGCGAAGGATTGGCGCCCGTCGAACCCATCGTCGACGAACCCGTGGTGGTCCGCGCCGGTGTCTTGACCGCAGCGGCACCGGCGGTCGTCGTCGTAGCGCCGGCAGTCGAGCGCATCGTCGGCTTTACCGCGCCGTTCGAGGCAAGAAAGCCCAGCACGTCATTGGAAAAGGACGAGAGGTCCTCGGAGATCGACTTGTTGCGGCGCTGGAGCCAGTTATAGCCGAGCACCGCCGGGACGGCGACGATCAGGCCGAGCGCGGTCATGATGAGCGCCTCGCCGACCGGCCCCGCGACCTTGTCGATCGAAGCCTGGCCGGAGGCACCGATCGCGATCAGTGCGCGATAGATGCCGACCACGGTGCCGAACAGCCCAATGAACGGCGCGGTCGCGCCGACCGTGCCCAGGAACGCAAGGCCGGCGTTCAGCTGCGAATTGATAGATGCCTCCGAGCGCGCAAGCGAGCCGTGCAGCCAGTCATGCGCCTCGACCGGATCGGTCAGCTTGGTGTGCTGCTCCTGCGCGGCCAGGCCATCGTCGACGATCTGGCGGTAGGCGGAATTCTTCTCGAGCTTGGCGGCGCCTTCGCGCAGCGAGTTGGACGCCCAGAAGCTCTGGTGCACCCGCTTGTACTGGTTGCGGATCTTCTGCTGCTCGAACAGCTTGGTGAACATGATGTACAACGACACCACCAGCATCGTTACCAGGATGATGAAGGTGGACCAGGAGATCGGACCGCCCTCCTCCAGCGCCTTCATGAGGCCGTATTGTTCGGTGCCGGCCGCGCCGGCTGCGAGAGTGGTGATCAGCATGGTCGGGTCAGTCCTTTAGCGTATGGGGGGTCAAGACGGCGGGTCGATGCCCGCCGCTGTTACTCTCAATCCTGCGGCAACACCCAGCGAACCGGAAGTGTGTAGGTCGACGACATCGGCTGCCCGCTGTCATCCTTCGCAGCGGTGAACCGCACCCGGCTGCGAGCAATGCGGCAGGTCGTCGAGTCCAGGTCGTCGTTGCCGCTGGAGCTGGTCACGTTGCAGTCGGTGACCCGCCCGTCCGTACCGACGGTAAGACGAGCGACGACCCGGCCCTGTGCCCCAGCGCGCTGTGCGGCAGGTGGATAACTGTCCGCGCCGAAGAATCGACCGACGTCACCCTTCAGACCGGCCGCCTGCGAGACGCGCGGCGGTGCCGGCGGCGCGGGCGGAGGAGCGGGCGGTGACGGCGGCGGGGCCGTTGGCGTCGGCACATAGACCGGCGGGGGATTGGGCTGTGTCACCACCATCGGAGGAGGCGCGATGTTCGTCTGCACGATCGGCGGCGGCGACACCACGGGCGGTGGTTCCAGCTGCTGATCGGGCGGCGGGGGTGGCGGTTCCTCCGGCGGCGGCGGCGGCGGCGGCGGCGCCACGTCGAACACGTTCAGGTCCTTGGCGACCTTCTTGGTAAAGTCCTGTGCAAGGCCGGTTACGAATGCGTAGCCGACGGCTGCCACAATGAGGCAGACGATGAAGATCGCCACGATGCGACTGCCGGATGTATCACGATCAGCGTAGGCCATTCGGCTCGTACTCTCCCTTGTTCTTCCGCGTTCGCACGACGAAAGTGAGGTCCGGAGTGAAAAAAACGTCCGCACCGGGGGTTGTATCCCTGTGCGACACAGCCCGTCTATCCGCGCGTGGAACGACACGCAAACGCTTTGTCGGTGGTGACCTGTCCGGTCCTGAACCGCAACTTTGTTGCTTGGCGGTTCAGGTAGGGGGCGGTAGCCCTCCGGATATGCCCACTCCCCTGCGCCTTCTCGTTTTCCTTGCGGCTCTGGCCACGCCTGCCATCGGCGCGACCCAGCCGGCGACCGGGGTGGCTGCGCCCGGTTACGCCGACCTGACCGATCTGGTGCTGGCCGCGCCGGTGATCGGCGACGCGGTCGTTCGTTCGACAACAAGGCTGAAAAGCAAGGACGTGGCGAACGTGCCGGCGGGGCTCGTCCGGCTCTATGTCGAGGCGGAGGTGCGACAGCTCATCCGGGGGGCGGACGGATTGCCCCCGCGCGTCGGTTATCTGCTTGACGTCCGACCGGACCTGCGCGGCAAACTGCCGTCACTGAAGAAGGCGCGCGTGTTGCTGTTCGCGCGGCCGACGCCCGTGGCGGGTCAGCTTCAGCTTGTCTCGCCGGATGCGCAGCTGCGCTGGCTGCCGGACGTGGACGCGCAAGTCCGCGCAATCGTTCGCGAGGCGCTGAGCGCGGACGCGGCGCCGCGCGTAACCGGCGTCGGCAACGCTTTTCACGTTGCCGGCGCGCTGCCCGGCGAGGGCGAGACGCAGGTGTTCCTGCAGACTGCCGACAATCGCCCGATATCGCTGATTGTCCTGCGCCGGCCCGGCGAACGGCCACGCTGGGCGGTCGCGCTGTCGGAAATCGTCGACGAGGCTGCGGCGCCCCCGCCGCGGGACACGCTGCTCTGGTATCGACTCGCCTGCTCGCTGCCTGCAGCCCTTCCCGCTCTCAGCACCGCCGAGCTTGCACCGGCGGACACCGTCAAGGCGCAGGAGGATTACCGCTATGTCCTGGCGCAGCTCGGCGCATGTGGACGCAGTGGCACGTCAGGCTGACGCGGCCCGTCAGCGGCGGGAGAGCGGGATCATCGGTGTCGGACGAGCGTGACGCCGATCGCTTCGCCGGCCTCGGCGATAGCGAGCTTGACGATCTTCACCGTCACGCTGCGCACCCTGCGGTCCTGCAGGAACAACGTCTCGCAGATGTGGTCCGCAACACCCTCGATCAGCGTGAAATGGACGCCCGGGGGCAGCGCGGTTGTGGCCGCATGCTTGAGATCGAGATAGTTCTTCGATTCGGCAAGTCGCGTGTCAGGCGCAAAGCGCGGCGGACAATCCAGATCGACCGACATCGATATTCGCAACGGCTGTGGCAGTTGCGTCTCTTCGGAATAGATTCCGGTGAGGACCCGGACCTCCAGATCGTGAACTTCCAGGGTAAGTCGATCGTCCATCCCCGCGCCCTAGCACGCGGCGTCGGCCAGGAAAGCCGGTTGCGTTCACGAACCGCCCCGCTACAGCGCGCCGCCTCCTGAGCAGGACAGAAGGCTGTGATTGAATTGGTGCCGCTTACCGATGTGGCCGACGCGGCGGTGGAGGCGTTGCTCGATCGTGCGTTCGAGCCGCAGCGTCGGCAACGGGCCGCCTATGCCGTGCGCGGCGAGGCGCGACCGGTGACGGCGCTGAGCTTCGTGGCGATGGATCGCGGTGAGCTGGTCGGTTCCATCCAGTGTTGGCCGATCAGCTTCGTCCCCGATGCGGGCGGGCGCGTGCCGTTGGTGATGGTCGGCCCGGTCGCGGTAGCGCCGGAGCGCCAGCGTGACGGGGTCGGGCGGGAACTGATGGCCCGCTCGCTGCTCGCGGCGACCGCCCATGGCTGCGACGACGGCCTCGTGCTGATCGGCGACCCTGAATATTATAGTCGCTTCTTCGGCTTCTCCGCCGATCGTACAGGTGGGTGGCGGCTGCCGGGACCCGTGGAGCAGCGCCGACTGCTGGCGCGCGGCGTGCGGGTTCCGGACGTCCCGGGAGTTCTGGGACCCGCATGACCTGCGACACGCCCACCGCAGCAGGCTTGTTCCCCTGTACCACCCAGCCTACCTGCCACGCATGCCCATGGCGCCTCTTCCCGATCTAGCATCGCTCAGCCTGGCCGAAATCGCGCAACTCGCCGCCGAGCAGAAGCTGCCCCCGGTCGAGCGCTGGAACCCGACGCACTGCGGCGACAGCGAGATGCGTATCGCACGCGACGGCACCTGGTTTCATCAGGGTTCGCCGATCGGTCGCGAGGCGATGGTGCGGCTCTTCTCCACCATCCTGCGTCGCGAGCCTGACGGTGGCTTCGTCCTGGTCACGCCCGTCGAAAAGCTTGGCATCGAGGTCGAGGATGCGCCGTTCACCGCCGTCGAGATGAAGGCGGAGGGAGAGGGCAGCGATACGCGGCTGGCGTTTCGCCTCAACACCGGCGACCTCGTCACCGCCGGGGCCGACCACGCGCTTCGCTTCGCGGGCACGCCCGACGAGCCCCGCCCCTACCTCCATGTCCGCGGCGGGCTGGAGGCACTGGTCGCACGCTCGCTTTATTACGAGCTCGCCGACCGCGCGCTGGCCGGGGACGAGGACGTGCCGGGCGTCTGGAGCGCCGGCTTCTTCTTTCCGATCACGCCTGCATGACGCTTGCGCAGCGGTTGGCGGCGGCGCTCGAGCGCGGCCGCCGGATGCCGGTCGAGCTGATTACCGGCGATCAGGTCGGTCATGATCATGGTCCGGAGGAGGCGCTGACGGCGGCAGCGGTCCTGGTCGCGGTAACTGATCGCCCCCGCCCCGGCGTCATCCTGACGCAGCGGACGGACACGTTGCGCCGCCACGCGGGCCAGGTCGCGTTCCCCGGCGGACGACTGGATCCGGGCGAGGACGCGATTGGGGCGGCGCTGCGCGAGGCGGAGGAGGAGATCGGCCTGGTGCCCGCAGCGGTGACGGTGGTGGGCGAGGTCGACCGCTACCGCACCGTCACCGGCTATGCGGTGACGCCCGTGCTCGCCGCCATCGCGCCCGACCTGACCTTCGCGCTCAACGCCGACGAGGTCGCGATGATGTTCGAGGTGCCGCTGGACCATCTGCTGGCACCCGCCAATCAGATACAGCAGGACATGATGTGGCGCGGCGTGGAGCGGCGGGTGTATGAGATCCATTGGGAGGATCACCGCATCTGGGGCGCGACCGCGGCGATGATCGTCAATCTGTCGCGACGGCTCGCCCAATGGAACTAGGGGCCATGACGCTGCCGCCAGCGCCGTGGCGCGATCGTGCCGGGCTGGCGGAGCTGATCGGCGTGCTTGGCGACGCGCGCTACGTCGGCGGAGCGGTCCGCGACACGCTGCTCGGCCTGCCGGTGTCGGATGTCGATCTGGCGACGTCGCTGGAGCCGCCGGAGGTGGTGCGGCGCTTGGAAATCGCCGGGATCCGCGCCGTTCCCACGGGCATCGCGCACGGCACCGTCACGGCCGTCTCGCAGGGCACGGTGGTGGAGGTCACGACGTTGCGCCGCGACGTTGCCACCGACGGGCGGCACGCGGTGGTAGCTTATACCGACAATTGGCACGAGGACGCCGCGCGGCGCGACTTCACTATCAACGCCCTTTACGCCGATCCGCTGAGCAGTCGTGTCGACGACTTCTTCGGCGGAATCGACGACCTCGCGGCGCGGCGCATCCGCTTCATCGGCGATCCGCTCCGCCGCATCGCCGAGGATCACCTGCGCATCCTACGCTTCTTCCGCTTTCATGCGCGGTTCGGCCAGGTGATGGACCCCGATGGTCTGGCGGCATGTGTCGCGCGGGCGAACGACCTGATGGCGCTGTCGCGCGAGCGGATCACGGCCGAGCTGCTCAAGCTGCTAGTCGCGCCGGGCGCGGTGCCGGTCACGAGATTGATGATCGAGCATGGCATTTTAGTCCCCGTGTTGCCCGAGCTGGATCCGGCAAGCGCGGGCCGACTAGACGCGCTTGCCCAAGCCGAGGCTCAGGCAGGGGTCGCGCCCGACGCAATCCGGCGTCTCGCGGCCGTCGTACCTGCCGCGGCAGCTGAATCGATCGGCGCGCGTCTGAAGCTCTCCAAGGCTGACCGCAAACGCCTCGTCAGCGCCAAGCACGGCGTGGAAGGTGACGTGCGCGCGCTGGCCTATCGCGCGGGCATCGAAAGCGCGGTCGACCGATTGTTGCTCGCAGGAGAGGACCCTCGGGACGCTCTCGCCTGGACGCCGCCGCTGCTGCCCATCGGCGGCGGGGCGCTGGTAGAACGGGGTCTGCGCAGAGGACCGGCGGTCGCCGCGGCGTTGAAGGCGGTGGAGGATCAATGGGTCGCGGAAGGATTTCCCGGGAACTCGCGAGTCGCATCGATCGCCGACTCGGTGGTTGCCGACGCGATCATCCGCCAGGCGGACGACGCCTCCAGCGGCTTCGCATAGAAATAGCCCTGCCCGAAGGTACAGCCCAGTGCCGCTAGTGTCTGCGCCAACGCACCCGTTTCTACCCCTTCGGCGGTCGTCTGCTTGCCGAGCGCCTGTGCCAGGCTCAACACCGCCCGGACGATGGCTAGATTATTGCGATCGGTGAGCATGCCGGTCACGAAGCTGCGGTCGATCTTGAGGATGTCGATGGGCAGCTGCTGGAGATAGGCGAGATTGGAATAGCCGGTCCCGAAATCGTCCATCGCCAGCGTCGTGCCCAGTGCCTTGAGTTCATGCATCGTGCGCGCGATCCGCTCCGGATCACTAACGATGGCGCTCTCCGTCAGCTCCAGCGTCAGGCGTTCTCCGGTCAGCCCCGTCGCTGCCAAGGCAGCTTCGATCACGGCGGGCACCGTGTCGCGCTGCAGCTGGATCGCGGACAGGTTGACCGCCAGCTTGATCCCGCAATCGCCGCCCGCCTGCCGATCCCAGCCCGCCAGCGTCCGCGCCGCCTCGTCGATGGCCCAGCGTCCGAGCGGCACGATCAGCCCTGATTCCTCGGCGACCGGTATGAACTCGTCGGGCGAACAATCGCGTCCGTCCTCGTCCGTCCACCTGGCGAGCGACTCGAACGAGATGATCCGGCCGGTCGCTAGCTCGCAGATCGGCTGATAGGTCAGGCGCAGCCGGCGGTCCTCGATCGCACGCCGCAGCGCCGTCTCCATCGCGAAGCGTGCGCGTGCGACGGAGAATGCCTGCGGTTGATATGTCTCCGCGTGACCGCTCGCCTGCGCGCGCTTGACGGCAAATTGCGCATGCCGGATCAACTCTTCGGCGGGGCCGTCATCGTCCGCGCCGATCGCGATGCCGATCGAGCATTCCACCCCGATCTCGAAATCGCTCAACCGGAACGGCGCCTGCAGCGCGCGACGGATACCATCGGCGAGCGCCGCCGCTTCGACACGCCCTTCCTCGACGGCCATCAACACCCCGAACTCATCGCCGCCGAGGCGCGCTAGCGAGTCGCGGGCGCGCAACGCGCCCTTGATGCGCCGTGCGACGGTAATCAGCAGCTCGTCGCCCACCAGCGATCCCATGCAGGAATTGACGTGGTCAAAGCGCAGCAGGTCGATGACCAACACGGCATGGCGTGCGCGCTCCTCGGCGACCGCCTCGATCAGGTCGCTAAAACCCTCGCGATTAGGCAGCCCGGTCAGACTGTCCGTGGTCATTTCACGGCGCAGGCTGCGTTCGGTATCGAGGCGCGAGGTCTGGTCGAGCAGCGTGACGAGGCAGCGTTGACGGCCCAACTGCAGGCGACCGAAACCAACCTGATAATGACGACTGTCGATCTGCTCGCCGGTCGACCATGCGAACTCGTGGTTCAGCAGCTCGGAGGCCATGAATTGATCCAGCGCCGCCGCCAGCGAGGGCAGCATGGGCGCTCGTTCGGAAACGGTGCCAAGGCCAGCGCGCCGGTACGCGCGATTGGAGGCCTCGAGCCGCCAGCCACTCGCGTCGCGAAGGACAAACGCGGCCGGGACGGGCACCAGCTCCACGCCCGCTTGGAGCATGTCCGGATGGACGTGAATCATCGTGCCCGGGGCAGCTGCGGCCATGTGACGGTCCTAGGCCGGGAGGGTTAAAGGCCGCTAAAGAAACTAATCCAGATTGTAGAAGCGGTTATCACGCGGAAAGCCGGTTGGCGGCATGCGTCCCGCCGCCCCGCGCGCGGCACGCCACGGCCCCATGTCTGCCTCGCTGCGGGTCCGCCCACGATCTCCGCCCATCGGCCAGCTCAGGCCGGCCGAGAAGACGAAGGTGGTCGCGTCCGCCAATCCGCCGTCCCGATAACGCTGCAGCTGCGCCCCCTGCCCCCGCGCCATTTCCGGCAGCTCGCCGAGCGGGAACACCAGCAGCTTCCGATTGTCGCCAATCGCCGCGACGTAATCGTCGTTCGCGCCAATGCGTCGCACCAGCTTGAGCCGCGCGTCCAGGCGTGGCGTCAGCACCGTTTTGCCCTTGCGCGTCTCCGCGAGCACCTCGCCGACCGGCACCACGAAGCCACGGCCGTCGGTCGCGACGACCAACAGCTTCGTGTCGACCCGCGCCTTCAGCAACGCGACGATTGCGACGCTGCCATCCAGATCAATCGACGCGCGCACCGGCTCGCCAAAGCCGCGACCCCCGGGCAGCTTGTCGGCAGCCAGCGTGAAGAACCGACCATTCTCTGCCGCCAGCAACAGCTTGTCGGTGGTCTGCGCGTGGAACGCGAACGCCGGCCCGTCGCCCTCCTTGAACTTCATCGTCTCGGCCGATGCCAGCTCCAGATGGCCGCGCAAGGCACGCACCCAGCCGCGCTGTGACAAGACGACCGTGATCGGCTCGCGCTCGATCATCGCTTCCAGCGGGATGTCGCGGGTGGGTGCGGCTTCGGCGACCGTCGTCCGCCGCTTGCCCAGCGGTGTGTCCGGGCCATAGCGCTCACGCAGCTTCTTCATGTCACGCTTCAGGCGCGATTTCTGCCGCTGCTCCGAGCTCAGCAACAGCTCCAGGTCCGCCTGTTCCTTGGTCAGCGCGTCGCGCTCGCGCGTCAGCTCCATCTCCTCCAGCCGGCGCAGCGAGCGCAGCCGCATGTTGAGGATCGCTTCCGCCTGCCGATCGGTCAGCCCGAACTCGGCCATCATCACCGCCTTGGGCTCGTCCTCGGTGCGGATGATCGCGATCACGCGATCGAGGTTGAGGAAGGCGATCAGATAGCCGCCGAGCAGCTCAAGCCGGTCGGCGATCTTGCGCAGCCGATGCTCTGATCGGCGGCGCAGCACCACGAACTGATGATCGACCCACTGCGCCAGCGTCTCACGCAGCGACAGCACGCGCGGCGTGCGCTGCGCGTCGAGCACGTTGAGATTGAGCGAGAAGCGGTTCTCCAGCTCCGTCAGCCGGAACAGCCCGTCCATCAGCAGCTGCGGATCGACGGTGCGACTGCGCGGTTCCAGGATTAGCCGCACGACCGCGTCCGATTCGTCGCGCACATCGGCCAGGATCGGCAGCTTCTTCTCGTTGATCAAAGCCGCGATGTTCTCGATAAGCTTGTTCTTCTGGATGCCGTACGGGATTTCCGTGACGACGATCTGCCAGCCGCCGCCCTTCTCGCGCTCGACCTCCCAGCGCGCCCTGACCCGGAACGAACCGCGACCGGTGGCGTAGGCCTCCGCAATTGCCGCAGGTGAGTCGACCACCAGCCCGCCGGTGGGGAAGTCCGGGCCCTTCACATGCTCCAGCACCTGCGCGTCCGTGGCATCGCGATCGTCGACCAACAGCATCGCCGCATCGAGCAGCTCGGCTGCGTTGTGCGGCGGAATGCTGGTCGCCATGCCGACCGCAATGCCCGCAGCGCCATTGGCGAGCAGGTTCGGAAACAGGCCGGGGAAGAGTTCAGGCTCTTCCTCCTCGTTATTGTAGGTCGCGCGGAAGTCGACCGCATTCTCGTCCAGCCCCGCCATCAGGTCCATTGCGACCTGCGTCAGCCGCGCTTCGGTATAGCGGTAGGCGGCGGGGTTATCGCCGTCGATGTTGCCGAAATTGCCCTGCCCGTCGACCAGCGGATAGCGTAGCGCGAAATCCTGCGCGAGGCGCACCATCGCGTCATACACCGACGCGTCGCCGTGCGGATGGTATTTGCCGATCACGTCACCGACGACGCGCGCGCACTTCTTGTAGCCGGACGCCGGGTCCAGCTTTAACAGGCGCATAGCCCAGAGCAGCCGCCGGTGAACGGGTTTCAAACCATCGCGCAGATCGGGCAGCGATCGTGCGGTGATCGTCGACAGCGCGTAGACGAGGTAACGTTCGGACAGCGCGCTATCGAACGGCGCGTCGATGGCTTGCGGTAGCGGTGGGTCGGAACGATCAGTGGCCATCGACACCCTCGATAGGGCAGGTTCGCCCCAAGCGACAACTGTCCCGCGATGCGCCGCAAGCCGCGAGCGTCCCGCATTGACTCAGACAGCTGTCGGGCCGACGTTCGAGCCGAGTCCGGAGGGGAACCGGGCCGTATCGCCATGGGGTCGCATGCAGCAGTCAGCGTCGCGCGTCGAGGTCGCGCCTCCGTCGATCCGCATCCTGATGCCCGACGAGCGGCTGCAACCGTTCGCCACCTTCTATTATTTCGTCACCGTCGCCGGTGAGCTGGAGGATTTCCTCTACCCGGAATGGGGCAATGTCCGATTTACACTCGGCGGCAGATGGTGGGTGGAAGAGCGCCGCGTCCGCGCGCCCATGCCGCTGGCGGCCGCGCTGTTCGGGCCCACCGACCGCGCGATGAAGGTCGTGGCGCAGGACGGCGTCACCGCGGGCTTCGGACTGACCCCGCTCGGCTGGCAGCGGCTGTTCGACCAGCCCGCCCATGCGCTCGCCAATCAGCGCGTCGACCTTGGCGACCGGCTCGGGCCGTCCGATAACGAACTGCTCGCCAGCTTGACTGGCTGCAGCGACGAACAGAGTGCCGCGTTGTTCGACCGGCTGCTGTTCGATCGGCTCACCGAGCGACCGCCCAACAGTGCCGAAGCGATCGCGGTGGACCGGGCGCTGCGCATGCTGCCGTGCGATGTCGGCGCGTTTGCTGCGGCGGCGGGCACGGACCCGCGCCAGCTGGGCCGCGTCTGCAAGGCGGTATTCGGCTTCGGGCCCAAGCGGCTGTTGCGTCGTCAACGCTTCCTCGACACGCTGGGCCGGATGCGCGTGACGGAGGACTTTCGCTTCGCCGACGTGCGCGGCGACGATTACCATGATCAATCCCACTTCAATCATGAGTTCCACGAGTTCATGGGGCTTAGCCCCCGGAAATATCTGTCGGTCCCGCGTCCGCTGATGGGGCAAGCGGCCCTGGTGCAGCTGCAGATGGGCATCCCGCTCACCTTCGTCCTGCCACCCCCGCCCGACGAGGATGGCGTCGATCCCTCAGCAAGACCGGCCTGACGAGACCCCGTCCTGCGCCGGGGTGGTGCAAGTCGCGAAGGCTCTATACGCCCGGCCCATGTTGACCCTCCGGCTGGCCGCAGCCCTCCTCCTGCTGACCGGCGGCACGGCGCCGAAGCTGCTCACCTGGCCCGACCTGACCAGCCGGGTTCGTCCCACGCCCGACGCGACGATTCCATACGGCACCGACGAGTTCCAGAAGGTTGATGTCTGGACCCCGGCCGGCCCCGGTCCGCATCGCACCGTGCTGATGGTGCATGGCGGGTGTTGGCAGAGCGCGATTGCCGACCGCAGCCTGATGTACTGGATCGCCGACGATCTGCGCCGCAGCGGCTATGCCGTCTGGAACATCGACTATCGGGGCGTCGATCGACCCGGCGGTCGTTTCGACGGCGTCTTCACCGACACCGGCCGGGCCGCCGATCTGCTGCGCGATCATGCCACGCGCTATCGGCTGGACCTGTCGCGCGTTGTTGCAGTCGGCCATTCGGCTGGCGGGCATCTCGCCGCCTGGCTGGCGGCGCGGCCTCGGCTCGGACGCGGCCGGCTGACGAAGCCGGCGAACCCGCTCCCGATCGCGCATGTGATCAGCCTGGGCGGGTTGCCCGACCTTGAGCAAGCTTTGCGCGAACGCCAAGGCTGCGGCAACGAGCCGATCGACAAGCTCCTGCTGCCGTTCCCGATTGAGGATGCGCGCGTGACCCGCAAGCAGCAACGCGAGTTCCTCCGCGACAAGTCCATTCCGCTGATGGCGCCGATCGGCGTGCCGCAGACGCTGATCAACGGCGACAGCGACCGCATCATCCCGACCCGGTTCGCCGCCGACTATGCCAGAAAGATGCGCGCGGCGGGCGACCAGGTGTCGGTCCACGTCATACCCCGACAGGGCCATGTCGAACTGATCGCGCCCGAAAGCGCCGCCTGGGCGGAGGCGAGGCGCGCAATTGCGGCGGCATTCCGGCGATGACCTTCGCCGACGCGCGCGTGCTCGACGCCACCGATCCACTCGCGGCGGTCCGCGATCGCTTCATCCTTCCCGAAGGCGTCATTTACCTCGATGGCAACTCGCTAGGTGCGTTGCCGCGCGCCACGCCCGCCGCGCTCGCAGACCTGACACAGCGGCAATGGGGCGAGCGCCTGGTCCGCAGCTGGAACGAAGGCTGGATCGACGCGCCGCAACGGCTCGGCGCCAAGCTCGCACCCCTGCTCGGCGCGCAACCGGACGAGGTGATCGTCGGCGACTCGACGTCCGCCAATCTGTTCAAGCTGCTCGTCGCCGCGTTGCGGGTCGATCCCCATCGCCGGACGATCGTCGGCGAACTCGGCAACTTCCCGACCGATCTCCACATCGCCGATGGCGCGGCGGGCTGCGTCGCCGGCGCAACGCTCCGGGCGGTGCCGCGCGCACAGGTGCGGGCCGCGCTCGGTCCCGACACCGCGGTCCTGCTGCTCACCCACGTCCACTACAAGACCGCCGAGCGCTGGGACATGGCCGCGCTCACCGCCGCCGCACACGCGGCCGGTGCGCTGGTGCTGTGGGACCTCAGCCATTCGGTCGGCGCGGTGCCGTTGCACCTGAGCGACGCTGGCGTCGATCTGGCGGTCGGCTGCGGGTACAAATATCTCAACGGCGGCCCCGGCGCGCCTGCGTTCCTCTACGTCGCGCGACGGTGGCAGGACCGCCTCGCCAGCCCGGTGAGCGGCTGGATGGGTCATGCCGAGCCATTCGCGTTCGCCGACACCTATCGGCCCGCGCCCGGCATCAAGCGCTGGCTCGCGGGCACCCCGCCGATGCTCGCCATGGCTGCGCTTGAGGTAGGGCTCGACACCTGGGCGGAAGTCGACACGGCGAAAGTCTGGGAGAAGAGCGCCGCGCTGTTCGACATCCTCGCCGCCGCCGGCGATCGACTCGGGCTGGAGTGCGTCACTCTCCGCGAGCCAGGCAAGCGCGGCAGTCACATCAGCTTCCGCCACCCGCATGCCTACGCCGTCGTGCAGGCGCTGATCGCGCGCGGGGTGATCGGCGATTTCCGCGCTCCCGACATCCTCCGCCTCGGCCTGACGCCGCTGTATCTAAGTCACGAGGACGTCGCGCGGGCGGGCACCATCTTGGGCGAGGTGCTGGCGCAAGAGCCTTGGCACGATGCCCGCTTCACCGCGCGCCAAGCTGTCACCTGACCAATCGCAGAATGTGGCGAGAATGTGGCTTGACCTAATCCCGAGCCCCTGAGTAGGATTTGCCGTTACGACAGGGAGGGTCGCGATGCGGTGGCTGCTGGTTGGGGTGGGTTGCGTGGCGATGGCCGGCTGCGGGTCGCCGCAACGCGAGGGGTCGACCCAGATGATCACGGCCGATGTGGCGGAGGCACCTTCCCGCGCAACCGCCGACAGCGAAGGCGTGGCGCGCGCGCCCGGCATCAATCTGACCGCCGCGCCGGGTGTGGCGTTCACCTACCGCTACGGCTTTCGGCTACCGGCCGCGCGCGTCGACGATGTGCAGGAACAGCATGCCGCCGCCTGCGAACGGCTCGGGATCGCGCGCTGCCGCATCACCGGCATGCGCTATCGATTGCTGGGCGAAAACAACATCGAGGCGGCGCTGGAGTTCAAGCTCCTGCCGGAGCTCGCGCGCGGCTTCGGCAAGACCGGGATCGCCGGAGTCGAGCAGGCGGAGGGCACGCTGATCGACGCGCAGATCACCGGCACCGATGCGGGCGCGGTGATCGACCGAGCAGGGGTCGACCGGGCCCGTGCCACGGACGAGCTACGTCGCCTGGACGAGGCCATTTTGCGCGCGCGGACTGGCACCGAGCGCGCCGAATTGCAGGCCCAACGCGCCGAGATCGCCCGCCGTGTCGAAGGTGCGTCCGAAGCCGCCGCTGGCGCGCGCGCAAGCCTGGCGCAGACGCCTGTCTCCTTCCTGTACGAATCCGGCCCCGCCGTGCGCGGCTTTGACAGCTCCGCGCCGATCACCAGCGCGCTCGACACTGCAGTCGGCTCCGCGCAGACGACCTTTGCGGTGCTGCTCGGTCTGCTTGCGATCCTCGGCCCGCCCGCGCTCGCGATAGGCCTGGTGCTGTTCGCATTCTTCCGCGCTCGCCGATGGTGGCGGACGCGGGCACGACCGGCTCAGCCGGGGACGGCCGGGCCGCCCGCCGCCGGTTGATCGACGAACGGCGTCGACCTATAGCCCGCGCCTTCAAAGCCCCGGTCGGCCTTCGCCGCCGGGGCGTTCGTTTCCGGGGAACATCGCCCATGGCTCGTCGCCGCCAAATCTACGAGGGCAAGGCCAAGATCCTCTATGAGGGGCCGGAGCCGGGCACGCTGATCCAGTATTTCAAGGACGATGCCACCGCGTTCAACAACCAGAAGAAGGGGACGATCAACGGCAAGGGCGTGCTCAACAACCGCATCTCCGAGCACATCTTCACACTGCTCGACACGATCGGCGTGCCGACCCACTTCATCCGCCGCCTCAACATGCGCGAGCAGCTGATCCGTCAGGTCGAAATCGTCCCGATCGAGGTCATGGTGCGCAACGTCGCGGCCGGCACGCTCGCCAAGCGTTTGGGGATCGAGGAGGGCACGAAGCTGCCCCGCACGATCATCGAATATGCGCTGAAGGACGATGCGCTCGGCGATCCGATGATCACCGACGAACATATCGCCGCGTTCGGCTGGGCGTCTCAGGAAGAGATGCACGACATCGCCGACCTCTCCATCCGCATCAACGATTTCATGTGTGGGCTGTTCGCCGGGGTCGGAATCCGCCTCGTCGACTTCAAGCTGGAGTTCGGCCGTATCTGGGACAATGATTACGGCCGCATCATCCTGGCCGACGAGATCAGCCCTGATTGCTGCCGCTTGTGGGACATGGAAACCAACGAAAAGCTCGACAAGGACCGCTTCCGCCGCGATCTGGGCGGCGAGGTCGAGGCCTATCAGGAGGTCGCGCGGCGCCTGGGGCTGTTGCCGGAGGGCGGCGACAATGCGGTGCTCGATCTGGAGAGTCACCGGAAACGCAGAGGCAAATAGGCCGGACCTGCGCTATTTGTTGACGCGATACCCGGCGATGATCCCGAACAGAAAACTGGCGAACAACGACAGCGAAACCTTGCCGCCGGGATCTTCCCAGCCGAAATAGTTCGCGCCGAACGCGAACAACGCGACGAACAGCACCATGGCTAGTCCGGCCATGCGGCGAACTCCTTGCCCCCGGGCGACACCCCTCGTGCCGACCCGACTCGGACCCGCAGCTTCGACGTCGCGAGTAAAGGAACGGTGAAGCTTGCCCCCCACGATGCTGGGCGCCATAGCCCGGCCGGGAGCATCTGCCATGAAACTACGCATCTTCGTGACGCTCAAGCCCGGCGTGCTCGACCCGCAGGGCCGCGCGATCCAGCACGCGCTTGGCGGACTGGGGTTCCCCGGCGTCAACGAGGTGCGCGCGGGCAAGATGATAGAACTCAACGTCGACGACTCAACCGACGATGCGACGATCGACGCGATGTGCCGCCGACTGCTCGCGAACACCGTGATCGAGAACTACCGGATCGAGAAGGCGTGAAGACCGCCGTCATCGTCTTCCCCGGTTCGAACTGCGACCGCGATCTCGCTGTCGCGCTGGCGTCAGTGACCGGGACCAGACCGGCAATGGTATGGCATGCCGAGACAGCGCTGCCCGACGGCATCGGCCTGATCGCAGTGCCCGGCGGCTTTTCCTATGGTGACTACCTCCGCTCGGGCGCGATCGCCGCGCGCTCGCCGATCATGCGCGCGGTGATCGACGCCGCGGCCAGGGGCACGCCGGTGCTGGGCGTCTGCAACGGCTTTCAGGTGTTGACCGAGGCGGGACTGCTGCCCGGCGCGCTGATGCGCAACGAGGGGCTGAATTTCGTCTGCCGCGACGTGGCGCTGACCGTAGAGAATAGGGCGAACGCCTTCACTAGCGGCTACCGGACCGGCGAGACGCTCCGCCTACCCGTCGCTCACCATGACGGCAATTACGTCGCCGATCCCGACACGCTCGATCGGCTGGAGGGCGAAGGCCGCGTCGCGCTCCGCTACGCCGAGCCGGTCAACGGCTCCGCCCGCGCCATCGCGGGCCTGCTCAACGATGCCGGCAACGTGCTCGGCATGATGCCGCACCCGGAGCGCAAGATCGACGCGTCGCACGGCGGCGACGACGGGCGGCGGCTGTTCGAAGGGCTGGTGGAGACGATTGCTTAATGCTGGCAATCTGACTCTCGTCACACCCGCGCCCGGAACGGCGTGAAATCGGTCGCGTCGTCGTACACGTCCACGCCCTCCCGGCGCTTCAGCCAGCCGACGATCAGATAGGTCGCCGGGGTCAGCAGCACCTCCCAGCCGACCTTCAGCGCCCATTGCGTCAGCAGCACCCAGCCCACCTGTTCGGTGGTCCAGCCCGGCGCGCCCAGAAATGCGAGCGGATAGAAGATGAGGCTGTCTACCCCCTGCCCGACCACTGTCGACCCGATCAGCCGGCTCCACAATGCGCGGCCCTGCGTCCAGATCTTCATCCGCGCGAGCACATAGGCGTTGACGAACTCGCCCGCCCAGAATGCGACGATGGAGGCGAAAACGATGCGCGGCACCTGCCCGAACACCGCCTCGTAGGCCGCTTGTCCCGTCCACCCCGAATCGGGCGGCAGCGCCACCACAACCCAGCTCATCCCTGCCATGAACAGCAGCGCGGCGAATCCCGCCCAGATGCACCGCCGTGCCCGCGCGTAGCCGTACACCTCGGTCAGCACGTCGCCGAGCACATAGGCGATCGGGAAGAACAGGATGCCGGCGCCGAACGGCCACGGGCCGAGGAACGGCAGGTCGACCACCGCCCGTTTGCCCGCGCCGAGCACGTTGGACAGCAGCAGGATCGCGACGAATGCCGCCATGACGTAGTCGAAATAGCGGAACTGTCCCCCAGTCACGTTGCCGGCGGACACCGGCGGCGGCGCGGCCTCAGATACCATCGGCGACGACATCGCGACCGATCGCCTGCAGTGCCTGCGTCAGGTGCGCCACGCATCGTTCCACCAGCGTCTCGTCGGCGCTGCGGACGACGAAATTGGCTCCCACCCGCCCCTCGCGAAAAAAGGGATAGCTGCCGATCGCGACGCCCTCATGCGCCTTTTCCGCATCGCGCAGCAGATCGGCGACCTCGCTTTCGGCAACCCAACAGCCGACCGAGCGTGACACGACCGGCCGTCCACCTTCCAGCTTGCCGGTCAGCGCGTCCAGCATGCCGGCGGTGATGTGCGGCACGCCCGCCATGATGAAGATGTTGCCCCATCGGATACCCGGCGCGCCCGACACGTTGTTGACAATCAGCGAAGCGCCCGCCGGCACTCGCGCCATCCGCGCGCGGACCTCCGTCAAGCCGCCGCGCGTCGCGTAATAGCGCTCCAGCACCGCCATCGCATCCGGGTGGTGTTGGACGCCGACACCCAACGCTTCCGCGATTGCGTCCACGGTGATGTCGTCATGCGTGGGGCCGATGCCGCCGGTCGTGAACAGATAGTCGTTGCGCGCGCGCAGCGCGTTGACCGCCTCGACAATCGCCTCGGTCCGGTCGCCCACCACGCGCACCTCGGACAGCCGGATGCCCTGCACGTTCAGCCAGGCGGCGATCTGCGCGACGTTCTTGTCCTGGGTTCGGCCGGACAGGATCTCATCGCCGATCACCACCAATGCGGCGGTCCAGATACGTTCATCAGGAGCCAAGCTGTCCATTGTCGGACCCTAGCCTCGCAAAGCGCACGCCGCCACGCTATATCGGCGCGCGATGACTGACTATACCACCGTCACCAGCGACCTGCCGATGTCGCGCACCGGCGCGATCAAGCTGTACGGCCGCGAGGCGTTCGCCGGCATGCACAAGGCCGGGAAGCTGGCCGCGGAGACGCTGGACATGCTCGTCCCGCACATGGTGCCGGGCACCACCACCGCCACGATAGACCAGCTGATCTACGACTATATCACCGCGGCCGGCGGTGTGCCGGCGACCTTAGGCTACCGCGGCTATACCCACTCGACCTGCGTCTCGATCAACCATGTCGTGTGCCACGGCATTCCGTCGGACAAGACGCTGAAGGTGGGCGATATCGTCAACGTCGACGTCACGCCGCTCCTCGACGGCTGGCATGGTGATTCCAGCCGCATGTACCTGATTGGCGACGTGCAGCTGAAGGCGCGACGGCTGGTCGAGGTCACGTACGAATGCCTGATGCTGGGCATCGAGCAGGCGCGGCCCGGCAACCACATGGGCGATGTCGCCAGCGCGATCCAGCGTCACGCCGAGCGCCACCGCTATGGCGTCGTGCGGGATTTCTGCGGTCATGGCCTGGGCCGACTGTTCCATGACGCGCCCGAGGTGGTGCATGTCGGCAAGCCGGGCACCGGGCCAGAGCTCAAGCCCGGCATGATCTTCACGATCGAGCCGATGATCAACATCGGCCGTCCGGAGGTGAAGCTGCTCCCCGACGGTTGGACCGCGGTGACGCGCGATCGTTCGCTGTCGGCGCAGTTTGAGCACTCGATCGGCATCACCGAGACGGGCTGCGAGATCTTCACGCTCAGCCCCAAGGGCTGGCATCAGCCGCCTTACGCCTGAGCGACCACGCCTCAGATGCTGACTGAGGCGTGGTCGGCAGTAGGTCCTTATTGCCCTGCTGGCGCCAAGCCACTGACGAAATTCGCCCCCTCCTTAACCTGCGCCGACGACGCGGCGATGGCATCGGCCACGGGCTCCGCGCGACCACCTAGACAGGGCTGCAGGAAGTTCTCGGCCGCCGCCATGAACGCGATGTTGTTCGCGGGCCGGGCAAAGCCATGCCCCTCGTCGGGAAAGACGATGTAGGTGACGGGAATATTCTTCGCCTTCATCGCCGCGACGATCTGATCCGATTCGGCGACGTTGACGCGCGGATCGTTGGCGCCCTGCCCGATCAGCAGCGGGCGCTTGATCTTGTCGACATAGGTTAGCGGCGACCGCTCGGTCAGCATCGCGCGCCCGGCCTCGGTGGTCGGATCGCCCATCCGCTTGTAAAATTGCAGCTTCACCGCCTCCCAATAGGGTGGGATGGTCTTCAGCAGCGTGTGCAGGTTCGACGGCCCGACGATGTCGACGCCGCACGCGAACGTGTCCGGCGTCATCGTCAGCCCGGCCAGCGTCGCGTACCCGCCGTATGATCCGCCCATGATCGCGACCTTGTCCCTGGTCGTGACGCCGCTCTTCACCGCCCAGTCGACCGCGTCGAGCAGGTCGTCGTGCATCTTGCGGCCCCACTGGCCATCGCCTGCGCTGGTGAAGCTCTTGCCGAAGCCGGTGGAGGCGCGGAAGTTGACGGACAGCACTGCATAGCCACGATTGGCGAGCCACTGGTGCGCGCTGTTGTAGCCGAAGCCGTCGCGACCCCACGGCCCGCCATGCACCAGCAGCACCAGCGGCACCGCCGCGTTCGGCTTGCCATTGCCGTCCGCATCGGCGATCCTGGGCAGCGTCAGATACGAGACGAGCGTCAGCCCGTCGCGCGACTTGATCTCATGCGGGAACATGCCGACCAGCGGCGCTCCGGCCAACTCCGGGCGGCTGACGTACAGCTGACTCAGCTTCTTCGCGGAGCGCTCGTACAGATAGGTCGCGGCCGGCGCGGTGACCGGATCGAAGGCGACCAGCCACTTGTCGTCCGCGTCGGTGCGCGAGGTCACTGAAAAGTCGCCTTTGTTCTGCGCTTTCAGAAACGCGAGGTCGGCGCGAACCGCGTTGCCGACCGGCACATACTCGTTGCGGAGATAATAGTCGGTGTAGGCCTCCAGCGCGCCAGTGCGGGGGTGGAACAGCCCGCCCGAGACGTCGGCGCGGGGGCTCTCGCCGACGACGGTCATCTTGCCCGTCGCGACGTCCTGCGCGAACAGCGCCGCCCGGTCACGGCCGCGCGCGTCGGTCCAGTACAGCGTCCGGCCGTCGGTGGTGAACCCCAACGGCGCGGTCGTCTGCGAGTCGTCTAGGCCGAAGCTGACCACGGGCGTCGCCTCCGGCACACTGTTCGTTACCCGGAACCAATCGCTGCCGGCGTCGGGCCGCGGCCTCGACACCAGCCGCAGCCGCAGATCATCGTCGGCGACGAAGCCCGAATAGCCGTCGTTCTTGAACACCAGCGTCAGCTTGCCGGTGGCAAGATCGAGGAGGTGAACATCGTGCCAGCGCGGATCGCGGTTGTTGACGCCGACCAGCAGCTTGTCCTTGATCTTCTGACTGCCGCCGATCAGCTGGACGCGCGTCTTCTCGAACGGCGTTAGCGACCGCTGTGCGCCGGTGGCGACATCGACCCCATAGAGCAGGAAGTTCTCGTCGCCGCCCTTGTCGTTGATGAACAGCAATTGCTTGGAGTCGGGCGACCAAAAGGCGTTGCGGATCGGACGCACCTTCTCGGCGGTCAGCGGCCGCGCCTGATCGGGCGCGGAGGCCGGCGCGACCCACAGGTTCATCACCCCGTCGCGCGGCTGGATATAGCTCAGCCACTTGCCGTCCGGCGAAAGGCGCCCGGCGGTGCGCGTCGGATTGCCGAACAGCTTCGCGCGCTCGATCAGCGGCACCGTCTCCTGCGCAGCGAGCGGTGTGGCGAGTGCCGTCGCAGTTGCGGCGAGCAGCAGCTTTGCGGACTTGGTCATGGTGTCTCTCCCCAGTGTGTTACACGCATAGTGCACCTTCACACCGCGGGTGGCAAGTCGGTTCGCGCGCCGCTATCGCGCGGCCATGAGCCAGATCACGCCCCAGATTACGCCGGCGCTCGTCGCCGAGCACGGCCTGTCGCCCGAGGAATATGATCGCGTCCTCCACGCGCTCGGGCGCGAACCCAATCTGGTCGAGCTCGGCATCTTTTCGGTGATGTGGTCCGAGCATTGCTCGTACAAATCCTCACGCATCCACCTCAAGAAACTGCCGACTACCGGCCCTCAGGTGATCTGCGGCCCCGGCGAGAATGCGGGCGTGGTCGACATCGGCGACGGCCAGGCAGCGATCTTCAAGATGGAGTCGCACAACCACCCCTCCTACATCGAGCCGTATCAGGGTGCGGCAACGGGCGTCGGCGGCATCCTGCGCGACGTGTTCACGATGGGCGCGCGGCCGATCGCGAACATGAATGCGCTCCGCTTCGGCCGGCCCGATCATCCTCGCATGCGCCACCTCATCGCCGGGGTCGTCCACGGCATCGGCGGATACGGCAACTGCGTCGGCGTGCCGACCGTGGGTGGCGAGGTGAACTTCCACCCTGCCTATGACGGCAACATCCTGGTCAACGCGATGACGGTCGGCATCGCGGATCAGGACAAGATCTTCTATTCGGCCGCGTCCGGCGTCGGCAATCCGATCGTCTATGTCGGGTCGAAGACCGGACGCGACGGCATCCACGGCGCGACGATGGCCTCGGCGGATTTCGCGGATGACGCCGACGCCAAGCGACCCACCGTGCAGGTCGGCGATCCGTTCACCGAGAAGCTGCTGATCGAGGCGTGCCTGGAGCTGATGGCGTCCGACGCGATCGTCGCGATCCAGGACATGGGCGCGGCCGGACTCACCTCCTCGTCCGTTGAGATGGCGTCGAAGGGCGGCGTCGGCATCGAGCTGATCATGGACGATGTGCCGCAGCGCGAGACGGGCATGACCGCGTACGAGATGATGCTGTCCGAGTCGCAGGAACGCATGCTGATGGTGCTCAAGCCGGGCCGCGAGCCGGAGGCGGAGGCGATCTTCCGCAAGTGGGAACTGGACTTCGCCGTCATCGGCCGCGTGACGGACACCGGGCGCATGGTCCTGAAGCACCTCGGCGAGACGGTGTGCGACCTGCCGCTGGGCCCGCTGGCGGACGAGGCTCCCAGCTATGACCGCCCTTGGGTACCCACTCCGCCGCAGCCCCCATTGACTGGCTTGCCCGACGAAACGGACATTGCCGCCGACCTGCTCAAGCTGATGGGCTCGCCCGATCTCGCCAGCCGCCGCTGGATCTGGGAGCAGTACGATACGTCGGTCGGTGCCGATACCGTCCAGCGCCCCGGCGGCGACGCGGCGGTGGTGCGCGTCCACGGCACCGACAAGGCGCTGGCGATCACCACCGATTGCACGCCGCGCTATTGTTTCGCCGATCCGGTCGAAGGCGGGCGACAGGCGATCGCGGAGGCATGGCGTAATCTCTGCGCGGTGGGCGCGACGCCGCTCGCCGCGACCGACTGCATGAACTTCGGCAACCCGCAGCGGCCGGAGATCATGGGCCAGTTCGTCGGCTGTATCGAGGGCATGGCCGATGCCTGCCGCCAACTCGATTTCCCGATCGTGAGCGGCAATGTCAGCCTTTACAACGAGAGCAAGGCCACGGGCGGCGGCTCGGCGATTCTCCCCACCCCCGCGATCGGTGGCGTCGGGCTGCTCGCCGACTGGCGCAAGAGCGCGACGCTGGCGTTCAAGCAATCCGGCGACATCATCCTGGTGCTAGGCACCCGCACCGGCCACCTCGGCCAGTCACTTTGGCTGCGCGAGGTGCATGGCCGCGAGGAGGGCCCGCCCCCGCCGGTCGACCTCGCCGCCGAACGCCGCGCCGGCGAGTTCGTGCGCAGGCACATCACCGCCGGGGCGATCACCGCCTGTCACGATGTCTCCGATGGCGGTCTCGCGGTGGCGATTGCCGAGATGGCACTGGCCGGCAACGTCGGTGCAATGATCAACAAGCCCCAGCCGTTCGGCTGCGCGCGCGCGTTCTTCGGCGAGGATCAGGGTGTGTACGTCGTCACGGTCGCTGATCACGCATTGATGGCGTTCCTCCACGCCGCTCATGCCGCCGATGTGGAGGCACAGCCGCTCGGCCGGACCGGCGGCACGCGGCTGATCTTCGAGCGAACGCATGCCGACTACGCGGTGGCGCTCGCCGCGCTGCGCGATACGCATGAACGCTTCTTCCCCGGCCTTATGGGCGTCGACGCGGCGCTCGCCTGATTGGTGCGAACGATGCGCAACAGGCTTGCGAACAATTCTCATTAGCGGTACAGCAACCTTCGTCGCCTTCGGAGGTCCTATGGTTGTCTGCATTTGCAATGCCATTCGCGAGCACCAGATCCGCGGCGTGGCGCGTCAATGCGCTACCCCCTGCCAGGCCTATTCGGCGCTCGGCTGTCAGCCCAAGTGCGGACAGTGCACCGTCGTCGCGCGCGCGATCATCAGCGAGGAACGCGCCGCCGCCTGACAATGTGAGAGTGACTCGCGCGAGTCGTTCGCGCTTGCCCGCGCGTTTGTGGCGGTCCTAGAACGGACGCACAGGAGCTACCACGACATGGCGATCAAGGGCGACCCGCGGGTCATCGAACTGCTGAACGAGGCGCTTAAGAACGAGCTGACCGCGGTCAATCAATATTGGCTGCACTACCGTCTGCTCGACCATTGGGGCGTGTACAAGCTTGCGCAGTACGAGCGCATGGAATCCATCGACGAGATGAAGCATGCCGACTGGCTGTCGGAGCGCATCCTGTTTCTCGATGGTCTACCCAATTTCCAGCTGCTTGGGCGCCTGCGCATCGGCGAAACCGTGGAAGAGGTGCTCAAGTCCGACCTCGACATGGAGCTGGAGGCGGTCGGGCAGCTCAAGGGCGCGATCGCCTATTGCGAGCAGGCCAAGGACTATATCAGCCGCGAGCTGTTCGCGCGCATCCTCGCGAGCGAGGAGGAACATGTCGACACGCTGGAACGGCAGTTCGAGATGATCGCGCGGATGGGCATCCACAACTACATCCAGCTGAACTCGGTGTCGGAGCAGGACAAGCCGCCTTCCGGCGCCGCGCCGTATTTGAAGGGATAACCACTATCCTCTCCCGCACGCGGGAGAGGGCTGGAGTCACATACTCGCGACCCTGCGACCGAAACCACCGCCCTGCGGCTTCCTTGCGACCAGCGGGTTGGCCTCGCGCTCGAGCAGGCTCAGCGTCTGTTCGAACAGCGGGCGCAGCTTGACGATGTGCTCGATCACCTGTTCGGGCGTGTCCTGCATCTCCACGCAATCGCGCGCGATCGTCTCGATCTGCTCGGCGAGCGTGCCCAGCGGCTCGGCGCCGAACTGCCGCGCCTCGCCCTTCAGCGTATGCGCCGGGATTACCATCGCCGCCGCACTCAGATTGCGCATCGCGGCTTCTATCGCCGCGACCGACTTGACGCCGTCCTCGCGAAAATAGCCCAGGATCCGTACAAAGCCCGCACCGAGCTCGTTGCGGGCCTGCCCGAACACAGCCCAGTCCACCAGCGTACTGCCTTCGAAACTCACAGGCCAACCTCCTCGGGCACCGCTCGCACGCGTTGCGCTACCCGCCGTCTCTACCGCAGACAGCGTAAACACATCCTTTCCGCC
This sequence comes from Sphingomonas bacterium, assembly GCF_028292945.1. Lineage (GTDB taxonomy): Bacteria > Pseudomonadota > Alphaproteobacteria > Sphingomonadales > Sphingomonadaceae > Sphingomonas. The sequence continues at coordinate 3,979 of NZ_JAQGLJ010000064.1, read as the reverse complement.
GGCACTTAGCGGTCGAAAGGATTTTTCGGCGCGCGTAGCGACAGGCGTACGGGCACCCCATCGAAGCCAAGGTCGCGGCGCATCGAATTGACCAGGTAACGCTCATAGCTCGCCGGCAGCTGGTCGACGCGCGTGCCGAAGATCACGAACGACGGAGGCCGCGTCTTGACCTGCGTGACGTAGCGCATCTTGATCCGCTTGCCGCCGGGCGCAGGCGGCGGATTGGCGTCGACCGCGCGTTCGAACCAGCGATTGAGCTCGCCCGTGCCGACGCGCTTGGACCACGCCTCGCGCGCCTGGAACGCAGCGCCGATCAGCTGATCGACGCCCTTGCCGGTCGCGCCCGATACGGTGACGACGGTGACGCCTTTCACTTGGCTCAGGCCGTCCTCCAGCGCCTTCTTGACGCCATTGAACAGCGACGAGGCGTTTTCCGCCACGTCCCACTTGTTGAGAGCGATGATCAGCGCGCGGCCTTCTTCCAGCACCCGGTCGGCGATGCGCAGGTCCTGAGCCTCCAGCCCCAACGTGGCGTCGAGCAGCAACACCACCACCTCGGCGAAATCGACCGCGTGCATCGCGTCCGCGACCGACAGCTTCTCCAGCTTGTCCTGCACTTTCGCGCGCTTGCGCATGCCGGCCGTGTCGATCAGGCGGACGGCGCGCACGTGCCCGTCCGGCGCGTGCCACGTCCAGTCGACCGCGATCGAGTCGCGTGTGATCCCGGCTTCGGGGCCGGTGATCAGCCGATCCTCGCCCAGCATGCGGTTGATCAGCGTCGACTTGCCCGCATTTGGTCGCCCGACGATCGCCAGCTTCAGCGGGCCTTCGAAATCGCGATCTTCCGGTTCTTCCTCGACTTCGTCACGTTCGAGGTGCGGCTGCAGCGCCTCGAACAGGTCGACGATGCCCTCCCCATGCTCGGCCGACAGCGGCACCGCATCGCCGAAGCCTAGTGCCAGCGCTTCCAGGATACCCTGCTCGCCCGCGCGGCCCTCCGCCTTGTTGGCGGCGAGGATGACGGGCGTCGTGGAGGATCGCAGCCAACGCGCGATCTCCTCGTCCATCGGCACCACGCCCGCACGCGCATCGACCAGGAACAATGCCACGTCGGCCTGCGCGATCGCCGCCTCCGTCTGCAACCGCATTCGACCGGGCAATGTCTGTGCGTCGTGATCTTCGTAGCCGGCGGTATCGATGACGCGGAAATCGAGCCCGACGAGATGCGCGTCGCCCTCGCGCCGATCGCGCGTCACGCCGGGTCGATCGTCGACCAGGGCAAGCTTCTTGCCGACCAGGCGGTTGAACAGCGTCGACTTGCCGACATTGGGACGGCCGACGATCGCGACGATGGGAAGGGGCATCTGCGGGCCGTAGCCTAACGGGCGCGGAAGGTCACCCTTGCTTACCGCCAGGCGGTCACGCGCCCCTTCTGATCCAGCGTATACAGCGTCGAGTTCGCCACGACGGGCGGCAGCGTGAACGCCTCACCGCTCTCCACCGTGCGCGCGATTGTGCCATCCGTCGCGTTGGCGAACACCACTTCGCCGCGGCTGTTCGTCATCACCAGCCGGTTACCCGCCAGCACCGGCCCGAACCAGGTGATCAGCCCCTTGCGCCCCTTGGCATTACGAAAGCGTGGCAGCTGCGCGATCCAGCGCGCCTTGCCGCTGGCGGTCGCCAGGCAGATCAGCCGTGCGTCGTCGGTGACGACGAACAGCCACTCGCCCGCCAGCCATGGTGTCGAGATCCCGGCGAGGTTCTGCTCCCACAATCGGCGCCCCGTGGCGAGCTCCAGCGCGACCATTCGCCCGCCCTGCCCCACCGCATACACCCGCCCATTGTCGATCACCGGCGCCGCGTCGATGTCCGCGATCGAGGAGACCGAGGTGGTGATCGACGTCCGCGACAAGGCGTCCTGCCACAGCTGGCGGCCGTTCTCGTACCGGTACGCGTTGAGTTCCCCGCTGGAGAACCCGGCCACGACCGAACCCGCCGCCGCCGCCGGCGCCGCTACGCCGAACACGCCCTGCGTCTCCGCCGTGCCCTGCGCCGCCCAGTTGACCGCGCCCGTCTGCTGGTTGAGCGCGAACATCTGATCGTCCTGCGTCAGGACGTACACGACACCGTTGGCGATCGTCGGCGAACCCCGGAGCGGTCCGCCCGGCTTCGCGCGCCACACCTCCGCGCCATCAGCCGCCTGCAGTGCGACCACGTCGCCGAGGCCGTTGGTCGCGAAGACCTGACCATTGTCATAGCTGACGCCGCCGCCGAACCGCGCGTCGCGGTTGTCGTCGCCCTTGGACACAGACGCGCTCCACAGCCGCGCGCCGGTTGCTGCGGTGATCGCATGCACCCGCGCATCGACATCGGTCACGAACAGCTTGCCGTCCGCGACTACTGGCGGTGCGGCCAGCCGCTGCCTGTCCGAACCACCGTTGATCGACGCGGTCCACGCACGCACCGGTGCATCGGCAAGCGCGAGCTGACCCAGCGACTTGGCCGCATTGCCGCCCGGCTGCGACCAGCTGTCGTTCGCGGTCGCCGCAGGCAGCAGCACGGGGACGTCGGCAATCGTCCGGTCCGCCTCAATGGCATTTTCGGCGACCAGGATCGCCGTGCGGTTGCCGACGGTCGGCGTCTTCTTGGTCCCACCCTTGAAGATGCCGCAGCCGGCGAGCGCGATGAGCGCCGCGACCAGCAGCGGCGAACGAAAACTGGAGATCATGATACGGGCGTTCCTGCGGAAGGTGCGGCGTCGACGCCCAATAGTCCGGCCATTTGGACTGCGCGCTGACGGATGGACTCAGGTACTTCCTCGGCCTTGGCAACCTGCCCGAACAGCTTGCCGGCAAGGTCGCGGCGGTTCTGGCGCAGATAGGCGATCGCGGTCATCTCCCCGGCGCTCCCGAACCACGGGTTACCGGCAACGGCGAGCGGACGCAGCCGCTCAACGACCTGCGCGGGCGGCAGCGTGTCGAACTCGATGGCGGTGCGCCGAATGGTGGCGAGGTCGCGAAACGGCTGGCCCAGCGAGGCATCGGCAGCGATGGCCGCGAACTTGGTCGCCGCTCCCTTGAGGTCGTTCTTGCCCAGCAACAGATCCGCCTGCGCGAGTTTCGCGAGTGCCCGGTACCCATCGCGATCGGACGCGGCGAGCGTGTTCAGCGTCGGCTCGGCCTGCTTGATCTGGTTCGCCTGCAGCTGATCATAGGCGGCGGCAAGCTGTTCGCCTTCCACGCCGGCCTGGGCTGCCTGCCGGTTCTGCCAATAGAGCCATCCGCCGAACGCGAGCAGCGCCGCGACCACCGCGGCGATCACGATCAGACCCCAACGCTTGGCGGCGGCAGCGACCTGATCGCGACGCAGTTCCTCGTCGACCTCGCGCATGAAGGCTTTGTCGGTGGCAGGCGGCAGGGCCAAGGCGAACTCCGGGTGGAAAGCGTGAGCCCTTAGCGGCGCGGCGGCATAAACGAAAGGCCGACTCAGGCCTTGGGCGCGTACACCTGCTCCGGTCCCGGAAAGGCGCGGGCGCGCACCTCTGCGGCGTAGCGCTCGGCCGATGCAGAGATGAAGCCGGCCATGTCGCCATACCGCTTCACGAAGCGCGGCGTCCGCTCGAACAGCCCCAGCATGTCCTCGGCGACCAGCACCTGCCCGTCGCAATGCGCCGATGCGCCGATGCCGATCGTCGGGCAGGCCACGGCCCGGGTGATCGCCTCGGCGATCGGCTCGATCACCCCTTCGACGACCATCGCGAAGCAGCCCGCATCGGCGACGGCGCGGGCATCCTTCAGGATCCGATCGGCCTCCGCCTCGCTGCGCCCGCGCGCGCCATAGCCGCCCAGCTGGTTCACCGCCTGCGGGGTCAGCCCGACATGGGCCATCACCGGAACGCCGCGCGCCGACAGGAATGCGATCGTCTCGGCCATCGCCTCCCCGCCTTCCAGCTTCACCGCCGCGGCACCGGTTTCCTTCA
>NZ_JAQGLJ010000125.1 GCF_028292945.1 Sphingomonas bacterium | reverse complement strand
GCCTCGTCGTCGACCGCCGCCGCCGCCGCGCCGGGTGCAGGGGTCGCGCGCTCCAGCGCGGCCAGCCGCGCGTCGGTCGCGCGGCGATAGGTGTCGAACTGTTCCTGCACCTGGCGGGCGCGATACCCGACCTGTTCGGCCTGCCCCGTCAGGCTGGTCAACTGGCTCTCGAGTGAGGAGACGCGCGAGGTCAGATCGGCGAGCGCACTCGCCGCCGGAGTGCCCGCCGGCTGACTGACCGCTGTCGAAGCCTCCAGCTGCGGCAACAACAAGGCGCCCGAGCCGCCGGGAAACACACGCCGCTGCACCGCACGCATCTCGCTCTCAAGCTTGGAGACGCGGCCCTCGACGGGCGATTGAGCCTGCGCACCAGCCGTGCCGGCGAGCGCGACCAGGAAAGCGACGAGCAGACGATTACGCATGGGCACCCTCACGGACACTGAACTGACCGCGTTTACCATAGCGGAAAGACAGTGTGCGCCGCCAGCGCGTTCATTGCGCGTCGGTTGGCGGTGGTGTCGCCGCCGTCGCGATCGGTGCCGCCGCCAGGTTCGCGCGCTGTGTTTCGCTTAGGGCTGGTGTCGAGCGCGACCGCTCCGAAGACCGGCGGGTCTGAGCGGCCGGGCTCTTGGCCTCCGTCTCTGCTCGCGCGGTGCGTGGCTGCTCCCGAGAGGACGCGGTGTTCGTCGAAGGCGGAGTTGGCGATGCGGCCGGCGCGGGCTGCGGCGATCGGCCGGCTGCGCGCGCCTGCAGCGCCTCCGCGCTTACCCGCACGTCCTTGATCGGGTCGGCGCCAAGATCCAGCCCCTGCAACTGCGATCCGTTCAGCGTGATGACGATCTTGTCGGGGCGGCCCACGTTGATCATCGGATCCGTGGCGCCTGCGGGAACGTCGAATCGTTGCCCAGCCTGCAGGACGCCCTGATGCAGCGTCTTGCCGCCGCCGTCGTAGATGCGAACCCACACCTCGTCGGTAGCGGTCACCAGCACCTGACCGGCCGGCGCCACTGCGGCGGCGGGCGCCGGCGCGGCGGCGATCGCGGGATCCGGCGTCACCGTAGCCACCTCCGTAGCCGGCGAAGCCCCACGGCCGCTGCGGAACAGGTCCGTCGCGAAGTACAGGCCCGCCAGCACCGCCAGCACCAGCGCCAGTCCAAGCGCCATCATCGCCAGGCCCTTCGCCGGAACGCGCGCCGGATCGGTCGCTTCATAGGGCTGGTAAGGCCGCTGCGGACGGGTCACCCCCGCCAGTTCGGCGCGCACGCCACGCGCGACCTCGACCTCATCGGCGCCGATCGTACGCGCATAGGCTCTCGCAAAACCCGTGGCATAGGTGATCGACGGCAGGCCGGTGTAATCGCCGACCTCGATCGCCTCCAGATGCCGCTGCGGCACACGGGTGCGCGAGGCGACCTCGGCCAGCGACAGTCCCTGGCGTTCGCGCATCGCGCGGAGGATGTCGCCCACCCGCTCGGGGGCGGCGGGCATGTCGGAGCCGGGCGCGTCTTCGTCCATCAAACCTCCGGTTGCGGTGAAAGTCCGCCCGCCGATCAATCCCAGAGCGTTTGACCCAAGTCAACGAAAGCCCCCACAACTCGTCCACACCTCAGGCCAACTCGACGCCTTCCCCCTCCGCCCACGTCGTCAGAGCGGCGCGAAGATCGCGTGGCGGCGTGGCGAGCCAGCCCGTCATCGCCTCGATCAGCGCGGCGCGATCCAGCGAGCGCACCATCGCCTTGATCGGGCCGATCGCGGCCGGGGTAATCGACAGCCGATCGATGCCCAGCCCGATCAGCGCCATCGCCTCCAGCGGTCGCCCGCCCATCTCGCCGCAGACCGCCAGCGGTACGCCCGCTTCACGCGTCGGCCCGACGACGCGCGCAAGGAAGCGCAGGATTGACGGACTGAGCCAGTCATAGCGTTCCGCCAGCTTGGGATTGGCGCGATCGGCGGCGAACAGGAACTGGGTCAGGTCGTTGGTGCCGATCGACAGGAAATCGACCTTGGGCAACAGTACATCCAGCTGTTCGGCCAGCGCCGGCACCTCCAGCATCGCGCCGTAGCGAATCTCCGCTGGAGACCGCCGGTTGCGCCGCGCCACCCAGGCGCGCTGCGCCTCGAAGAGCGCGCGCGCGGCGTCGAACTCCCACGGCTCGCTGACCATCGGGAACATCACGTTGAGCGTGCGCCCCGCGCCTGCCTCGATCAGCGCCCGCGCCTGTGCCTTCATCAGGCCCTCGCGCTCCAGGCTTAGCCGTATCGCGCGCCAGCCCATCGCCGGGTTCTCCTCGGCGGCCACATGGCCCTTCAGGTAGGGCAGCGCCTTGTCGCCGCCGATGTCGACGGTGCGGAAGATCACCGGCCGGTCGCCCGCCGCGTCGAGCACCTCGCGATATAGCCGCTGCTGGCGTTCACGTTGCGGCAGCGTGGCTGAGACGAGGAACTGGAACTCGGTGCGGAACAGCCCAATTCCATCCGCGCCCGTCATGTCGAGCGCCGCCACGTCGTCACGCAGTCCTGCGTTGACCATCAAGGTGATGCGCGCGCCGTCGCGGGTGACGGGGGGCACATCCTTCAGCGCGGCGAACGCAGCCTTGCGCTTCTGGCGCAGCTGCATGCCGACCGCGAACGCTTCCTCCATCGCCGGGGTGGGCCGCGCGAAGCAGGTGCCCTCGCCGACGTCGAGCAGCAGCAGGTCGCCTTCGGACACCTGCCGCCGGATGTCGCGCGCGCGGCCCAGCACGGGCACACCCATCGCGCGTGCGACGATGGTGACGTGCGCGGTCAGCGAGCCCTCCTCCAGCACCACGCCCTTGAGCCGGCGGCGGTCATATTCGAGCAGCTCGGCCGGCCCCAGGTTGCGCGCGATCAGGATCGTGTCCTGCCGCAGCCCCAGCTTCGCCGCCGATCCCATTTGCCCCGACACCGTGCGCAGTAGGCGGTTGGAGAGGTCCTCCAGGTCGTGCATCCGATCCGCGAGCAGTGGATCGTCGATCTGGCGCATGCGCTGGCGGGTGCGCTGCTGCACCCGCTCGATCGCGGCCTCGGCCGTAAGCCCTGAGTCGATCGCCTCGTTGATGCGCCGCGACCAGCCCTCATCATAGGCGAACATCTTGTAGGTCGCGAGCACCTCCTTGTGCTCGCCGTCGACGCCGAACTCGGCTTGGGCAGCCATGCGGTCGATGCCTTCGCGCATCTTGTCGAACGCGGCATAGACGCGGTGGCGCTCGGCGTCGGTGTCTTCTGCAACGGTGTGTTCGATAACGATGCGGGGCTGGTGGAACACCGCGTATCCGGCGCCCATGCCCTCGACCAGCTTCTGCCCGGGAATGCGCACGGCGGCGGTCGGCTGCGCGCGGGTGCCGGCGGCGGCGCGGTCGTCGATCAGCCCGGCATTGGCGATCAGCTCCGACAGCACCATCGCGACGGTCTGCAGCGCTTCGATCTCGACATCGGCATATTTGCGCGGGTCGGTGTGCTGCACGGCGAGAACGCCGACGGCGCGCTCGCGGCGAATGACCGGCACGCCGGCGAAGCTGTGGAAGCGGTCCTCGCCCGTCTCGGGTTTGTAGGCGAAATCCGGGTGGCTGGCGGCTTCGTCGAGATTGAGCACCTCGATCTGCTCGGCGATGGTGCCGACCAGCCCCTCGCCCAGCGCCAGCTTGGTGACATGCACCGCCTCCTGCGCCAGCCCGCGCGTGGCGTAGAGTTCCAGCACGCCGTCGCGCAGCAGGTAGATCGAGCACACCTCGCTATCGATCGCTTCGCCGATGATGTTGACGACCTGATTGAGCTTTGCCTGCGCCGGCTGCCGTCCGGCCATGACGTCGTGCAGGCGGGTCAGGATTTCGCGGGCGGACGCGGCGGCGGAGGGCATCCGAGGCGGGTATCAGATCAGGTTCGACGCTGCCACGGCGCATTTCGGCCCGTCCGGCCACAAGGAAGCGTGAACCGGCAAAGTGGCTAATCTGGAGCAAGCGTCCGCGCGGATTCTGGAACGCTTCGGCGCGTCGGGCGGTTCGCGCCGACATGGAAACGACCTTTGCCGAGCCCGATCTGGCGATCCACGCGCCGCATCCGCCGATCGACCACCGGCGCGAGGCGCTGCTGGCGCTGCTCCGAGGGCTCGACCGCGATGGCTATCGCTTCGTCACCGCCACGCCGGCGACGCATGCGCGGGTGATCGGCCGGCCCGGACGCGAGGAGGCGCGGAGCCTGCGCGACGTGCTTGGCTGGAGCCTGCCTTTTGGCCCTGATGTGGTGCCGTCCGAGATCCTCGAGCTGCTGCGTGAGGGCGAGGCGCTTCGGCAGCGGCCCGACGGGCTGTTGCAGGCGACGCTACGGGTGTCGTCGGTGCGCGACACGTTGTTCCTGCACTCGGCTTATCCGACCACCGCGCACGATGCCGTGTTCCTTGGCCCGGACAGCTACCGCTTCGCCGACTTCATCGTCGCGCAAATGGGCAGCCTGGCACCGGGCGCGCGGATCGTGGATTACGGCGCGGGTGCCGGGGTCGGCGGCATCACCGCGGCGCGTGGTCAGCCGAGGTCGCAGCTGACGCTGGCGGACATTAATCCCAAGGCCCTGTTCCTGTCGTCGATCAACGCGGAATTCGCCGGTCTGTCCCACACCGCGATCACGGCCTCGACGCCCGATGAGCTCGACGGGCCGTTCGACCTGTTCGTCACGCATCCGCCGTTCATGATGGATGGCGACGGACGGGCCTACCGCGACGGTGGCGACCTGTATGGGGCGAGGCTGTCGCTCGAATGGGTGCTGGCGGGGGTCCGTCTGCTGGCACCGGGCGGCAAGCTGATCCTCCATACGGGCGTGTCGATCGTCGACGGACGCGACGTGCTGCTCGAGCAGCTGACGGCTCAGCTCGGCGACGCAGGGCTGGCCATCGACTATCACGAACTCGATCCCGACATCTTCAGCGAGGATCTGGATCAGCCAGCCTATGCGCAGGTGGAGCGGATCGCCGCAGTCGGGCTGGTGATCGCGCGGCCGACTTAGTCGAACAGCTCGTCCTGCGATCCCGCCGGCGGAGTCAGCCCCAAGTGTTTCCAGCCGCCGGCGTTGAGGCAGCGACCGCGTGCGGTGCGGGCGACGAGGCCGAGCTGGATGAGATAGGGTTCGATCACCTCCTCGATCGTGTCGCGTGGCTCGGACAGGCCGGCGGCGAGCGTCTCCACCCCGACCGGCCCGCCGCGATAGATGTCGGCGATCATGGTGAGGTAGCGGCGATCCATCGCGTCGAGGCCGAGCCCGTCGACCTCCAGCCGGTTGAGCGCGCCGTCCGCGGCCTTGGCGTCGACCAGCTCGTGACCGGCGGCATGGGCGAAGTCGCGCACGCGCCTGAGCAGCCGGCCGGCGATGCGCGGGGTGCCGCGGGCGCGGCGCGCGATCTCGGTCGCGCCATCGGGGGAGACGGCAAGGCCGAGCAGCCCCGCGGCGCGGGCCACGACGCGGGTCAGCTCGTCGACCGAATAGAATTGCAGCCGCACGGGAATGCCGAAGCGGTCGCGGAGCGGCGTCGTCAGCAGGCCCTGGCGGGTCGTCGCGCCGATCAGCGTGAAGCGGGGCAGGTCGATACGCACCGAACGCGCGGACGGTCCCTCGCCGATCATCAGGTCGAGTGCGCGGTCCTCCATCGCTGGGTATAGAACCTCCTCGATGGCGGGCTGGAGGCGGTGGATCTCGTCGATGAACAGGACGTCGCCGTCCTCCAGATTGGTGAGCAGCGCCGCGAGATCGCCAGATTTGGCGATGACGGGCCCGGACGTGGCGCGGAACCCCACCCCCATCTCGCGCGCGACGATCTGCGCCAGCGTCGTCTTGCCGAGGCCTGGCGGGCCGAAGAACAGCACATGGTCGAGCGCCTCGCCGCGTGCCTTGGCGGCGGCGATGAACACGCGCAGGTTCTCGCGCGCGGCCCGCTGGCCGACGAAATCGTCGAGCGACTTGGGCCGCAGCGCCGCGTCGACGTCGTCGGGACGACGGGCGGGGGTGAGGAGGCGGTCGTCGGTCACCGCCTGCCCATACCCCGATGCACATCGCGCGAAGCATGCAGAACGCGACCAATGACGACTTGCTCTCCGCGCACGCGGTAGAGAACCCGGGGCGGCGGGTTGACCAGCAGCCGAACATCCAGCCCGTTATCCGGACGCGCCGGCCGGGCGAACGGCTGCTCCCGGAGCAGAGCGAATAGCCGCTCGAACTTGGCCATGTGTTTCAGCGACGCCGCTATGCCGAAGTTGCCGGCACCGTTCGCCTGAATTTGCGCACGGTCGCGTTGCGCGGCGGCGCTCAATCGCAACCTAGCCATCGGCGAGCTGCGACATGATCTCCTTGAGGACGTCTTCCGGCTCCGCCTCGACGATCCCGGACGCGAACCCTTCCTCCACCATGGCGCGCACCCAAGCCGTATCGTCGGCGTCGTCGCCCTGATCACGTCGTACGAGGTCGCGAAGATAGTCGCCAGCGTCAGCATAACGCCCCTCCAACAACCGCGCTTGTACCCAGTTGTCGAGCGCGGGCGGCACGGAGATGGTGAGCTGCGTCATTTGGACGTGATACTCCTCTTGCGTATGGCGGCAAACAACCGCGTCACCGCGCCGCCTTCCTCAACGCCAGCCGGACCAATGCGTCGAGCGTCGCACCCGGCCCGAGTTCCTCCTCCGCCGCCGCGACGGCGCTGGCGGCTTCGGCGGGTCTGAAGCCGAGGTTGAGCAGTGCCGACGCCGCATCCGCCGCCGCGCCGACCGGCGCGATCTGCGCGGCCGCCGCAGGACCCAGCGCCACGCCGCCGACCTTGTCCTTCAGCTCGCGCACGATCCGCTCCGCCAGCTTCGGCCCTACCCCGTTCGCGCGCGCGACCGTCGCCTTGTCCTGGGCGGCGACGGCGCGGGCGATCTCGGTAGGATCGAGCGCCGACAGGATCGCCAGCGCCACGCGCGCGCCGACGCCTTGGACCCCCGTCAGCAGCCGGAACCAGTCGCGCTCAGCCGCGCCCGCGAAGCCGACCAGGCGGAGGAAATCCTCGCCCACCAGCATCTCGCAGTGCAGCGTCGCCGCCTCGCCTACAGGTCCCAGCGCCGCCAGCGTGCGGCTGGAACAGCCGACCAGATAGCCGACGCCGCCGACGTCGATTACCGCATGATCGATGCCGGTTGCGTCGAGCCGGCCTTTCAGGTGGGCGATCATGCGTTCTGCCTAGGCGATGCGCCGCGCGCTCGCCAGATGGTGCGCGTGGCAGATCGCGACCGCCAGCGCGTCGGCGGCGTCGGCGCCATCGATCTTCACGCCCGGCAGCAGGCGCGCGACCATGGCGTGCACCTGCGGCTTTTCCGCCGCGCCCGTGCCGACCACCGCCTTCTTGACCAGACGCGCGGCATATTCGCCGGGCTCGATGCCCGCGCGGGCGACAGAGAGCAACACGACGCCGCGTGCTTGCCCCAGCTTCAGCGTCGATTGCGGGTTGGCATTGACGAACACCTCCTCGACCGCCGCCGCATCAGGCGCATGGTCGACCAGCAGCGCGGCCAGCATCGTGTCGAGGTGCGCGAGCCGGCGCGCGAGGCTGGCGGCGGTGTCGGTCTTCAGCCGCCCGTTGGCGACATGCGACAGCCGGTTGCCCTCGGCCCGGATCACGCCCCAGCCGGTGGTACCCAGGCCGGGGTCGAGGCCGAGAATGATCACTGCTCCCCTCCCGCTTGCCTGAGGGGAACTACCCCAACCGCTCCATCACCTCATCCGATATCTCGTAATTGCCCCAAACCGTCTGCACATCATCGTCGTCGTCCAGCGCGTCGATCAGCTTGAACAGCGTCGCCGCGTCCTCTTCGCCCACCGCGACGCCGGTCTGCGGCTTCCAGGCGAGCTTCGCGCCTTCCGCCTCGCCGAGCACGGGGACCAGTGCCTTGGCAACCTCGTGCAGGTCCGCGATCGCCGTCCAGACCTCGTGGCCATCTTCGCTGGAGCTGACGTCTTCCGCGCCAGCATCCAGCGCCGCCTCGAACACCTTTTCCGCGTCGCCGGCCGCCGCGGGATAAGAGATCAGCCCCAATCGGTCGAAACCGTGGCTGACGGAGCCCGACGCGCCAAGGTTGCCGCCGTTCCTGCTTACCGCGATCCGCACGTTGGTGGCGGTGCGGTTGCGGTTGTCGGTCAGCGCCTCGATGATCAGCGACACGCCACCGGGGCCGAACCCCTCGTACCGAACCTCCTCGTAATTCTCCGCGTCGCCGCGCGCGGCCTTATCGATCGAGCGCTGGATGTTGTCCTTGGGCATCGACTGCGCCTTGGCGGCATTGACGGCCGCGCGCAGGCGCGGGTTCATGTCCGGGTCGGGCAGGCCCATCTTGGCCGCCACGGTGATCTCGCGGCTGAGCTTGGAGAACTGCCCGGAGCGCTTCTTATCCTGCGCGCCCTTGCGGTGCATGATGTTCTTGTATTTCGAATGGCCGGCCATCGGGCGAAACTCCTCAATGCAGCCCGAGCGCCTGGCGATACGTCTCCATCAGCGCGTCCGCCTCGTCGCGATGATGCTTCTCCATCTTGCGCAGCGCGACGATCTTGCGCATCGTCTTGGCGTCGAACCCGGTCGATTTCGCCTCGGAATACACATCCTTGATGTCCTCGGCGAAGCTGCGCTTTTCCTCCTCCAGCCGCTCGATCCGCTCGATGAACTGGCGGAGTTGTTCGGCGGAAACATTGTCGGTCATGGTCGTCCTGTACTGAATCGATGGCAGGGGTGGGCTGTAGGCCAAGCCCCCGGCGCGCTCAACCGTCACGGCTTGGCGACGCGGCCGTTCTTCATCACGAACTCAACCCGCTCCAGCCGGCGTACGTCATCGATCGGCGAGCCGGACACCGCGATAACGTCCGCCGCCATGCCGGGCGCCAGCGCGCCCAGATCGTCGCGACCCAGCGCCTCCGCCGCGCCCGACGTGGCCGCGCGGATTGCCTGCGCGGGGGTCATCCCTGCCCCCACCATCAGTGCGAACTCCTGCGCATTGTCGCCGTGCTTCGACACGCCCGTGTCGGTGCCGAACGCTACCTTCACGCCGGCCGCGATCGCGCGCTTGTGGCTCTCCATCGCCACCGCGCCTGCAGCCTCGGCCTTGGGAATGGTCGCGGGCGGCAGCGCGCCGGCGCGCGCCTGCGCCAGTGCCGCACGCGGAGCCATCATCGTCGGCACCAGCCAGGTGCCGCGCGCCTTCATCAGCTGCACGGTCGCGGCGTCCAGATAGGTGCCGTGGTCGACCGTATCGACGCCGGCCTCCACCGCCGCGCGCGTTCCCTCGGCGGCGTGGCTGTGCGCCGCCACCTTGCGGCCCAGGCCATGCGCGGTGTCGATCACCGCCTTCATCTCGGCCGGCTCCATCGCCCGACCCAGTCCGCCCGATACGTTGGACAGCACGCCGCCGGTCGCCATGAACTTGATCACCTGTGCCCCTGATCCGACCTGACGGCGCACCGCACGGCGGCAGTCCTCCGGTCCGTCGCAGGTGTTGTCGACCGTCTCGGCCACCGCATGCGCGTATGGCTCGGCGAGGCCGTTGAGCGGATCGCCATGTCCGCCCGTGACGGAAATCGGCGCGCCGGCGTTGACGATCCTCGGGCCGTCCACATCGCCACGCTCCACCGCGTCGCGCAACGCGCGGATGCCGCGCGCGTCCCCACCCAGGTCGCGTACGGTGGTGAAGCCGGCCATCAGCGTCGCGCGCGCGTTGCCAGCACCGTACATGAGCTCGTCGGCCAACTCGGTGTTGAGCGCCAGCAGCCGGGCGCGCTGCGGATCGCCGCCGATGCCGAGCAGGTGAACGTGCATGTCGATCAGGCCGGGGAGGACGAACTTGTCCTTGAGGTCGATGACGGTCGCGCCGGCGTCCGGAGCAGCGAAACCGTCCCGGATCTCGACGACTTTGCCGTCGCGGACGACGACCGTGCTGTTGCCGCGGGGCGACTGACCGGGGCGGTCGAGGAGCTGGCCGGCATGGATGAAGGTCGTCTGCTGGGCGGCAGCGGGCGTGGCCAGCGCCAGTGCTATTGCCGTCAGTGTCTTGCGCATTGCCCTCGTCCCCATTCCCCTCCCCGGCGGAAGCCGGGGCCCAGTCCCCGGCGCGGCCGAGTGGGCCCCGGCTTCCGCCGGGGAGGGCTATTGGTCAAGAGGCATCATCCAGCCGTCATGCGGCCGTGACAGGGTTCTTCTTCAAGCTCTCTTCCATCCGCGCCAGCTGCTCGGGCGTCGCGGCGGGCTGGCGCGCCTTGAAGTCGGCGTAAGGCTCCCCGTAGATCGCATCGCGTGCCCCGCCACGGGGCAGCCCGGCGGCGTCCTCAACCCACTCCGACAGGCAGTTGCGGCAGAAGCCCGACAGTCCCATCAGGTCGATGTTGGCGGCGTCATCGCGATGACGCAGGTGCCGCACCAAGCGGCGGAACGCGACCGCCGCATGGGCGTCGTCGAGCTGGTCAAGCGGGTCCATGTCATGTCCTTCAGAGGCCTGGGGCAGTTGATCGCGACTCGTTAGCGGCTAAGGCGGAGTTCGGCCAAGCCACTCGGAAGCGTTCATGTCCAAAGCCATCACGCCCCGCACGCGCAAGGTTCGCGTCCTGGCCACGCTGGGTCCCGCCAGCAACACGCCCGAGATGATCGAGGCGCTGTACCGCGCCGGCGCCGACGCGTTTCGTCTCAACATGAGTCACGGCGATCAGGCGGGGAAGCTGCCGGTGATCGCCGCCATCCGCGCGCTGGAGAAGAAGTACCACCGGCCGACGACGATCCTGGCCGACCTGCAAGGCCCCAAATTGCGGGTCGGCAAATTCACGGACGGCACCGTGACGCTGGCAACAGGTAGCCGCTTCGTGCTCGACCGCTCGCCCGAACCGGGCGACGCGACCCGTGTCGAGCTGCCGCATCGCGAGATCTTTGCAGCCGTGCAGACCAACGCGCGGCTGCTGCTTGACGACGGCAAGCTGGTGCTGCGCGTCGTCGAGCATGACGCGGACCGCATCGTCACGACCGTCGAGGTCGGCGGCAAGCTGTCCGACAACAAGGGGTTGAACGTCCCGGACGTGGTGGTGCCGGTGCCCGCGCTCACGGAAAAGGACCGCCGCGATCTCGACTGGGCGGTGCAGGCGGGGGTGGACTGGATCGCACTTTCGTTCGTGCAGCGGCCCGAGGACCTGATGGAGGCGCGCACGCTGATCGGCGGCAAGGCGGCGCTGCTGGCGAAGATCGAGAAGCCCGCCGCGATCGACCGGCTGGAGGAGATCGTCGAGCAATGCGACGGCGTGATGGTCGCGCGCGGCGACCTGGGTGTCGAGCTGCCGCCGCAGTCGGTGCCGCCGCTGCAGAAGCGCATCATCGAGGTCTCGCGGCGACTGGGGCGCCCGGTGATCGTCGCGACGCAGATGCTCGAATCGATGATCACCTCGCCTTCGCCGACGCGCGCCGAGGTCAGCGACGTGGCGACCGCGATCTATGACGGCGCGGATGCGATCATGTTGTCCGCCGAAAGCGCCGCTGGCGACTGGCCGGTCGAGGCGGTGGCAATGATGAACGCGATCGGCGACGCGGTCGAGCGCGACCCCGGCCATGGCGACCGTATCCACTTCACCGTCACCAAGCCCGATCCCACCACCGCCGACGCGCTGGCCGAGGCGGCCAAGACGATCGCCGAAACCGCATCCGCGAGCGCCATCGTCTGCTACACCACATCGGGTTCCACCGCACGCCGCATCGCCCGCGAGCGGCCGGGCGTGCCGATCCTGGTGCTGACCCCGTCTACTGTGACCGCGCGTCGGCTGGGGCTGTTGTGGGGCACGCACGCGGTCTTCACGCGCGACGTCGAATCATTCGAGGAGATGGTGGCCAAGGCCCGTCGCATGGCACTGCGCCACAAGATCGCGCGCGCCGGCGACCGGATCATCGTGTTGGCCGGCGTGCCGTTCAAGACGCCTGGGTCCACGAACGTGCTGCACGTGGTTCGGCTGACCGGCGACGAGCTGAAGGGGTTTGGCGGTTAGGGTCAGCCGAGCAGGCCGAGCGCTGCCAACTCGCATCGAAGGGTCGGTTCGTCCGCGAAGTGCAGGGCGATCAGCCCCACCCCGGCCGCCGCCACGACGTTTGCCTCATTGTCGTCGATGAAGACCGTTTCCGCCGCCACTAGCCCGAACCGGTCCAGCGCCCGCGCGTAGATGGCGGGGTCCGGCTTCACCAGCTTCTCCTCGCCCGAGACGAGGATGTCGCGGAAACGGTCGAACATTGTCGTCTCGCGGGCGCGGAACGGTGGCCAGAATTCATGGGAGAAGTTGGTCAGCGCGTACAGCGGCACGTCGCGGGCGTGGAGCTCGTCGACCAGCGCGGGCATGCCGTCGACCGGGCCAGGGATGGTGTCGAGGAAACTGGGTGCCCATGCCGCGATGAGCTCCGCGTGCTGCGGATGCAGGGCCATCAGCTCCGCGGATGTATCGGCGAAATCGCGCCCGGCATCGTGCTGGAAATGCCACTCGGGTGTGACGACGTCGCGCAGGAAACTATCGAGCGCCTCGCCAGACAGGTGGCGTTCGTACAGGAAGCGCGGGTCCCAGCGGTAGAGGACGCGACCGATGTCGAAGATGATGGCGGTGGGTGGGGTCATTGCTCACCACCAGGCGGCCCCGACGCGGAAGTGAATTCCGCGTCGTCAGACGGGCTGCGCCCGCTGGCCGGGGCTGCGGCCGAGACGCGGATTAGCGCTGCTAATCCGCTGCCTTAGCCCTGCCGTGCCTTGAAGCGGCGGTTGGTCTTGTTGATCACATAGGTGCGGCCGCGGCGGCGGATCACGCGGTTGTCGCGATGGCGATCCTTCAGCGACTTCAGCGAGTTGCGAATCTTCATGGAAAATCTTCTTGGGAATGGCGTTGTCGGAAAGGCGCTCGCCTATGGGCGACCCCCCGCAAAGTCAACCGGGGAGCGAACCGCCGCCGCGTGCGTTGCACTTGCGTAACATCCCCGTCGAGGTTCTCCATGCGCCGCTCGCTTGCCCTGCTCGCCACCTCCGCTCTCGGCCTTGCCGCCTGTGCCACGACCGGCGGTCTGAGCGCGCCCACCGACGTCATCCGCTACCATCTCGGCGCGCCGGTCGAGCGCGGCACGGTGGTGGTGCAGCCAGCGGCCGGTGGCGATGGCCTGTCGGGTCAGCCGTTCGCGGCAGCCGTATCGCGTCAGCTCGGCCTGGCGGGCTATGTTCCCGCAGCGCCGGGCGGACAAGTCCAGTTCATCGCGCTGGTCGACGTGCGCCGCTCCGCGCAGGAGGGACCGCGCCGCCCGTCGCCCTTCTCGATCGGTATCGGCGCGGGTGGCTACAGCGGTGGGGGCAACGGTGGCGTCGGGCTGGGCGGCGGCATCGGAATCCCGATCGGCAAGTCACGGCGCAACCAGCTGCTGGGCACGGAGCTGACCGTCACCATCAAGCGCCGTGTCGACCAGTCGCCCGTCTGGGAGGGCAATGCGCGCACGCTCCAGCGCAGCCCGGCCGACGAGGCGGTAATCGCCGACAAGCTTGCCGCCGCGCTGTTCACGGGCTTTCCGGGCGAGTCGGGGCGCACTATCACCGTCAGATGAGCATAACGATCAACGCCGCATTCGACGGCGGCAACATCCGCGTCGTCGCGATTCATGGAGATGTCGTCGATCTGGAGATCGTCGCCGACCACCAGTCGGACTTCTTCCAGTGGTTCTACTTCCGCGTCGCCGGCGCGCGCGGTCGGACGCTGACCTTTCGCATCCTCAACGCCGGCAAGTCGGCCTATCCGTTCGCCTGGCCCGGCTATCGCACCCGTGCCAGCAGCGACCGGATCGCGTGGCGGCAGGCGGAGACCAGCTACGCGGACGGCGTGCTGGAATGGCGCTGGACGGTCGATGGCGAGCTCGCCTGGTTCGCCTATTTCGCGCCCTATACGATGGAGCAGCACGAGGCGCTGATCGCGCGCATCGCGGCACGCCCCGGCGTGACGCATCGCGAACTCGGGCAGAGCCTGGACGGGCAGGCGATCGACTATCTGCGGGTCGGCGACGGGCCGAAGCAGGTATGGCTGTACGCGCGCCAGCATCCCGGCGAATCGATGGTGGAATGGTGGATGGAGGGCGCGCTCGACTGGCTGACGGGTCCCGCCGCTGCCCCGCTGCTCGCCGCCGCGACCGTGCATATCGTGCCCAACATGAACCCGGACGGCACCAGGCGCGGCCACCTGCGCACCAATGCCGCGGGCGTGAACCTCAACCGCGAGTGGCATGCGCCGACGGTGGAACGCAGTCCGGAAGTGTTGTGCGTGCTCGACGCGATGAACGAGACCGGCGTCGACTTCGCACTCGATGTACATGGCGACGAGGCGATCCCGGCCAATTTCATCGCCGGATATGAAGGCATCCCGTCCTGGACCGACGAGCACGGCGCGAAGTTCTACGATTTCCAGCGCCGCTTGGCCGCGCATACCGCCGACTTCCAGATCGAACGCGGCTATGAGAAATCCAAGCCCGGTAACGCCAATCTGTCGATGTCCACCAACCAGCTGGCCGAACGGTTCGGCGCGGTGTCGGTGACGCTGGAGATGCCGTTCAAGGACCACGATCCCAACCCGGACCCGGAGTTCGGCTGGTCGCCGGAACGGTCGAAGGCGCTGGGCGTCGCGTGCCTGGAAACGCTGGCGGGAATGATCGGAGAGATCTGAAAGCTGGCTTTACCCGATCGCAACCTCGCCCTGCGTATGGCTGGCGGCGGGGGGAGAGACTCCTGCGAGGTTCTCCATGCGAACGACAGTCACGACGTTCATTGCCGCGCTGCTCGCCGGCTGTGTCGGCCGACCCGCGCCGGTCGCGGTCGCGATTACGCCGCCGCCGCTCGCCGTGGTTGTGGACCGGCAGGCACCTGCGCCAAACCCGATCAACGCCGGGCTGAGCGAGGCGGCGACGTTGTGGCACCTGCGCGCCGGGCTGAACGTCGCGGCGCTGGCGTGTCGCGGTCCCGAGGAGGCGGTGCTGGTGGCGGGCTACAACGCGTTGCTCGCGCGCCATGCCGTGCCGCTCAAGGCGGCGGAGGCGGCCTATGCGGCCGAGTACCAGGCGGCGACGGCGGTCGGTCGCGACCGCTACGACGACCAGATGACGCGGTTGTACAATCATTTCGGCCAGTCGCGCGGGCGCTCGTCGTTCTGCGCGGCCGCGCGCGTCGCGTTGGTCGAGCTGGAGACGACGCTCGACCCCGCCGCCGATGCCGGGGCGCGGCTCGCCTCGCTCGACCAGCCGTTCGCGCCGCCCTGGCTGTCCGTCGACCCGCGCGTGTTCGGCGAGGCGCCCGTGCAACTCGCGTCGCGCTAGGTTTCGAGCCGGAACAACGCCTCCACCGGCTCGCCCAGCGTCGCCGCCAGCTTCAACGCCAGCACCGTGGATGGCACGAACACGCCGTTCTCCACCGTGTTGATCGTCTTGCGGCTGACCCCGACGCGCTCCGCGAGATCGGCCTGGGTCCAGCCCTTTGCCGTGCGCTTGTCGCGCAGATCGTTGGCGAGCCGATCGCTCATTGCAGCGCTCGACGCTCCTGGGTGGCGAAGCTGAGCAGCGCGGCCGTCAGCCCGGCGGTGACGACGACGTGAACCGCTTCGCGCGGCGTGATTGCGACGATCTGGGCCAGCAGATAAACGGCGATACCGCAGGCCATCGTCGCCCAGAACCCCGCCGCACAGGCGCGCAGACGGTGCAGCCGCGTGGTCTCGTCATTCAACAGCGCGCGCACCGCCGGCGAGCGGAACAGCCCGCCGCCCGTCGCCAGCATCAGCAGCAGCGCCGCCGTCAGCACCACCCATGCGCCGATCTTGAGATGATCGACCGTGCGTGTTCCCTCCTGCGACAGGAATATCGTCTGCTGCGTGAGCAGCAGGACGGCGAGCACGGGAATGATCCGCGCGCGGCGGCGGGTAAGTCGATCGGCCTGTTCGATGTCGCTGGTCATTAGTCGCTCCCCGATGTAACCTATGGGTGACATGTAACCCATAGGTTACACGTGTCAAGCGGCGTGCGGTCTTTCCCCCCCAGTCCCGTTCGGTTAACAGCGCGGCCATGGACGCAGCGGACCTCGATCAGCCGGTAAGCGGGCGCTTCGTGGGCGCGGAGCACCGCTATCCGCTGCGTGTGTTCTTCGAGGACACGGACCTGTCGGGCATCGTCTATCACGCCAATTACCTGCGCTTCATGGAGCGCGCCCGATCCGACATGCTGCGCGTCGCCGGCGTCGATCAGCGTAGCGTCATGGAGGCGGGCGGCGGCGCTTACGCCGTCGCCGACCTCCGCATCCGCTATCGCGCGCCCGCAAGGCTCGACGATGCGCTGCTCGTCGTATCGTCGCTAGCTGCCGTCCGCGCCGCGAGCGTCGTCATCCATCAACAGGTCAGGCGCGCGGCACAGGTGTTGACCGACGCCACGGTCACGGCGGCGCTGGTGTCCCCGGCGGGGCGGCCACGGCGCCAGCCGGCCACCTGGACCGCCATCTTTCGGCAGTTGCTGCCACAGGAGAACCCGTGAACCCCGTCCTTCTTACCGACCCGGCATCGCTGTCGCCGCTCGCGCTGTTCATTCACGCCGATTGGGTGGTGAAGGTGGTGATGGGCGGGCTGCTGCTTGCAAGCATCTGGACGTGGGGCATCATCCTCACCTTCTGGCGGCGCGTCGGCCGCACGCGTAAGGCGATGCGCGCGTTCGAGAGCGATTTCGCCAAGGCCGAGGACATTGACGCCTTCTACAAGGCGCATGCCGACAGCGCCTTGCCGTCGGCCCGGGTGATGGCGGCCGGCATCGCGGAGTGGCGGCGCTCGACCGCCGGCACCGGGGTCGACAAGGTCGCGACGCGCGAGCGGCTGTCGACCGCGATGGCGGCGGCGGCGGCGAACGAGGTGGATAGCCTCGCGGACAAGCTCAACGTGCTGGCGACGGTCGGCTCGGTGGCGCCGTTCGTCGGGCTGTTCGGGACCGTGTGGGGCATCATGCGCTCGTTCAGCGCGATCGCGCAGGCGCAGAACTCGTCGCTCGCGGTGGTGGCGCCGGGAATCGCGGAGGCGCTGTTCGCGACCGCGATCGGGCTGTTCGCGGCAATCCCGGCGGTGATCGCGTACAACCGCTTCAGCCACACGGTGAACAAGGTGGAGGCGAGCCTGGCGCGGTTCGCGGACGGATTCCACACCACCCTGTCGCGCCAGCTGGACAGCGTGAAGTGATCTCGCCGTGGCGATGAACTCCCCCCGTTCCGGTCGCCGCCGCGCGCCGATGGCGGAGATCAACGTCACGCCGCTGGTCGACGTGATGCTGGTGCTGCTGATCATCTTCATGGTCACCGCCCCCCTGCTGACCGCCGGCGTGCCGGTGAACCTGCCCGACAGCCGCGCCAAGCCGCTGGAGCAGGACCAAAAGCCGGTCGAGCTGTCGCTGGACGCGGCGGGCAAGTTGTTCCTCGACAAGGAGGAGGTGAGCGAGGCGGCGTTGCCCGCGCGGCTGGAGCAGCTCGCCGACCGGACCGAGCGGCCGCAGATCTTCCTGCGCGGCGACCGTTCGCTGGATTATGGGCGCGTGATGCGCGTGATGGGCGAATTGAACCGCGCCGGCCTTAACCGCGTTTCGCTGGTGACGACGGAAGAGGCCCGGCGGTGACTGGGGCGGACCGGGACCGGTCGCTGCCCGCCGGCGTCATCCTGGCGCTGGCCGCGCACCTCGTCATCTTCGGCCTGCTGTCGATCGCCTGGGGCCAGCAGCAGCCCCGCGCCTGGCCCGAGCCGGTGCCGCTGGAGGTCAGCCTGGTGGCCGAGGTCGCGCCCGAAGCACAAGCTCCGCCCGCACCCGAACCACCCGCGCCGTCGATCGCTCCGGATCAGGGCCTGCCGGAGGACGCAGCACCGCCTCCCCCACCTGCGCCGGCAGCGCTCCCCGAGCCCGCGCGACCAGCGCCACCCGAGCCCGTCGCCGCAAAGCCGGTCCCGGCCCCGAAGCCCGCACCCGTGCCGCCCAAGAAGGTGCCGCCGGTCGCCGCCAAACCTGTTCCCGCCAGGCAGCCCGCTGCAAAGCCGGCGCCCGCCAAGCCGAAACCCGCCGCCGCGAAACCCGCGGTAGCCAAGCCGGCGGCGACGAAGCCCTCCCCGGCGAAGCGGAGCGACCGTCTTGCCGGCCTGCTCCCGAGCACGGCGAGCGGCTCGAACGCGGCCGCGACGAATTCACGCCCGCGCGGCCAGCGGCTCGGCGACGATTTCCTCAAGGGCTTGTCCGCCGATGCGCCACGTCGGCCCGCCTCGAACGCCGCTCCCGGCGCGAAGCCTGGCCCCTACCCCACCGCCTCGATCGTCCAGGCGATCGCGCGTCAGATACAGCCCTGCGCGGATCGTCAGGTGAACCCCGGCCCGGGCGCGAATCGGATCGTGACCACGCTCAATATCCGCCTCAACCCCGACGGCACGCTGGCGGCGACGCCCACCAAACAGCGGCAAAGCGGCCTGAACGATGAAAACGAACGTTATGCACAGCGCGTCACCGACCTTGGCGTGGCGGCGTTCAAGGGCTGTTCACCGTTGAAGCTGCCTGCTGAATTCTACCAGACGGCGAGTGGCGGGTGGAACAACATCAACTATCAGTGGCAGCTGCGGTGAGGGGGCGGAGCAATCCGCCGGCCGTCACCCTGAACTTGTTTCAGGGTCCATGCGAAGCCGCTGGCGCGGGGCTTGCCGTTGCTGGTCGCGCATGGATGCTGAAACGAGTTCAGCATGACGAGGATTTCTGACGTGCGAGCACTTCTACTTCCCTTAGCCCTGCTCGCCGCACCGGCCTTGGCGCAGGAGCAGCCTGCGCCAGCCCAAGGCCAGACCCCACCTCCCCTCGAAGTCTCCGTCACCGGCGGCATTTCCGCGCCGATGCCGATCGCCATTCCGGCGATGCCGACGCAACAGGTGGTCGACACCGCCGCCGGCGCCACCGACGTGCTCGGCCGTCAGCTCGCGGAGATCGTCGCCAACGATCTGCGCGGGTCGGGGCTGTTCACGCCGGTCGCCCCTGCCCAGCTGCGGCCGGTGGCGTTCCCAGAGGTCAACGCGCCGCAGTTCGATTATTGGGGCGGCACGGGCGCGCAGGCGCTGGTGCAGGGCTTCGTGCGCGCCAATGGCGACGGCACGCTGACCGTCGGCTGCTATCTGTACGACGTGTTCTCCAAGGTCGAGCTGGCACGGCAGGGCTTCGTCGTCTCGCCTGGCGACTGGCGGCGGGCAGGCCATAAATGCGCCGACACCGTGTACGCCCGCCTCACCGGCGAAGGCCCCTATTTCGACAGCCGCGTCGTCTATGTGGCGGAGACTGGCCCCAAGGCAAAGCGCATCAAGCGGTTGGCGATCATGGATCAGGACGGGGCCAATCACCGCTTCCTGACCAACGGCCAGTCGATCGTGCTGACGCCGCGCTTCGCGCCCAACCAGCAGTCGATCGTGTATATGAGCTATCTGGGCCGTATCCCGTCGATCTATGTCTACGACATCGGCTCGGGGCGGCAGCGGCTGGTCGTGCAGAACGTCGCCACCACCTTCGCGCCGCGCTTCTCGCCCGATGGCAGGTCCATCCTGTTCTCGATGGCGCAGGCGGGCAATACCGACCTGTACCGCGTGTCCGTGACCGGCGGCACGCCGCAGCGGTTGACCACGTCGCCCGGCATCGACACCGGCGGCAGCTATTCGCCCGACGGCCGCCGCATCGTGTTCGAAAGCGATCGTTCGGGCGGGCAGCAGCTGTACGTGATGGCCGCCGACGGCTCCGACCAGCAGCGCATCAGCTTTGGCGGCGGACGTTACGCAACGCCGGTATGGAGCCCGCGCGGCGACCAGATCGCGTTCACCCGCCTGTCGGGCAATTTCCGCATCGGGATCATGTCGCCCTCCGGAGGCGACGAGAAACTGCTCACCGACAGCTGGCAGGACGAAGGGCCGAGCTGGTCGCCCAACGGCCGCGTCATCACCTTCTATCGCGCGGGTCGCGGGTCACAGGGCAAGGCGGATCTGTGGTCCGTCGACCTGACCGGCGTCAACGAGCGCCGCATCCCGACCCCGCTCGACGGCTCCGACCCCGCCTGGGGGCCACTTCGCCCCTGACGTCCTCCACGGGAGAAATCCAATGTCCAAAGTCACCCAAGTCCTGCTCGCCGCCACCGCGCTGATCGCCGTCGCCGGCTGCGCCAAGAAGCGCCCCGCGCAGCTGCCGCCGCCGCCGCTGACCGACACCGGCAACAATGATGCGGGCGCCGGCACCGGCACGCAGGACGGCTCAGGCTCCGGCGCGATCGCACCCGGCTCGGACGCGGACTTCCGGCGCTCGGTCAGCTCGAACACGGTGAACTTCCAGGTCGACGCCTATGACATCGACGCGACCGCGCGCGCGATCCTCGACTCGCAGGCGGAGTGGCTGGCGCGCAATCCCGCGCAGCGCATCACGCTGGAAGGCCATGCCGACGAGCGCGGCACCCGCGAATACAACCTCGCGCTCGGCGACCGTCGCGCCAACGCCGCCAAGAACTACCTCGCGGCGCGGGGCGTGGACGCCGGCCGGATGACGACGATCAGCTATGGCAAGGAACGCCCCGTCGCGCCCGGTTCGGACGAGGAAAGCTATGCGCAGAACCGGCGCGCGGTCACGATTGTCCTGAACTGATGTCTCTCTCCCTGCAGGCAACGCTCAGATCAAATGCCTGCTGCCCGAAGCGTTCGCGCGGCGCGAGGTGAAGCTGGCCGCGCCGGCCGCGGCGACCCGGGTGCGGCCCGCGAAGGGGGAAGGCGATAACTGATCGACGGTTCGACTGGCGGCTCTTCACGGCGCTCTGGCTCGCCGGGCTGCTCGGCGTCGCCTCGCTGCTATCCGCGCCGCTTGAGGTTATGCAGCCGGTGGGGCTTGGCTTCAGCGCGATGCAGTTCCGACTGCTGTCGCTGATCAACCCGCTGATCCTGCTGACGCTCGGCGTGATGATCGGCTGCCTGCTGGCACCCCGCCTCGGCCTCGATGCACCGCTGATCCGCGCGCTGCTCGCGCGCCAGTCGCCCTGGCAGGCGTTGAAGCCGCAGCTCCTGCCCGCCCTGCTGGCCGGCGCGGCCGTAGCGGCGATGCTTCTGGGCTACGCTCGCCTGAGTGCCGACTGGATGACCGGGGCTCCGGCGTTCGACATGCCGCTGCTGCCGAAGCTGCTCTATGGCGGCATCACCGAGGAGCTGCTCACCCGCTGGGGCCTGATGAGCCTGTTCGCCTGGGTAGCGTGGCGATTGACCGGCGCAAAGCGACCGGCGAGCCGGGCAGTGCTAGCGGTCGGTACCGTGCTCGCGGCGCTGCTGTTCGCCGCCGGCCACTTGCCCGTTCTCTACATGCTCCTGCCCGATCCGTCGCCGCAGCTGATCGCAGGCGTGCTGATCGGCAATGCTATGCCGGGGCTGTTATTCGGCTGGCTGTTTGCGGTGCGTGGGTTGGAAGCGGCGATGCTCGCCCACGCGTTTGCGCACCTGTTCTCGACGGTAATGGGCTAAGCCGCGACCTTCTGCTCGGTGGCGGCATCGATCTCCGCCGCCTTTGCCTCCACTAGCGCGACGATGTGTTCGATCATCCCGGCGTCCTGGACGTGGTGGTCGGTGACGCCCGACAGATAGACCATTTGCTTGCCGTTGCCGCCGCCGGTGATGCCGATGTCGGTCTCGCGCGCTTCGCCGGGGCCGTTGACGACGCAGCCGAGCACCGACAGCGACATGGGCGTGCGGATGTGCTGCAGCCGCTCCTCCAGCGCCTGCACGGTGCGGATCACGTCGAAGCCCTGGCGTGCGCAGGACGGGCAGCTGACCACGCGCACGCCGCGGTTGCGGATGCCGAGCGACTTCAGGATCTCGAAGCCGACGCGGACCTCCTCCTCCGGCTCGGCGGACAAGGACACGCGGATCGTATCGCCGATCCCGAACCAGAGCAGCGAGCCGATGCCGATCGCGCTCTTCACCGTGCCGCCGACGAACCCGCCCGCCTCGGTGATCCCCAGGTGCAGCGGGCAGTCGACGACTGCCGCGAGCTGCTGGTAGGCGGCAACCGCGAGGAAGAAGTCGGACGCCTTCACCGCCACCTTGAACTCGTGAAAATCGTGATCCTGCAGCAGCTTGATATGATCGAGCGCCGACTCGACCAGCGCGTCGGGGCACGGCTCGCCATATTTCTCGAGCAGATGGCGTTCCAGCGAGCCGCCGTTGACGCCGATCCGGATCGCGCAGCCGTTCGCCTTGGCGGCGCGCACGACCTCGGCGACGCGCTCGGACGAGCCGATGTTGCCCGGATTGATGCGCAGGCACGCGGCACCCGCGTCCGCCGCCTCCAGTGCGCGCTTGTAGTGGAAGTGGATGTCCGCGACGATCGGCACGCGCGCCGCGCGCACGATCTGGCGCAGCGCCGCCGTCGACTCGACATCGGGGCACGAGACTCGGATGATGTCGACACCAGCCTCCTCGCAGCGCCGGATCTGGTCGATCGTCGCGCGCGGATCGCTGGTCGGCGTGTTGGTCATCGTCTGCACGGTGACGGGCGCGTCGCCGCCGACGGGGACGTTGCCGACCATGATCTGGCGGCAGGGTCGGCGCGTGATGTCGCGCCAGGGGCGGAGGGACATGGGGGTTCCGTTCGGAGGGACTGCCCACGCTATATAGCGCGAATGTGACGGGCACGCACGCGAAGCGGTGCAGACGGCGAGGAGATCAGCGCGCGGCGTCCATCACTGCGCGCATCGCCCGCACCGCCTCCCCCAATCCGATGAATAGCGCGTCAGCGATCAGCGCATGGCCGATGTTGAGCTCGCGCACCTGCGGGATCGCGGCGACGGGTGCGACGTTGGCGACCGTCAGCCCGTGGCCGGCATGGACCTCCAGTCCGTTCTTCGCCGCCAGCGCGGCCGCGTCGGCCAGCCGGCGCAATTCGGTCGCCTGCTCCTCTCCGGTCAGCTCGGCATAGCGGCCGGTGTGCAGCTCCACCACCGGCACCGCGAGTCGGATCGCCGCCTCGATCTGGCGGGGGTCGGGCTCGATGAACAGCGACACGCGAACGCGCGCCGCGCCCAGTTCGCGCACCATCGGCGCGAGCCGGTTGTGCAGCCCCGCCGCGTCGATACCCCCCTCGGTTGTCCGCTCCTCGCGTTTTTCGGGCACGATGCACGCGGCATGCGGGCGATGGCGCAGCGCGATGGCGAGCATCTCGTCGGTCGCCGCCATTTCCAGGTTGAGCGGGATCGTCAGTTCCGCCGCCAGCCGCGCGATGTCGTCGTCGGTGATGTGCCGCCGATCCTCGCGCAGGTGCGCGGTAATGCCGTCCGCCCCCGCGTCCGCGGCGATCAGGGCGGCGCGGACCGGGTCCGGGTACGCCGTCCCGCGCGCGTTCCTGACGGTCGCGACGTGATCGATGTTGACGCCCAGACGCAGCGTCATGCCGGCGGGCCCAGCGCGGCGGCGAGCACGTCGTTCCCCTTCTCGAAGGCTGGCATCGTCGGCTGCTTGCGAGCGAACAGCCCGGCCTTCTTCGGCCGCAACGGCGCGACGATCCGCCGCTCGAACACGGTAGCAAAGGGCAGCCCGCTCGTCTTCTCCAGCACCGCGCCCATCAGGATGAAATCGCAGTCGCCATAGTGGAACGCGGCCGGCGCCGTGCCTGGCATGGGGCCCTCGCACCAGGTTCGCCCGGTGTCGGCACTGCCGAGCGCCGCCGTGTCGAAGCGCGGCCAATTGTCCGGGCCGAGCGGACTGTCTTGGTGCGCGCAACGCCAGAGATGTGCTGCATCAACATGCGCGGCGTGACGATTCGGCACCGGGGGCGCGGCTATCGGGCAGATAGGCGCGGACCGGGGTGTCCGGATCGGGCCGCCCGGCCGCGACCTCCTGTATCGCGATGGTGGCGGTCAGCTGCTTGGTGACCGAGGCCCAGCGCCAGATTTCTCCAAGCCGGTGTGGTGCTTCGCCCTTGGGGTCGATCGTGCCGAAGGCGCGCTCATAGACGATGCGATCGCCCTGCGCGATCAACACCGTTCCAGCGAATGCGGCCTTGTCGAGCACAGCGGTCACGCGCGCCGGGTCGAGCGCCATGGTCGGCGGCGGGGCGGACGGGGCGCACAGCAATGTCGCGGCGAGCGCCGCACCCCAATGCCGGATCACAACGCCCTGCTCCCTGGCTTGGTTGGTGGCATCGCCGCCAACTCGGGTGGCAGCGCGTCCGCAGCATAGGTCGGCACGTCGAGCCGGATCAGCGGGAAGAACGGCACGCCCAGCTCCGCCGTCCCGAGCGAGCGATCGACCAGCGCCGCCGCCGCGACCACCTCGCCGCCCGCCGCGCGGATCGCGGCGATCGCCTCGCGGCTCGACAGGCCCGTGGTCACCACGTCCTCCATCATGATCACCTGCTGCCCCGGCTCCAGCCGGAACCCGCGCCGCAGTTCGAACACGCCTGCCGGACGCTCGAGGAACATCGCCTCCACGCCCAGCGCGCGCGCGAGTTCCTGGCCGGCGATGACGCCGCCCATCGCCGGCGACACGACCGCGGTCGCGCGGCTCTTCACCTCGGCGGGCAACCGCGCCACCAGCGCCTCGGCCAGACGAGCGCCGCGTTTTGGGTCCATCAACACGCGCGCGCATTGCAGATAGCGCGGACTGCGCAGCCCGGACGACAGGATGAAATGCCCTTCCAGCAGTGCATCGGCCGCGTGGAACTCCCCAAGGACGTCGTCGTCGGTCATGTGGCCTGGCTTAGCTCCCTCCCGCCGGATTGATACGGACCATGTGCCCTCGCTGCAACGCAAAGCAATCCGCCTGACGACGACGCTTGAGGGCGGGGGCGGGCGTGCGTATAGGCTCTGGCCTACAAGGCGATTTGGTGAAGCCGCGCGGCCCCCTGGCGGGCCGCCGCACGAAGGTGATGGGACGCATGCGCAAGGGTTTGTTCAAGCTGGCGATGGTCGCGGCGCTCGCTTTTGGCGGGTTGACCGCCGCTGGCGCGCAGCAGCAGCCGGCCGCGGCCCCGCCCGGCACGAGCAACACCGCCCCGGCCACGGCCGCCGCTCCGGCCACCGCGCAGCCGGCCTCGCCGCTGCTGGCGCAGAACGGCGCGCCTGCCATCGCCATCGACCCCGATGTCGGCCAGCCACAGCCCGAGGGCTTGGGCGTCCAGCCGCAGGTCACGACAAACGGCAAATTCGCCAGCTGGTTTCACAACATCATCCTGATGCCGGTCATCACCGCCATCTCGATCTTCGTGCTCGGGCTGCTGGTGTGGGTCGTGATCCGCTACCGCAAGGCGCGCAACACCATTCCGTCAAAGACCAGCCACAACACTGCGATCGAGGTCGCCTGGACGCTGATCCCCGTCATTGCGCTGGTGATGATCGCGGTGCCCTCGATCGGGCTGCTGCAGGCGCAGTTCAAGCCCGCGCCGGCCAACGCGATCACGCTCAAGGTGATCGGCAACCAATGGTACTGGACCTACAGCTACCCCGATTTCGGCGACTTCGAGATCACCGCCAACATGCTCAAGGAGCGCGATCAGGTACAGCCGGGCGACCGGTTCCGCACCGACGCCGACGGGCCACGGCTGCTGGCCGTTGATAACCGCGTCGTGCTCCCCGTCGGCGTGCCGATCCGGCTGATCACCACGTCGGCCGATGTCATCCACAGCTGGGCGGTCCCGGCGTTCTGGTTCAAGCTGGACGCGATCCCCGGTCGGTTGAACGAATCGAGCTTCACCATCGACAAGCCCGGTATCTATTTCGGCCAGTGTTCGGAGCTGTGCGGCGCGCGTCATGCCTATATGCCGATCGCGGTGCAGGCGGTGTCCCCGGCCGTGTTCCGCCAGTGGGTCCTGGCCAAGGGCGGCACGCTGCCCGGCGCCGCCGCGGCCGCCGCACCATCCGCCGAGGTGATTCCGCAGCCGGGCGCCCCCGGTAACGCAGGTCCCGGTGCTGGCGGGGGCGTGGGCGCGCAACCGCCCGCCTTCACCACTCCGCCGGCCGGCCCGAACCCAGGCACGACCGCCCTTCCCGCCACCCCGCAAGGCGCCACCCGCAACGGCGACGTTGGCGGTGCCGGCAACGCTGGACAATAAGATGACCGATACCGCAATCAGCTCCGGCTTTCCGGCTCCCGGCAACCAGGCTTTCGCCGCGCACGAGGCGCACGACCACGCGCATGACGCGGACCACAAGCCGGCTTTCTTCGCGCGCTGGTTCATGTCGACGAACCACAAGGACATCGGCACGCTGTACCTGATCTTCGCCATCGTGGCGGGGATCATCGGCGGCGCGATCTCCGGGCTGATGCGCGCGGAGCTGGCGCATCCCGGCATCCAGTATCTGACGAGCTGGGCGCATTACCTGCCCGGTGGGCAGGGTGGGCTGGATCACTCGCTCCACCTGTGGAACGTGCTGATCACCGCGCACGGCCTGATCATGGTGTTCTTCATGGTCATGCCGGCGATG
>NZ_JAQGLJ010000093.1 GCF_028292945.1 Sphingomonas bacterium | reverse complement strand
GAAAAAGGCGCTCGCCGACAAGCAGGTGGCCGCCGAGAAGAAGCTCGCGCGCGGCGAACCGTCTCGGATCTGGGTTCAGGTGGCGGGCGGCGCGAACGAGGCGGGGTTGCGCCAAGCCTGGCGCGCGGCGCAGGCCAAGGCGTCCGCGCTGGCCGGCCGCGACGGCTGGACCACCCCGCTGCGCTCCACCAACCGGGTGCTGAGCGGACCGTTCAAGACCGAGGCGGAAGCGCGCGCGCACGTCAATCAGCTTGCCAGGGCGGGGGTGTCCGCATTCACCTTCACCAGCGAGGCGGGGCAGAAGATCACCAAGCTGGCGACGAAGTGACCGTCGCCCCTTATGCGGCAAATCCGGCGCGGAGCCGGGGCCGTCGGCATGCCGAGGTGACGGACACACAGCGAGGGCCACGCGACGCCTTTCAGCGCGACCGCGACCGCATCATCCACTCGATCAGCTTTCGTCGCCTGCGTCACAAGACGCAGGTGTTCATGGCGCCGGACGGCGATCACTTCCGCGTCCGCCTGACCCACAGCCTGGAGGTGGCGCAGATCGGTCGAACGATCGCGCGTGCTTTAGGGCTGAACGAGGACCTGACGGAGGCGATCTGCCTGGCGCATGACATCGGCCATCCACCGTTCGGCCACGCGGGCGAAGATGCCTTGCGGGCCGCGCTGGGCCCGCAAGGCGCGGCGGCGGGCGGGTTCGACCACAACGGCCATACGCTGCGCGTGCTGACGACGATCGAGCGGTCCTACCCGCTCTGGGATGGTCTCAACCTCACCTGGGAGTGTCTGGAGGGGCTGGCCAAGCATAACGGGCCGGTGCGCCACCCCGGATGGGCGCTGCTGGCGGTCGATGCCGAACAACCGCTCGCATTGGACGGCCAGCCTTCCCTGGAGGCGCAGGTCGCGGCGATCGCCGACGACATCGCCTATGACAATCACGACATCGACGATGGACTGCGCGCGGGCCTCCTGACGCTGGAACAGCTGCTGGACATTCCGCTGGTCGCGCGGGGCTGGGCGGCGGTGCGCGCGCGCTATCCCGACGTGGCGGCGGAGCGGCTGCATCGCGAACTGGTCCGCGCCCAGATCGGCGTCATGGTCAACGATCTGCTGGGCGAGACGCGGACCCGGATTGCCGCGGCAAGGATCGACAGCGTCGAGGCGGTGCGCACGACGGCGCATGCGCTGGCCGGTTTCACGGCGGGCATGCGCGAGGAGGAGCGCGTGCTGAAGCGGTTCATGTACGCGAACCTGTACCACCATCCCTATCAGCTTGCCGCAGCGGAGGCGGCACGCGCGGTCGTGGCGGGCCTGTTCGAAGCCTTCCACGCGGAGCCGGCCTTGATGGGAGAAGGATGGTGCGCGGTGCCGGCGGACGAGCCGTGGCGCAGCCGTAGGATAGCGGACTACATCGCCGGCATGACCGATCGGTTTGCGGTGGCGCGATACCGGGGCATTGTCGGACCCGTGGACCTGCCAGACGGCTTCTGAAATGCCGGCTCAACCGGCACGCAGGACCCCGCCACTTTGCTGGAAGCAAAGTGGGCAGGGTCTCCGGCCGGGCCTACGGTCGTTGGAGGGGAGCTAGCGCGCCGCCAGGACTGCCGGCGCGGCTACGGGCACGCGGAACGAGACCGGCTGACCACCGGACGTGCCGGCGACGCGATTGCCCTTGACGACCAGGCGGAACGAGGAGTTGCCCGGCAGTCGACGGCCCTGGATGACCTGACGCCCGCCGGCCGCAGGGCTGACCGAATAGACATAGGTCATGCCATCGCGGGTGAAACGCTGATCCGGCCCGCGCGCGGCGACGCCGGCGGGAAGGAGGGCGGCGGCAATGGTGAGTGCGGCAATGAACTTGGTCATGATTTTAGCCCTCGCTGGTTGGTGCGTCGAGCCGATCAGGTCCGTCTCCGGGTACTTCCGCAGCACCGAATGACGGCCGCAAGAATGGGTTGCAAATGCAAACCTACCCAACGCGATTGCGGGCCGCGCACGCGGCACTCGGGTCCGATCCCTTTTCCTTTCCGACGAGGTTGCTCTAAGCGCCCCGCCATGTCGCTTTACCTACGTTTCACCGCTCATCTCAACGCCGCGCTCGATCAGCTGACGGCCCTTGGCACACTGCAAGGTGGGCTCGACCGTAGGAACATCACGGTCGAGCCGCCGCGCGACCCGTCACATGGCGATCTGGCGACCAACGCCGCTATGGTGTTGGCCAAGCCGGCGGGAACCAACCCGCGCACGCTGGCGACGGCCCTGGCGGCGGAACTGGAGAAGCTGGACGAGGTCGCGGGCGTGACCGTCGCGGGGCCTGGTTTCATCAACCTGACGCTGACCGACGCGGCATGGCGCGACGAGGTGGCGGCGATCGCGACGGCGGGCGCCGCTTACGGCCAATCGGAGCACTACGCCGGCGTGACGGTCAACATCGAGTATGTCTCGGCCAACCCGACCGGACCGATGCACATGGGGCATTGCCGGGGCGCGGTGGTTGGCGATGCGCTTGCCAGCCTGCTGGAGTTCGCCGGCGCGCGGGTGATCCGGGAATATTATGTCAACGATGCGGGTGGTCAGGTGGATGTGCTCGCGCGGTCGGTGCATCTGCGGTACCGCGAGGCCCTCGGCGAGACGGTGGAGATCCCCGAGGGACTGTATCCCGGCGACTATCTTGTCCCGATCGGTCATTCACTTGCGGGCGAGTTCGGAGATCGTTTCATAGGTCGGCCTGACGGTGAGTGGTTGCCGCTGTTCCGCGAACGCGCGGTGGCGGCGATGATGGAGCTCATCCGCGCCGATCTGGCGCTGCTGGGCATCCATCACGACGTCTTTTCGTCGGAGGCCGCGTTGCAGGCCGCCGGCAAGCCGGCTGCGGCGGAGGCCGAGCTGCGGTCGCGGGACCTAGTCTATGACGGCGTGTTGCCGCCGCCCAAGGGCGAGACCCCGGAGGATTGGGAGCCGGTCGAGCTGCCGCTGTTCCGCTCCACCGCCTTTGGCGACGATCAGGATCGGCCGATCCGCAAGTCGGACGGCAGCTGGACCTATTTCGGCGCGGATCTCGCTTATCATTTCCAAAAGGCGGAAGATGCGGATCAGCTGATCGACATTTGGGGGGCGGATCATGCCGGAACGGTCAAGCGGATCGTCGCGGCGGTTGCGGCGCTGACCGGCGGGGCGAAGCCGCTCGACGTCAAGCTGGTGCAGATGGTGCGGCTGCTGCGCGCCGGCGAGCCGGTGAAGATGTCCAAGCGATCCGGTAACTTCGTGACCCTTGCGGACGTGGTGAGCGAGGTCGGCAAGGACGTGGTGCGGTTTACCATGCTGACCCGGCGGGCGGATGCGCAGATGGACTTCGACTTCGCCAAGGTGGTCGAGGCGTCCAAGGACAACCCCGTCTTCTACGTTCAGTACGCGCACGCCCGCATCGCCTCGCTGCACCGCCGGGCGCAGGAGGCGGGGATCGCGACCGGTCCGGGCGACCTGTCCCTTCTCGGGACCGAGCCGCTGGTGCTGGCGAAGCTGGCCGCGCAATTTCCGCGCGTGGTGGAGACTGCCGCAGCGGCGCGCGAACCGCATCGGGTAGCGTTCTATCTCTATGACTTGGCGGGCGCTTTTCACGCCGAGTGGAACGCGGGTAACGACGATCCGGCGCGGCGTTTCCTGCAGCCCGACGACCACGACGCCACCCGTGCACGTCTCGCCTTGGCGGATGGTGTCGGACAGATTATCCGTAATGGTCTTGCGCTAATGGGCGTCGAAGCGGTGTCGGAGTTGAACTGATGGCGGATGCGGTGGAGCTGCGGGACGAGGACCGGCTGCCCTGGCTGGAGACGGTCGAACCCGACGAGCCCGAGGGGTCGAACGCCGGGCGGGTGATTGCCCTGGTGCTGCTCGGCCTGGCGGTGCTCGCGGTGATCATCTTCGGCATTTACCAGCTGCAATCCCGCTCACCGGCCGCCGATGGCGAACTGATTGCCGCCCAGGAGGGCGACTATAAGATCAAGCCCGACGAGCCCGGCGGTCTCAAGGTCGAAGGCGAAGGCGCCACGGCGGTGGCCACCAGCGACGGCAAGCAGGGCCGTGGCGCGATCGATCTGAAGGCCGTCCCAGAGGCACCGGTCGACGG
>NZ_JAQGLJ010000068.1 GCF_028292945.1 Sphingomonas bacterium | reverse complement strand
AGCGCTCACCGACCACCTTACCAAGCAAGTCCATGTGAAGGTCGTCGAACACGGCCAAAAAGCGGACACGAATGTCTTCAATCACCTGTTCGAACACCTTAATGCTATAGACATGTGACATCTTGTTGCGGGCGTCGAGCGCCTCCATCCAAACGTCACCATTCCGAATGATCTTAGCGGCGAAGGCCTCCCTGATTACGCTCTTCGGAGTAACAGTCGCCAGAACAATACCCTGCTCTTCTAGTACATTCTTGTCAAAGCGATACTGCCATCTCGGCTTCTCGGGCTGGTTCGCAATCATTCAGCCATCATACCGCGCGGTCGTCTTCGCCGCCACCTCGTCCGCCGTCACCCCGTCGGCCAGCTCCACCAAGCGGAACGGCGCACCGTGGTCCGGTCGCGAGAACACCGCCAGGTCGGTGACGATCATGTCCACCGAGTTCTTCCCCGTCAGCGGCAGCGTGCAGCTGGGGATGAACTTCGGCGAGCCGTCCTTGGCGGTGTGCTCCATCACGACGATGATCTGCTTGACGCCCGCGACCAGGTCCATGGCGCCGCCCATCCCTTTGATCATCTTGCCCGGGATCATCCAGTTGGCGATGTCGCCGCCTTCGGAGACCTCCATCGCGCCCAGCACCGTCAGGTCGATATGCCCGCCGCGGATCATCGCGAAGGAGTCCGCGGAGCTGAAATACGCCGTCTGCGGCAGCTCGCTGATTGTCTGCTTGCCCGCGTTGATCAGGTCGGGATCGACCTCGTCGTCATAGGGAAACGGGCCGATGCCCAGCATCCCGTTCTCCGACTGCAGCGTCACCGTCATGCCGGCGGGGATGTTGTTCGCCACCAGTGTCGGGATGCCGATGCCGAGGTTGACGTAATAGCCGTCGCGCAGCTCCTTGGCGGCGCGGGCGGCCATCTGGTTGCGGTCCCATGGCATCAATGCATTCCCTTGAGATGTGGCCAGGTCCGCCACAGACCGATCAGATGGACGACGCCGATCGCCAGCACCACCAGCGACGACCAGAACAGAAAGGCTGGCGAGAGGTCCGGTCGGCTCATCGCTGACGGGAAGAACAGCGCCAGGCCTCGCACCAGGTAGATCGCGGTGATCGCCACCAACGCCGTGCGCAACAGCGGCCACGGGCGAGTCAGCCCGGCCCCGGAGAAGGCGAACGCGGCCCACACTGCCAGTACCGCCGCGATCGCCAGCGTCAGTAGCGCCGGCACCGAGGAGCCGCGCTCCGCCGCGCGCGCGATCGACTCGCCCGCGCCGAAAAAGCGGTACCAGTCCGGCCCCCCGACGATGCAGACCAGGTGGAGCACCGACGCGGCAGCGCTGAGCGAACCCGCCACCAGCAGCCACGGCCTGCCCTCGCCCATCAATTCAGGTCCTGTGGCCTGGTGTAGGTGATGACGTCGGCGTCGGCGGGCTGCGCCAGGTCGCCCGGCGTGTCGGTCGGCTTGGCGCGCTCGGCATCCAGCCCCTCCCAGATCCGCTCCTCCGCATGCTCGACCGGCACGTTGACCGCCGCCGCCCACGCCCGCGCGCCGTGCCGCACCGCGTCGGCGAGCGCCATGCCGAACAGGAACGGATCGGCACCCAGCTGGGCGGGGTTGAGAAAGCACGCCATCGGGCCGTCCGTCTTCGCCCACATGCGCAGGAACTCGCGGCCGTCTTCCAGCAACGCGGCATGGGGCACGAGATTGATCGGCACCGGCTTGCTCATACCTCGCTGCCTGCCGCAGCACTGGCTGGCTCGCGCGTCCGCACGGTCCTGAACTCGATCTTCTTGTCGTAGGGCGCGCCGACGATCATGCGCTTCACATAGATGCCCGGCAGGTGGATCGCGTCGGGATCGAGGCTGCCGGTGGGTACCACCTCCTCCACCTCGGCGACGCAGATCCGGCCCGCGGTCGCCATCGGCTGGTTGAAATTGCGCGCAGTCTTGCGGAACTGCAGGTTGCCGCTCTCGTCCGCGCGCCAACCCTTGATGATCGAGAGATCGGCGCGGATGCCGCGTTCCAGGATATAGTCTTCCCCGTCGAACTGCTTCACTTCCTTGCCGTCCGCCACGAGCGTGCCGACGCCGGTCTTGGTGTAGAAGCCCGGGATGCCCGCTCCGCCCGCGCGGCAGCGTTCCGCAAGCGTCCCCTGCGGGCAGAACTCCACCTCCAGCTCGCCG
The DNA here is from genome assembly GCF_028292945.1 of Sphingomonas bacterium. Lineage (GTDB taxonomy): Bacteria > Pseudomonadota > Alphaproteobacteria > Sphingomonadales > Sphingomonadaceae > Sphingomonas. Next base: position 9,652 of record NZ_JAQGLJ010000068.1, on the reverse strand, counting down.
GACAGATACTGGCGCTCGAACTCCTTGTTCTCGCCGACATAGCTGGAGATCATCTTGGCGACTTGTCGGGTGCGCAGCAGCTTGCCCAGGCCCTCGCCATCGATGCCGGCGTTGTTGGACGCGATCGTCAGCCCGGTGACGCCGCTCGCCTGGATCGCGTCGATCAGCCGCTCGGGGATGCCACACAGGCCAAACCCGCCCGCGCAGATCGTCATGCCGTCGTGCAGCAGGCCGTCCAGCGCGGCGGCGGCATCGGGGAAAAGCTTTTTCATGGCCGACGGGCTTAGTGCCGCCCCGCCGCGAGGGTCAAGCGAGCGCGGTCGCCCTAGCTCCTGCGCGGCAGGCGATAGGGCACGAAGTCACCCAGGATCACGAACCCGCGCTGGAAAGTCGACCCGCGGCTGACCAACTCGACCGAGTCGATCCTGCACAGCTGCGATCCGAACTGGCGGGTGACCAGGATATCATCGTCGCGCAGCGCCTCCGCGCCGGAGCGCGGGCGGTTGACCCACAAGGTTCGCCCGTCACGATAGACGATCGCCGTGCCGTCGATGATCTGGCTGGAGCTGGTCCAGCGCGGCGAGATGCAGCCGGTAGGCTTCCCCGCCTCGCGACCGGCAAGCAACGTCGCCAACCGGGCGTCGGGGGACTGACGCGGCGCGGCGGCGGCGGGAGCAGCCAGGGCAACCGCGGCGAGCAGGGTGGAGATCATCGTGCGCATGACGCGCTCCTTGCCACGCGGAGGCTGAACCGACGCTGACCTGCGACTACCCGACATGGGCGAGCCGCAGCCCCGGTCGGGGCCAGCGCGCCTTGACCAGCCGGCCCGAGCCCGAACAGCAGACATAGGCGTCGCGCATGTCCTCGCCACCCCAGCAGATGTTGGTGGTGAACACGTCGTCGGTGGGCACGAAGTCGACCAGCTCACCCGCGGGCGAGACGACGGAAATGCCGCACTCGCCGATCGTCGCGATGCAGATGTTGCCGCATTCCTCCACGCCCAGCGAATCGAAGAACTTGTACCCGGCCGGGCGATACAGCGGCATTGCCGCGCCGCCTGGGCCGGCGGCCTGATCCACCTCGCCGGGTGCCGTGACGCGAAACGCCTGCAGGCGGCAGGTATAGGTCTCGGCGGCGTACAGCGTGCGGCCATCGGGCGACAGGCCGATGCCATTGGGGTTCTCGCTGGGGAAGATCACCTCCTTCAGCATCGAGCCATCCGCCTTTGCGTAGAAGATGCCGGTGACGTCACGCTGGCGTTCGCGAGTCTTGCCGTGATCGGTGAACCAGAACCCGCCCGCGTCGTCGAACACCAGGTCGTTCGGGCCGCGCAGCGTGCAGCCGAAATCGCCGTCGCGGTACAGCGTCTCCACCGCGCCGGTCGCCAGGTCGATGCGCTCGATACGTCCGCCGGAATAGTCGTCGGCCTGGCCGTGGGGCGTGAGATGACCGTTTCGCTCGAGGTAGTTGAACCCGCCGTTGTTACAGCAGTACAGCTTGCCGTCGGGGCCGAGCGCCAGGCCGTTCGGACCACCGCCGGGGGTAGCGACGATGTCAGTCGTCCCGTCGGGATGAACGCGCGTGATGCGGCCTTCGGCGATCTCGACCAGCACGACCGACCCGTCCGCCATCGCCACCGGGCCTTCGGGAAAGCGCAACCCACTGGCGACGGTGGTCCATTCGGTCATGCTCGCTCTCCTGGTTTTGCGGAGAGGCTAACGCAAAAGGCCGCCCCGGTCACCCGGAACGGCCTCCTGAAATCTCGGTCCGTGGCCCGGTCAGATCTTGTCGCCGAGCGCGCCCTTGATCGAACCCTTGATGTCCTGGCCGGTGCCCTTGAGCTGCTGGGCCTCGCCCTCGGCCTTCAGACCGGCGTCATGGTTGCTCTCGCCGACGCTTTCCTTGACGTTGCCGGCCAGCTTGTTGGCAGCGGCCGAAACCTTGTCCGTGAACTCGCCCATCGGGAACATCCTCGCATCGGAATTGACCCAAACTAAACGGCTTGCCCGAGTGGATGTTCCGGTCAGATCAGTCCCGCCAGCGGGCTCGACGGGTCCGCGTACCGCCGTCGCCCCATCCGGCCGGCGCGATAGGCGAGCCGCCCCGCCTCCACCGCCAGCCGCATCGCCGACGCCATCGCGATCGGGTCCTTCGCCTCGGCGATGGCGGTGTTCATCAGCACGCCGTCGCAACCCAGCTCCATCGCCACCGCCGCGTCCGACGCGGTGCCCACGCCCGCGTCGACCAGCACCGGCACCCCTGCGCCCTCGACGATCAGCCGGATCGTGACCTGGTTCTGGATGCCCAGCCCCGACCCGATCGGCGCGCCCAGCGGCATGATCGCCACCGCGCCGGCCTCTTCCAGCTGCTTCGCCGCGATCGGATCGTCGACGCAGTACACCATCGGTTTGAAGCCCTCCTTGACCAGGACCTCGGTGGCGATCAGCGTTTCGCGCATATTCGGATACAAGGTCCGCGCCTCGCCCAGCACCTCCAGCTTGACGAGGTCCCAGCCCCCCGCCTCGCGCGCCAGCCGCAGCGTGCGGATCGCGCTGTCCGCGTCGAAGCAGCCGGCCGTGTTCGGCAGATAGGTGAAGCGTTTTGGATCAATGAAGTCGGTCAGCATCGGCGCGTTGCGATCGCTGACATTGACGCGCCGCACGGCGACGGTGACGATCTCCGCGCCCGAGGCTTCCAGCGCGGCGGCGTTCTGCGCGAAATCCTTGTACTTGCCCGTGCCGACGATCAGCCGCGAGCGGAACGTGCGACCAGCGACCGTCCATGTGTCGGTGCCGATCGCCGATTGGTGATCGCCCCCGCCGACGAAATGGACGATCTCCAGCTCGTCGCCGTCCTCGACGCATACCTGCGTCAGCGTCGACCGGGGCACGACCTCCAGGTTGCGCTCCACCGCCACTTTTTCGGGCACGAGCCCCATGTCGGTCGCCAGTTGAGCCAACGTCAGCCCGGCCATGACGCGCTTGTGCTCGCCGTTGACGGTGATGGAAACAGTGCCGTCGGTGTGGGGCATTGGTGCGCTCGTTCTGTTCGGGCTAGGACAATGGCGGACTAGACCCTCCTCATAGTTTTGCCAGCCGAAAGCCGCCTTATGCCTACCATCTTCGTCCTGAACGGCCCCAACCTGAACCTGCTCGGCACGCGCGAGCCGGAAGTCTATGGGTCGGATACGCTCGACGACATCGCCGGCCGGCTGGAGGATCGCGCGCGTGTACTCGGCCTGGAGATCGATCTGCGGCAGTCGAACCATGAGGGACATCTGGTCGACTGGCTCCACGAGGCGCAGGCGAGCGACGCGCGCGCGGTGCTGCTCAACGCGGGCGGCTTCACCCACACGTCCGTCGCGATCCACGATGCGATCAAGGCGGTGCGCACGCCGGTGATCGAGGTGCATCTGTCCAACCCGCATGCGCGCGAGCCCTTCCGTCACACCAGTCTGGTCGGCCAGGCGGCGCGCGGTACGATCGCGGGCTTTGGCGCGCTGTCGTACCTGCTCGCGCTTGAAGCCGCCGCGCGGTTCTGACAGGACAAGCCCATGCCAGACCGCACCGTTGACGTCGACTTGATCCGCCAGCTCGCCGAGCTGCTCGATCAGTCCAGCCTGACCGAGATCGAAGTGGAGGACGAGGGCGTGCGCATCCGCGTCGCGCGGACCGCCGCGTCGGTGTCGGCCGCGCCGCAGGTCGTGCATCATGCCGCCCCGCTTCAGGGGACCCCGCCCGCCGGCACGCCGGTCGCGGCGGAGACCGGCGCCTCTGCGCCCGCCACCACGGCCAGCGCGGTCCGCTCGCCGATGGTGGGCACGGCCTATCTCTCGTCCGATCCCGGCTCCAAGCCATTCGCCGGCGTCGGGCAGACGGTCGCGGCCGGCGACACGCTGCTGATCGTCGAGGCGATGAAGGTGATGAACCCGATCGTCGCGCCCAGCGGCGGCACGGTGACCGCGGTACTGGTCGAAAACGGTCAGCCGGTGGAGTTCGACCAACCCCTCATCGTCGTCGAATAATGCGCAAGATCCGCAAACTGCTGATCGCCAATCGCGGCGAGATCGCGCTGCGCATCCACCGCGCCTGCCACGAGATGGGGATCAAGACGGTCGCGGTGCACTCCACTGCCGACGCCGATGCGATGCACGTCCGGTTGGCGGACGAGGCGATCTGCATCGGGCCGGCGGCGGCGACAGACAGCTACCTCAACGTCGCCAACATCATCTCCGCCGCCGAGATCAGCGGCGCGGACGCGATCCATCCCGGCTACGGCTTCCTCAGCGAGAATGCGCGCTTCGCCGACATCGTCGAGCAGCACGACATCCTGTTCGTCGGCCCCAAGCCCGAACACATCCGCACCATGGGCGACAAGGTGGAGGCCAAGCGCACCGCCGGCGCCTTGGGCCTGCCGCTCGTCCCCGGCTCCGACGGCGCGGTCAGCGACGTGGTGGAGGCGCAGGAGATCGCGCTGCACATCGGCTACCCGGTCATCATCAAGGCGGCATCCGGGGGCGGCGGGCGCGGCATGAAGGTCTGCACCAGCCCGGACCAGCTCGAGACGTTGATGAGCCAGGCCGGCAGCGAGGCCAAGGCCGCGTTCGGCGACGCCACTGTGTACCTCGAGAAGTACCTCGGCAATCCGCGCCATATCGAATTCCAGGTGTTCGGCGACGGCAACGGCAACGCCATCCACCTGGGCGAGCGCGACTGTTCGCTGCAACGCCGCCACCAGAAGGTGCTGGAGGAGGCCCCCTCCCCCGTCATCACGCCCGAGGTCCGCGAGCACATGGGCGGCATCGTCGCCAAGGCGATGGCCGACATGGGCTATCGCGGCGCGGGCACGATCGAATTCCTCTGGGAAGCAGGCGAGTTCTACTTCATCGAGATGAACACGCGGCTGCAGGTCGAGCACCCGGTGACGGAGATGATCACCGGCATCGATCTGGTCCGCGAACAGATCCGGATCGCGGAAGGCGAACCGCTGTCGTGTCGGCAGCAGGATGTGCAGTTCCGTGGTCACTCGATCGAGTGCCGGATCAACGCCGAGGACCCGCGCACCTTCGCGCCCTCGCCCGGCCTGGTGAAGCAGTTCCACGCGCCAGGCGGGATGCACGTCCGCGTCGATTCCGGACTGTACGCCGGCTACAAGGTGCCGCCGCATTACGACTCGATGATTGCCAAGCTGATTGTCTACGGCACCACCCGCGACCGCTGCATCGCCCGCCTGCGCCGCGCGCTGGAGGAGTTCGTGATCGAGGGGCCGACGACGACGATCCCGCTCCACCGCGACCTGATCGAGGACCCCGAGTTCCGGGCGGGCACGTACACGATCAAATGGCTGGAAGAGTGGCTGGCGAAGCAGGCGTGAAGGTATGCTCTTGCTTGCCTTCTCCGGCGGAAGCCGGGGCCTAGCCGGCCTCGCCGCGGACTGGGTCGCGGCTTCCGCAGGGAAGGGATGCCAACCGAACAGGCAGCTCACGCCACCATGCCCGAATTTGCAGCACCTCTGTCGCCCCAAATCCCCATTGCCCCTCCTGCGCTTCGCTGGCACGTTCCGTGCAACGCGCCCGCCGGGCGGGTCATGAGCGTCAGGGTGGAGTACGAGTGAAAAAGATCGAGGCGATCATTAAACCGTTCAAGCTGGACGAGGTGAAGGAAGCGCTGCACGAGATCGGCGTGTCCGGCATCACCGTCACTGAAGCCAAGGGCTTCGGACGGCAGAAGGGCCACACCGAGCTGTATCGCGGCGCCGAATATGTCGTCGATTTCCTGCCCAAGGTGAAGCTGGAGGTCGTCGTCGAGGACGGCCTGGCCGAACGCTGCGTCGAGGCGATCGCGGCCGCCGCGCAGACCGGGCGCATTGGCGACGGCAAGATCTTCGTCCTCCCCGTTGAATCGGCGCTCCGCATCCGCACCGGCGAACGCGACGACGCGGCGATTTGAAAAGCTCTCCCCTCCCGCACAGCGGGAAGGGGTCGGGGGGTGGGCCTACTCCTCCCCGCCACGACATTCCCACCCCTAGCCCCTCCCGCAAGCGGAAGGGGGACTAAGAAGGAAACACCATGCCGAACACCGCATCCGACGTGCTGAAGATGATCAAGGACCAGGAGATCGAGTGGGTCGACCTGCGCTTCACCGATCCCAAGGGCAAATGGCAGCATCTGACCATGGTCGCCGGCCTGATGGGCGAGGACGAGTTCGACGATGGCCTGATGTTCGACGGCTCCTCGATCGAGGGCTGGAAGGCGATCAACGAGAGCGACATGGTGCTGAAGCCCGATCTGGACGCGGTCTATACCGACCCGTTCTCGGCCACGCCGATGCTGATCGTGTTCTGCGACGTGGTCGAACCCGAGACGGGCGAGCTGTATTCGCGCGACCCGCGCTCGACGGCCAAGCGCGCCGAGGCGTATCTCAAGCAGACCGGGATCGGCGACACCGTCTATGTCGGCCCCGAGGCCGAGTTCTTCATGTTCGACGACGTGCGCTTCGAGAACAGCTACAACACCAGCTACTACCGCATCGACGACATCGAGCTGCCGACCAACACCGGCCGCGAATATGAAGGCGGCAATCTGGGCCATCGTCCGCGTGCCAAGGGCGGCTACTTCCCGGTCGCTCCGGTCGACTCGGCCGTCGACATCCGTGGCGAGATGGTCTCGACGATGATCGAGATGGGCCTGCCCTGCGACAAGCATCACCACGAGGTCGCCGCCGGCCAGCACGAGCTGGGCCTGACCTACGGCACGCTGACGCAGACCGCCGATCGGATGCAGATCTACAAGTACGTCGTGCATCAGGTCGCGCATGCCTATGGCAAGTCCGCCACCTTCATGCCCAAGCCGATCAAGGAAGATAACGGCTCGGGCATGCACACGCATTTCTCGATCTGGAACGACGGCAAGCCCAGTTTCGCCGGCAATGGCTATGCGGGCCTGAGCGACATGTGCCTGTATTTCATCGGCGGCATCATCAAGCACGCGAAGGCGCTCAACGCCTTCACCAACCCGTCGACGAACAGCTACAAGCGGCTGGTGCCGGGGTACGAAGCGCCGGTGCTGCTCGCCTATTCGTCGCGCAACCGTTCGGCCTCGTGCCGGATCCCGTACGGCACCGGTGCCAAGTCAAAGCGTGTCGAGGTGCGCTTCCCCGATGCGCTCGCCAACCCGTATCTCGCCTATGCCGCGCTGATGATGGCGGGCTTGGACGGCATCCAGAACAAGCTCCACCCCGGCGAGGCGATGGACAAGAACCTCTACGACCTGCCGCCCGCCGAACTGGCGAACGTCCCTACGGTCTGCGCGTCGTTGCGCGAGGCGTTGGAATCGCTGACGGCGGATCATGACTTCCTGCTACGCGGGGACGTGTTCTCGAAGGATCAGATCGAGGCTTATGTCGAGACCAAGTACGCCGACGTGGCGCGGTGGGAGATGACGCCGAGCCCGGTCGAGTACGATATGTACTATAGCGGCTGAGCGCGGCTACGCCCGCGCGGTGCCGCCGCCGTACGGCTGGCGGCACCGCCGCTATCGGCCTGCCTCGCCAAAGCGAGGTCTGACGTCACGGCGCGGCTTTGCCGCGTCGCGGTCGCTCACGGCGTGCCTGTCTGTAATCCTTCCCGGCGAAAGCCGGGGCCGAGTTCGGTGCACGGCGCGGATCGGTGCTCGCGCACCGAAATCCTTTCGGGGCTGGGCCCCGGCCTTTGCCGGGGAAGGGAAAAAGGGGGCAGACCATCGGCAACCCTTTCGCGAGCGAGCAAAACCGCTACCCTGCACCGATGCTCCGCCTCCTCGCCCCCGCCCTGCTCCTGGCAACCGCCGCGACGGCTCAGCCGATCCCCGCCGACCGACTCCGCGCCGCCACCACGGCGGACACCGCCCGCAACGAGGCGCTGCTGGAGCGGCTGGTCAACCAGAACTCCGGCACGCTCAATGCCCCCGGCGTAAAGGCCGTCGGCGACATCATGCGCGCGGAGCTTGAGCCACTCGGTTTCCAGGTCCGCTGGGTCGACATGAGCGCGGCCAAGCGCTCCGGCCATCTCATCGCCACGAAGCGCGGCGGCAAGCGAGGCAAGCGTTTGCTGCTGATCGGCCACCTCGACACGGTGTTCGAACCGTCCTCGCCCTTCCAGCGCTACAGCCGGGAGGGCACCCGCGCCACCGGCCCAGGCATCGGCGACGACAAGGGCGGGCTGGTCGTGATCGTCGGCGCGTTGCGCGCGATGCGAGCGGCAGGCACGCTCAAGGCCGCCGACATCACCGTCGTCCTGACGGGCGACGAGGAACGCCCCGGCCAGCCCACTGCCACCGCGCGCGCCGACCTGATCGCGGCGGGCAAGCAAGCCGATGCAGCGCTCGAATATGAGAACGTCGCCTCCGAAGGGGGTCGGGATTTTGCGACGATCGCCCGACGGTCCGGCAGCGCTTGGCAGCTGACCGTCACCGGCCGCACCGGGCACTCGTCTGGCGTGTTCAACCGCAGCCTGGGCTTTGGCGCGATCTACGAGACGGCGCGCATCCTCGACACGTTTCGGCGCGAATTGATCGAGCAGCATGCGACCTTCAACGTCGGACTGGTGGCGGGTGGCACGCCCGCTGCGATCGACGCCAGCGGTACGGCCGTCACCGCGACCGGCAAGACCAACATCGTCGCCTCGACCACCATCGCCCGCGGCGACCTGCGCACGCTCACGCCAGAGCAGGATGCGCGTCTGCGGGCGCGGATGGGCACGATCGTCGCCGACAACCTGCCGGGCACGTCGGCCAAGCTGGAATTCTACGACACCACACCGCCCGTCGCACCCACCGATGGCAATCGCGCGCTGCTGGCGACGCTCAACGCGGTCAATGTCGAGCTTGGCCTGCCAGAGATGCCCGAGTTTGATCCCGACAAGCGAGGCGCCGCCGATTCGGGCTTCGTCGCCGCCGATGTGGCGGTGCTCGGCGGGCTAGGGGCGGTCGGCGGCGGAGCGCATGCGGACGGCGAGTGGATCGACCTTTCCAGCCTGCCCCGCCAGGCGCTGCGCAGCGCGGCGCTGATCGGTCGGCTGGCGGCACAGCCGCGCGGGCGTCGCCCCTAGCAAAAAGGGGCCACGCACGACCCCTTTTCCATCGATTACCACATCAGGTCACCCCACCCGAGTTACGGGCCGGTGGGCGCGTCCTTCTTGTTGTCGCAGGTCGCTCTCTTCCTCGCTGCTCGACGCAGCGCGAACCGAAGACGAGACGCAGGGCGCAGCCATCGCCGGGGCCACGGTCATGGTCGCCGCCGCCGCCGCCATCAGGTATTTCGCTACTCGCGTCACCTGAGATCATGGCTTCAGCCAACACAGGCGAACCACCTATGCCAATGCTTCGCAAAGCAGAACCACGGTGATCGATGTTGGTAGCGAAGGAAAGCTACCCCCGTAAGCGCCAGAAGAGGCGTTCCATCAAAACGTGACATTTGCGCGGCCGCTCGGCCGCCGCCGGTACCCGCGACAGCGCGGTCCTCCCTGAGGGCCGCGCTTTTTCGCGTCTGCGCCTGAGCGCCGACGCTTCCCCGCTCTGCACGTCAGCGGCGGCTGTCCACCTGCGGGCAGCCGGCGCTTTCGTGCGTCCAGTCGCCTTCGAGCCAAAAGGGCCGAACCGATGTCGAATGACACGGCG
>NZ_JAQGLJ010000005.1 GCF_028292945.1 Sphingomonas bacterium | reverse complement strand
AATCGGAGCGCGGAAGCCCGCCGCCGCGGCACCGACTCAGGTCCGTCCAAGCCCGGCGATCACGCTAATAGGCGGCCCATGAGCTGACCCGATAGTTCCCCAGGCGTTTCCCCGAGCCGCGGTGTGGCCGGTGAAGCAGCAGCTAAGCAATTGAAATTGTGGCGCACCCGACAGGATTCGAACCTGTGACCTCTGCCTTCGGAGGGCAGCGCTCTATCCAGCTGAGCTACGGGTGCGGATGTCGTCGATTAGCAGTGGCCGTGCAGGCGCGCCAGTCCCTTCACGGTTCCACCGCCAAGCGGCCAGGCGGCGGCGTCTTGGGCCTGAACGCGCAGAGGTCCACGACGGGGCAGCGCCAGCATTCGGGTCGGCGCGCCTTGCACACGTAGCGGCCGTGCAGGATCAGCCAGTGGTGCGCGTGGCGGCGGAAGGGCTGGGGCGTGACCTTCTCCAGCCGCTGCTCGACGATCTGCGGCGTCTTGCCGGGCGCGAGACCGGTGCGATTGCCGACGCGGAGGACGTGCGTGTCGACCGCGATCGTCTCTGCCCCGAAGGCGACGTTCATCACCACGGCGGCCGTCTTGTGGCCGACGCCCGGCAGCTGCTCCAGTGCATGCCGATCGGCGGGGACCGCTCCGCCATGCTCGGCCAGCAGCCGCTCGCTCAGCGCGATGACGTTCTTGGCCTTGGCGTTGTACAGGCCGATCGTCTTGATGTGCTCCTTGAGCGCCGCCTCGCCCAGCGCCACCATCGCGGCGGGGTCCTGCACCTGCGCGAACAAGGCCCGCGTCGCCTTGTTCACCGACACGTCCGTCGCCTGCGCCGACAGCGCGACCGCGACCAGCAGCGTGTAGGGGTTGACGAAGTGGAGTTCGGTCTCTGGCGCCGGGTTCGCGTCCGCCAGGCGGCGGTAGAACTCGAACGTGTCGCTGCGCTTCACAAGCCGAGCACGTCCGCCATCTGGTAGCGGCCAGCGGGTTTGTCGGCGAGCCACAGCGCGGCCTTCACCGCCCCATGGGCGAACGTGGTGCGGTCCTGCGCCAGATGGCTGAGTTCGATCCGCTCGCCCTCGCCCGCGAACACGACGGTATGATCGCCAATCACCGAGCCGCCGCGCAGCGACGCAAAGCCGATCGTACCGTCGGCGCGCGCGCCGGTCAGCCCGGCGCGGCCCTCGACCTTCAGTTCCGACAAGGGCGAGCCGCGCCCCGCCGCCGCCGCCTCGCCGAGCAGCAAGGCGGTGCCGGATGGCGCGTCGACCTTGTGGCGGTGATGCGTCTCGACGATCTCGATATCCCAGTCGAGCTTGGCCGCGGCCTCCCGTACCAGTCGCGCCAGCAGCGTCACGCCCAGCGACGTGTTGCCGGTCTGGAGCACGGCGATGTCGGCGGCGGCGGCGTCGATCATCGCCTGGTGGCGCTCGCGCAGCCCCGTGGTGCCGACCACGATCGGCGTGCGCGTGGCACGCGCGGCGAGGAGGTGATCCTCCAATGCGCCGGGCGCAGAGAAGTCGACCAGCACGTCGGCCGCCGCCGCGATCGGCCCGGCCGCGTCCTGCGCGTCGGCACCGCCGGCCAGCGACGCGCCCGCCGCTTCGATTGCTTGCGCAATGGCGCGACCCATGCGCCCGGCGCTGCCGTAGATACCGATGGAGGTCATGGCGGGCCTTTGACACAGCGGCCGCTGTCCGTCACCGGCGAACCTTGACTTTTGCAGTGCAGCATGACAAAGCCGGCTGATCGAGGCGTCCTACGCAGCGTGATCGGGCCTTTGCGGCCTCGGCTCCGCCTCGGTTGCTCAGCAACAGAGCTTCCCAAGTCACGCGGGGGTTCACCACTCCCCGCCCCTCGTGCGCCCGATTGCTTTCGGGCCGCGCGAGCCTGGCACTTTGAAAGTGTTTCCATGTCCTTCGCACATCTCGGTCTGGCCGATCCGCTCGTCCGCGCGCTCCAGGCAAAAGGCTATACCGAGCCCACGCCGATCCAGCGCGATTCCATTCCCACGCTGCTCGAGGGCCGCGACCTGCTCGGCATCGCGCAGACCGGCACCGGCAAGACCGCCGCGTTCGTGCTGCCGTCGATCCAGCGCCTCGTCGCCAGCGTCAAGCGCGTCCTGCCGACGCATTGCCGGATGCTGGTGCTCGCCCCAACCCGCGAGCTGGCCGGCCAGATCGCCGAAAGTGCGCGCGCCTATGGTCAGTTCAGCCGCATGTCGGTCGCGACCGTGTTCGGCGGCACGTCGATCAACAAGAACCGTCAGGACCTGTCGCGCGGCGTCGACATCCTGGTCGCAACACCGGGCCGGCTGATCGACCTGGTCGAGCAGGGGTACTGCAATCTGTCGACGATCGAGATCCTGGTGCTCGACGAAGCCGACCAGATGCTCGATCTGGGCTTCATCCATGCGCTCAAGAAGATCGTGCGCATGGTGCCGCGCAAGCGCCAGACGCTGTTCTTCTCGGCAACCATGCCGACGTCGATCCGCGAGCTCGCCTCGCAGTTTCTGACCGATCCCGCGACGGTGTCGATCAAGCCTGCCGCAACGACCGCCGAGCGTGTCGATCAGTGCGTCACCTTCGTCAATCAGGGGGAGAAGCAGGCGCTGCTGACTTTGGTGCTCGCCGACCCAGCGGTCGAGCGGGCGCTGGTGTTCACCCGCACCAAGCATGGCGCGGATCGCGTCGTGAAGCTGCTGGCGGGCAACGGCATCAACTCCAACGCCATCCACGGCAACAAGTCGCAGCCGCAGCGCGAGCGCGCGCTGGCCGAGTTCAAGACGGGGCAGGCCAAGATCCTGGTCGCGACCGACATCGCCGCCCGCGGCATCGACGTGTCGGGCGTGACCCATGTCATCAACTTCGAGCTGCCCAATGTGCCCGAGCAATATGTCCACCGTATCGGGCGGACGGCACGCGCCGGAGCGTCCGGCATCGCGGTCGCCTTCTGTGCCGATGACGAGAGGCCGTATCTGAAGGACATCGAGAAGGTCACGCGCCAGAAGATCGAGATCCGCCCGCTGCCGGCGGACTTCCTGCAGCAGGCGAACGCGATCAAGGCGACGCGCGTCAAGGCGATCGGGGCCGATCCTGAGCCGCGTGCGGATCGCCAGCAGCAGCGCCAGCCCGCGCGGCCGCGCGCGACGCATTCGCCGCAGCCCAGCCGTGGGTCGGGTCAGACCGCGCCGGGCACGTCCACCAACGGGCGCAACTATGCGGGCGCGAGCCGGCGTGGTCCAAGCGGCGGTGGTAGCAGCGGTGGCGGTGGCGGCCGTGGTCGCAGCGGCGGTGGTGGCCGGAGCGTTGCCGCGCGGTAATGCTCCACTGTCACCCCGGCCTTGAGCCGGGGTCCAACGCGGTTCGGGCGACGCGCTCAGATGTGAGGCGGCGATCGCCGAACCACGCCGGATGCCGGCTCAAGGCCGGCATGACGGAAATTGTACGGCTCTCGCCCGTTTGCTTCCCGAACAACTTCGGAGAAGGAATATGGACGTATCCCTCACCCCCGCCGTCGAGCGCGTCGCACGCGTGCTCGCCGGGCAGCGGATCAGCGCGAACGCAGATGGCGACGCCGAGTCCGCCTCGAGGGCGATCGACGGCGCGTGGCGTGATTATCTGCCCGACGCGATCGCGGTGCTGAAGACGCTGCGCGAGCCCGACGCCGCCATGGCGAAGGCCGGTGATCCGCAGGTGTGGGAAGCGATGATCCTGGCGGGGCTGGAGCAGGGCAAGCCAGTGGTGATGTGAGTCCAATGGGTCAGCCCCTCCCCGGCGGAAGCCGGGGCTCAGTTGGCTGCGCCACTCACATAACGATCGTGTGGAGCCGCGCCGCGGACTAGGTTCCGGCTTCCGCCGGGGAGGGGCTGGGTCAGCGCGGTGCGATCAGCCCAGCACCGTCAGCCACTCCTCCTCGGATGCGCGTTCGCTGCGCAACCGGTTGGCCGGTTCGTCTGGATCTTCCCGCCCGATCGCGACACCGCAGAACAGCATCCGCTCCGGCGGCGTGCCAAGGAAGCGCTCGACCGTCTGCGGGTACATCGCCCAGCATTCCTGCGCGCACGTCGCCAGCCCCGCCTCGACCGCGAGCAACATCAGATTCTGCAGGTACATGCCGCAATCGGCCCATTGCGGCGAGCCCATGCGGCGGTCGACGGTGCAGAAATAGGCTGCAGGCGCGCCGAAGAACTCGAAGTTTCGCCTGAACCACTGCACACGTGCGCGCTTGTCCTCTCGTGGGATGCCGAGATGGCCGTAGAGCGCCTCGCCGATGCCGAAGGTCCGGGCCTTGTGGTGGTCCGCCATCTCGCGCGGGTAGATGTCGTAGCCGGGCTGTTCCTTCTCACCGCGTTCTATTTTGCCGGCCATGATCGCCTTGAGCTCGGCCATCGCCTCGCCATGCACGATATCGATATGCCAAGGTTGCAGGTTGCCACCAGTGGCGGCCCGCCCCGCCCTGATCGCCAAGTCCTTCAGCAGCACCGGATCGACCGGTTCGTCCAGGAACCCGCGCACCGAGCGCCGCGCCGCCACTGCCTCACCGATGTTCATGCCTGCCCCTTGCCGCCTCGCCCGGATTGGGCGAATAGACGCGGGATAACAGTTGTTATGGAGACGGCAAATGGCGGCGGCATATATCGTCGAGGCGGTGCGCACGGCAGGCGGGCGGCGGGGCGGCAGGCTGGCGGGCTGGCACCCGGCCGACATGGCGGGCGAAGTGCTCAACGCCATCGTCGATCGCTCGGGGATCGATCCGGCCGCGATCGAGGACGTGGTGATGGGCTGCGTCAGCCAGGGCGGTGAGCAGGGCTTCCAGGTCGGGCGCGGCGCAGTGCTGGCGTCCAGGCTGCCGCAATCGGTTCCCGCCGTGACGATCGACCGCCAGTGCGGCTCCTCGCAGCAGGCGATCCAGTTCGCCGCGCAGGCGGTGATGAGCGGCACGCAGGACGTGGTGATCGCGAGCGGGGTCGAGTCGATGACACGCGTGCCGATGGGTTCGACCGGGATGCTGTTCGCGCAGGCGGGCCTCGGCAAATCGATGTCGCCGCGTCAGGCGGAGCGCTACCCCGACGTCCAGTTCTCGCAGTTCATGGGTGCCGAGATGATGGCGGCCAAGCACGGATTCAGTCGCGAACAGCTCGACCGCTATGCCGCCGAGAGCCACCATCGTGCCGCCGAAGCGACGAAGCGTGGCGACTTTGCGGACGAGATCGTCGGCCTCGACGTCGAGACGCCCGAGGGTGTCGTTCGCCACGATCGCGACGAGGGCATCCGCTATGACGCGACGCCGGAGTCGATCGGCGCGGTCAAGCTGTTGAAGGAGGGCGGCGTCATCTCCGCCGCCAATGCCAGCCAGATCTGCGACGGCGCATCCGCCGTGCTGGTGGTCAGCGAGCGCGCGCTGAAGGAGCATGGCCTGACGCCGCTGGCGCGTATCCACACGCTGACGGTGACGGGCGGCGATCCGGTGATCATGCTGGAAGAACCGCTGTTCGCGACCGACAAGGCGTTGAAGCGTGCGGGGCTGAGCATCGACGACATCGACCTGTACGAGGTCAACGAGGCGTTCGCGCCGGTGCCGCTGGCGTGGCTCAAGCACGTCGGCGGCGACCCGGCCAAGCTGAACGTCAACGGCGGCGCGATCGCGCTGGGCCATCCGTTGGGCGCGAGCGGCACCAAGCTGATGGCGACGCTTGTCCACGCGCTGCACAAGCGCGGCGGGCGCTATGGCCTGCAGACGATGTGCGAGGGCGGCGGACTCGCCAACGTCACGATCGTGGAGCGGTTGTAATTCACCGTCGCCCTGAACTTGTTTCGGGGTCCATGCGAGACAGCGAACGAGGCTCGTGGAGCCGATGTTGCGCATGGATGCTGAAACAAGTTCAGCATGACGAAGCAGGACAGGAGCGAACATGCAATTGAACAACACCATCGCCGCCGTGGTCACCGGCGGCGCCTCCGGCCTGGGCGAAGCGACCGCCCGCGCGCTCGCCGCCAGGGGTGCCAAGGTCGCGATCTTCGACCTGCAGAAGGACAAGGGCGAGGCGGTTGCGGCCGAGATCGGCGGCGTGTTCTGCGAGGTCAACGTGACCAGCGACGAGAGCGTCGACGCCGGCTTTGCCAAGGCGCGCGCGGCGCATGGGCAGGAGCGCGTGCTGGTGTGCTGCGCGGGCACGGGCAATGCGGTGAAGACCGCGAGCCGCTCGCGCGAGGACGGCTCGATCAAGCACTTCCCGCTCGAGGCGTTCAACTGGCTCATCCAGATCAATCTGGTCGGCACCTTCCGCTGCGTCGCCAAGTCGGCGGCCGGCATGCTGTCGGTCGACCCGATCGATGGCGAACGGGGCGCGATCGTCATGACTGCCAGCGTCGCGGCGGAGGACGGGCAGATCGGCCAGGCGGCCTATTCGGCCTCCAAGGGCGGCGTCGTCGGCATGACACTGCCGATCGCGCGCGACCTGATGGGCGAGGGCATCCGGGTAAACACGATCCTGCCCGGCATCTTCAACACGCCGCTGATGAACGGCGCGCCGCCACAGGTGAAGGATGCGCTCGCGGCCTCGGTGCCGTTCCCCAAGCGGCTCGGCGACCCGGCGGAATATGCGCACCTGGCGCTGACGATGGTCGAGAACGGCTATTTCAACGGCGAGGACGTGCGACTGGATGGCGCGATCCGGATGGCGCCGCGTTGACGGACTCCCCTCCCGCTTGTGGGAGGGCTCGGGGGAGGGCTTGTCAGCTCACGTCCGACAGTCCCTCCCCTGGCCCCTCCCGCAAGCGGGAGGGGAACTGATGCCCCGCCCTGCCTCCTGGCGGCTCTCACCCACCGCCTACCCGCACACCCAGGCCGTGCAGACGCGGTTCCAGGATCTGGACGTGCTCGGCCACCTCAACAATGTCGCCTTCGCCGCGCTGTTCGAGACGGCTAGGACCAAATTCAACCAGCAGGCGCAGCTATGGGGCCTCGCCGGCCTGCGCCGCCGTGCAGTGGTCGCGCAGATGGAGATCAACTATGTCGCGGAAGGGCAGTACCCTGCCGACGTCGAGATCGCGACCGGCATCGGCGAGATCGGTGGGCGCAGCTGGCAGATCCTCGCGGCGATGTTCCAGGACGGCAAGCCGCTCGCGACCTGCGACGTGGTGATCGTGATGGACAAGGACGAGGACGGCGGCGGCCTGTCGGACGCGTTCAAGGCCGAGCTCGCGAAGTGGCTGGTGACAAACCCTCTCCCGCCTGCGGGAGAGGGACAGCCGTAGCAGGCAGCGGGGTGAGGGTCTGACGCGGGGCCGGCGCACTGACCTGGAACGCGCGTCGTGCCCTCACCCTGGCAGCTTCGCTGCGTGTCCCTCTCGCGCTTGTGGGAGAGGGTAGGCTAGTCCGTGAACACCGCCATGCGCTTTTCCATATGCGCCCGCACCTGTTCCATCATGTTGGGCTTGCCGATCACCTTGATCTGCTCGTCGGTTTCAGCCTCCAGCATTGCGCGCGGATCGGCGTCGTGGGCCATGTTGCACAGCCGCTTGGCTCCACGAATCGCATGCGGGCTGCGCGCGGCGATCTGGCACGCCAGGTCCATCGCCGCCGCATGCGGGTCCTCGGCGAGACGGGTGACGAAGCCGTGGTGCAGCGCCTCGGCCGCGTCGAACTCGCGCGCGGTATACACCAGCTCGCGCAGCACATCGTCGCGCACCAGCCCGCGCCAGATCGGAAAACCGGCCATGTCGGGCACCAGCCCCCAATAGCTCTCGCGAATGGCGAAGCGCGCATCCGGCGCGGCGATGCGGATGTCGGCTCCCGACATGATCTGAAAGCCGCCGCCGAACGCGACTCCATGAACCGCCGCGATCACGGGCATCGGCAGCATCCGCCAGCCCCAGGTGACGTGCTGCGGCAGGATCGATCCCTGCGCATTGCGCTCGCGACCGGTGCCCGAGCCGCCCGCCTGCATGCTTGCCATATCCAGCCCGGCGCAGAACGCGCGGCCCTCCCCCGACAAGACGACGCAGCGTACGTCGGTGCGGGTCGCGAGCGCGTCGATGGTCGCGCCGATGCCCTCGAACATCGCCGGGTCGAGCGCATTCATCTTGTCGGGCCGGGCGAGACGTACGTCGGCGATGCCGCCGGCGACGGCGATGGTGACGCGATCGGTCATGAGCTCTCCTCTGGCCAGCAGAGTTACCGCGCCGAGCCCACCTGAGCAACGGCGAGCCGATAACCACGGCCCCGTTCCGTCAGCAGCGTCACCCCACTGTCGGTTATCTTGCCGCGCAGGCGCGAGACATGGACCGCGATGACGTTGGTGCCCGGATCGAAGCCGCGGTCCCAGATCGCGCGGTGCAAGGTCGCGTGATCGACCACCACGCCCGTGTAGCGGGCCAGGTACAGCAAGAGCGCGTACTCACGCGGCAACAGGACCAGCGGTTCGCCGCGCAGCGTCACGCGGCGGTTGACCGTATCGATCGCGATCTCGCCGATCTCCACCATTCCGGGAAGCGCGCGGCGCACCAGTGCGGCAAGGCGGGCTGCGACCAGGGCGTCGGGATCGGTCCGCAGCACCACGTCGTCGGCCCCGTTGTCCAGCAGCCGTCCGGCTCGCGCCGGCGCGCTCGCCTCCACGACCGCAGGGCAGATCGGGCGCTCCTCCGCCTCGCCGACCAGCGCCGCGACGTATCCCGTGCCGTTCGTACGCGCCACCAGGCCGCGCTCCGCGAGCAGTGCCGGCAACGCGGGGCGCTCGACGCCGAGGAGCAGGACCGGAAGCACCCCTGCCGTGTATCGCGGTCCAGCCACCGCCGGCCGCCATCAACCTCCGTTTCGGATGCGTCTGCGCTGCGTGCGGCGAACCTCGTCCGCGTTGCGGCTCGTTATCTGCATCAGTTTGCCCCATTATTCGTGGCGCAAGGCTAGGGGCGACAGGGTTAGCGGCTTAGTTACAATGCTGCAACGTTGCGGATCGCAACCCATGGCGTGTAAGGCCAAGCGCATGGCAGGTCCGTTCGATGCGCAGCGTTTCGCCGCCCGCGGCTTTGGCGGGCATGGCGGGCGGCTGGGCATTGCCTTTCACGCGAACGGGCCGAATTGGGTGGAGTTGCGGCTGCCCTGGCAGGCGGATCTGGTCGGCGACATCGAGCGCGGCGTGTTGGCCTCTGGCCCGATCATCACGCTGATGGACATGGCGACCAGCTTTTCGGTCTGGCAGAAGAAAGGCGTGTTCGTGCCGCACGCGACGTTGGACCTGCGCGTCGACTATTTGCGGCCGGCGGCGTCCGGCCGCACGGTGATCGGCCGCGGTGAGTGCTATCGGTTGACGCGCGCGGTCTCGTTCGTGCGCGGGTCGGCGCATGACGGCGATCCCGACGACCCGGTGGCGCATGTCGCGGGCACCTTCATGAACATCGACGCATGAGCGCGCTTCCGCCCTATGCCCAGCTGCTCGATCTCGCCGAGGAGCCGCACGGCGAGGGACCGCCGCTGCTGGTCATGCCGTTTGCCGACCCTGTCCTGGGCCGGCCGGGCTTTCTCCACGGTGGGGCGATCACCGGGTTGCTGGAAATGGCGGCGATCGTCGCTCTGCGGCACGCGCTGGGAGAGGAGGGCGGCCGCATCAAGCCTGTCAACGTCACCGTCGATTTCATGCGCGGCGGCCGCGACAAGCCGACCCGCGCGCTGGGCGTGGTGGAGCGACTGGGCACCCGCGTGGCGAATGTCGACGCGACCGCCTGGCAGGACGATCCCGCGAAGCCGATCGCGCGGGCGCGAATGAATTACCTGATCGTCAGGGACTGAGCAGCGGCCTCAGCTTCGCCTGGGCGTCAGCTTCAGCAGTCGCCCCTGTGACCCGCGCGCGCCGTCTTCCAGCACATAGATGGCGCCGTCCGGGCCCTGCTCCACCTCGCGGATGCGTGCGCCCATGTCCCACTGATCGCCCTTGCGCGCGGTCGTACCGTTCAGGTCAACGCGGATCAGCGCCTTTGACGACAGCCCGCCGATGAACGCATCGCCGCGCCATGCCGGGAATTGGGACCCCGAATAGATCATCAGACCGCCCGGCGAGATCACGGGCGTCCAGTTGACCTTGTAGCGCTCCAGATCGGGGCGGGTGGCGTGGTCGGGAATGTCCTTGCCGTCGTAATGATCGCCGTCGGACACTAGCGGATAGCCGTAGTTCCGGCCCGGCAGGACGAGGTTCAGCTCGTCGCCGCCCTTGGGTCCCATCTCCTGCTCCCACAGATTGCCGGCACCATCAAAGGCGATGCCGAGCAGGTTGCGGTGGCCGTAGGTCCAGACTTCGGGCGCAAAGCCCTTGGCGGCGAGCGGATTCCCCGGCGCGGGCTTGCCGTCGAGCGTGAGGCGCAGCACCTTGCCCAACGTCGTCTTCGGGTCCTGCGCCGGGGTGAACTTCTGCCGCTCGCCGTTGGTGAAGAACAGGTGCCGGCCGTCGGGCGAGAAGGCGATGCGACCGGAATAATGGCCGTCGCCGGTCACGAACGGTCGCGCGCCGAAGATGGTCGTCACGCCCTCCAGGCGCGCCAGCCCTTCGTTTTCGACGAGCTTGCCGCGCATCAGCACCACGCCCTTGCCGCCCGGGCCAGCGACGCTGGCCGACAGATACACCAGGCCGCTGCGCGCGAAATCGGGCGCGAGCACCACGTCCATCAGCCCGCCCTGCCCCTCGCTGTCGACCGGCGGCAGCCCCGCCACCTGCATCCGTCGCAGCCCGTCGGCGGCCGACAGGATCAGCCGGCCATTCTTCTCCGTCACCAGCAGGCGCCCGTCAGGCAGGAACGTCATCGCCCACGGCGCGTCGAAATCCGCGACGGGAGTAATTGCGAACGGCAGGCTGCCGGTGCCTGGGCTCTTTACGCGCTCCTGCCCCCCTCCGGCGGGAGTCTGCGCGGAGCAGGCGAGCGCCACGAGCGGCAGGACGGCAAGGGTGAGGCGACGCATGGAGCAACTCCGAAGACAAGAAGCAGGTAACAGCAGGTAACGCCTGAACGCTGTTTTCCGCCACATATCTCTCCCCCGCACGGGGCGAACGGAGGATGTGCCGTAACATAGGGCAACGGCCTAAGGGAAAGCGCGACTGTGGGACAACGCTCCGTTCGCGCGCTTGCCCCGGCCCGCGCGTTGGCCTATATCGCTGTCACTCTCTTACATCGTCCGGTGAAAAGAGGCTGCGGGGCTGGCTCCGCGGCACCGCAGACGCTTAGCTTAGGGCACTCGATTGGCCGACCTTACCCTCTTGCACGCCCTGATCGAGCCGGAAGCGCGCGCGCTCGGCTTCGATCTGGTGCGCGTCAAGCTGTTTGGCGGGGGAGACGATCGCACGTTGCAGGTGATGGCGGAGCGGCCGGACACGCGCCAGCTCACGATCGACGATTGCTCGGAGCTGTCGCGCCGCCTGTCGGACCGGTTCGATGCGCTGGAGGCGGAAGGCAAGGACCCGATCGAGGGCGCATACCGGCTGGAGGTATCGAGTCCCGGCATCGACCGGCCGCTGACGCGGCTCACCGATTTCGCCGACTGGCAGGGTCATGAGGCGCGCGTCGTGCTCGCCGAGAAGCGTGACGGGCAGAAGGTGTTCAAGGGCGATCTGGTTGGCACTCGCGACGACGATGTGGTGCTTGCTACCGACAAGGGTGAAGTCGCCTTGCCCTTCGCCGCGATCGCCGACGCCAAGCTGGTCTTCACCGATCGGCTGGTCGCCGCCACCAGGCCCCTCAGCGTCGAGGGTGCCGACGAAATTGACGAAGCGGCCGACGAAGCCGAGCAGACAGAGGAACTAAATTGATGGCCGTCGCCGCCCCCACCATCTCCGGCACCACCGCCAACCGCGCGGAGTTGATCGCAATCGCCAATGCGGTCGCGACCGAGAAGATGATCGACCGCGCCATCGTCATCGAGGCGATGGAGGACGCGATCCAACGCGCCGCCAAGGCTCGGTATGGCGCGGAGAACGACATTCGCGCCAAGCTGGACGCCACATCGGGCGACCTCAGGCTGTGGCGCGTGGTCGAGGTCGTGGAGGCCGTCGACAACTACTTCACCCAGGTCGACGTCAAGGGTGCCGAGAAGCTCCAGCCCGGTGCGGTGATCGGCGACTATATCGTCGATCCGCTGCCCGCGATCGAGTTCGGCCGCATCGCCGCGCAGGCCGCCAAGCAGGTCATCTTCCAGAAGGTCCGCGACGCCGAGCGCGAGCGCCAGTACGAAGAGTTCAAGGATCGCCAGGGTGAGATCATCACCGGCGTCATCAAGCGCGTCGAGTTCGGCCATGTCGTCGTCGATCTGGGTCGCGCCGAGGGCGTCATCCGCCGCGACGCGCAGATCCCGCGCGAGGTGGTGCGCGTCAACGACCGCATCCGCTCGCTGATCCTGAAGGTCGTGCGCGAGAACCGCGGGCCGCAGATCTTCCTGTCCCGCGCGCATCCCGACTTCATGAAGAAGCTGTTCGCGCAGGAAGTGCCCGAGATCTACGACGGCATCATCACCATCATGGCGGCCGCGCGCGATCCGGGCAGCCGCGCCAAGATCGGCGTGATCAGCCGCGACTCGTCGATCGACCCGGTCGGCGCGTGCGTGGGCATGAAGGGCTCCAGAGTGCAGGCGGTCGTGCAGGAGATGCAGGGCGAGAAGATCGACATCATCCCCTGGTCGCCCGATACCGCCACCTTCGTCGTCAACGCGCTGCAGCCGGCGTCCGTCAGCCGCGTCGTGATCGACGAGGAGGAGGACCGGATCGAGGTGGTGGTGCCCGACGATCAGCTGAGCCTCGCGATCGGCCGGCGTGGCCAGAACGTACGACTCGCGAGTCAGCTGACCGGCAAGGCGATCGACATCCTGACCGAGGCGGACGCGAGCGAAAAGCGCCAGCGCGAGTTCACCACCAACACCGAGATCTTTCAGACCGAGCTGGATGTCGACGAGACGCTGGCGCAGCTGCTGGTCGCGGAGGGCTTCACCAGCCTGGAGGAGGTCGCCTATGTCGAGCCGGACGAGATCGCCGGGATCGAGGGGCTGGAGGAGCTCGCCGACGAGCTGCAGAGCCGTGCGCAGGAAGCGCTGGAGCGGCGCAACGAGGCGTCCCGCGAGGAGCGCACCGCGCTGGGCGTCGAGGACGCGCTCGCGGGCATGCCGTACCTGACCGAGGCCATGCTGGTGACGCTGGGCAAGGCGGGGATCAAGACGCTGGACGATCTGGCTGACCTCGCCACCGACGAGCTGGTCGAGAAAAAGCGCGTCGAGCCGCGCCGCCGCAACGAGGACGCGCCCAAGCGGCCCGAGCCGAAGGGCGGCCTCCTGTCCGACTATGGCCTGACCGACGAGCAGGGCAACGAGATCATCATGGCCGCGCGCGCGCACTGGTTCGAGGACGAGCCCGTCGCGGTTGAAGAGCAGCCTGCCGGGGAGGACGCGCATGCGGACTCCGAGCAATGAGGCGGTAGCGACCTTCTCCCCTCCCGCAGCGCAGGAGGGGTCGGGGGAGGGCCTGTCCGCCTCCGACGACCTGGGGAACATCCCCTCCTCTAGCCCCTCCCGCCAGCGGGAGGGGGACGAACCCATTCGCTCCTGCATCCTGACGCGCGACCGTGACGTGCGGAGCAACCTCGTGCGCCTGGCGCTGTCGCCGGACGGACAGGTGCTGCCCGATGTTCGCGCCAAGGCGCCAGGGCGCGGGGCATGGATCGGCGTGACAGCCGCGGAACTGCAGACCGCCCTTGCGAAGGGCAGGCTGAAAGGTGCGTTGTCCCGCGCCTTCAAGGGCGCGTCGTTCGTCATCGACCCCGATCTGCCGGCCAAGATCGCTGCCGCGCTGGAGCGCAACGCGCTCGACCGGCTGGGGCTGGAGGCGCGCGGCGGCACGCTGCTGACCGGGTCGGAGCGGATCGAGGGCGCGGCCCGATCCGGCCAGTTGCACGGGCTCTACCACGCCGCCGACGCGAGTGCGGACGGCGCAGGCAAGCTCGCCCAGGCGTGGCGGGTCGGTCGCGACGAGGAGGGCAGCGGGCGCAAGGGGCTGACATTGCCCGTCCCCCGCGCCATATTGTCGATGGCGCTGGGGCGTGAAAACGTGGTACATATCGGCGTGACCGATCGCGCTGCGGCCGGGCGGGTGGGCGATGCGCTTGACCGCTGGCTGCATTTCATCGGTACCAAAATCCTGCCTTTGCCTTGCGATACGGCCTCGCAGGGCGCATCGGCCCCCGGCGTCTCGCCGGTGACGGTCGGCCGTGAACTGAACGAGGAATACGAGTGAGCGAGACCGACAACGACAAGCCCAAGCTTGGCATGCGCGCGCCCCTGGGGCTGAAGCGTACGGTCGAGGTGGGCAAGGTCAAGCAGAGCTTCAGCCACGGCCGCACCAACACGGTCGAGGTCGAGGTCAAGCGCCGCCGTGTGCTCGGCCCGGGCCCAGGTGGCGCCGGCGCGCAACCCGCCGCGCCCGTCGCCGCCGAGCCGGTCCCTGCACCAGTCGCTCCCGTTGCCGCCCCGGTAGCGCCGCGCCCCGAAGTGCAACTGTCGGCGCAGGAGCGGCAGTCCAAGCTGCTTCGCGAAGCCGAAGAGCAGCGCATGGGCGCGCTGGAGGAAACCCGCCGCCGCGAGGGCGAGGCGCGCGCCCGCGCCGCCGATGACGAGCGTCGCCGCGCAGCGGAA